>NZ_CP009122.1:2879984-3181927 GCF_000803645.1 Sphingopyxis fribergensis | reverse complement strand
AGCCTCGGCGAATATAGCGCGCTCTGCGCCGCGGGATCGTTCGACCTGGCGACCACGGCGCGGCTGCTCAAGACGCGCGGGCAGGCGATGCAGGCGGCGGTGCCGGTCGGCGTCGGCGCGATGGCGGCGTTGCTCGGCGCCGACATCGACACCGCGCAGAAGCTTGCCGACGCTGCGGCCGAAGGTGAAATCTGCACCGTCGCCAATGACAATGACCCCTCGCAGGTCGTGATCTCAGGCCACAAGGGCGCGGTCGAGCGCGCGGTCGCCCTGGTCAAGGATTATGGCATCAAGCGCGGAGTGTTGCTGCCGGTGTCGGCACCCTTCCACTGCCCGCTGATGCAGCCCGCCGCCGATGCGATGGCCGAGGCGCTCGGCGCCAATCCGCCCGTCGCGCCGCTGATCCCCGTGGTCGCCAACGTCACTGCAAGTCCCGTCAGCGACCCCGACACGATCCGCGACCTGCTGGTCCAGCAAGTCACCGGCCGCGTCCGCTGGCGCGAAAGCGTTGGCGCGATGGAAGGCATCGGCGTCCAGCAGTTCGTCGAATTCGGCGGTAAGGTGCTCTCGCCGATGGTGAAGCGCAGCGCGGCGGGCGAAATCGAGACGGTTAGTGTCATTTCGATGGACGACATCGAAGCACTGCTCAAGACGCTCTAATTCAAAGATTTCAGGAGAAACTCAGATGTTCGATCTCACCGGCATGACCGCCCTCGTCACCGGCGCTTCGGGCGGCATCGGTTCGGCCATTGCGCGGGCGCTCGCTGCACAGGGCGCGCGGCTCGCGGTGTCGGGTTCCAACGCCGAAAAGCTCAATGCCTTTCGCGATACGCTCGGCGGCGATCATGTCGCTCTCCCCTGCAACCTCGGCGATGCCGCTGCGGTCGATGCACTTGTGCCTTCAGCGGTCGAGGCGCTCGGCCAGCTCGATATCCTCGTCAACAACGCGGGGGTAACGCGCGACAACCTCATCATGCGGATGAAGGACGAGGAGTGGATGGACGTCATCCGTATCAACCTCGAGGCCAATTTCCGCCTCGCGCGCGCCGCCGCCAAGCCGATGATGAAGGCGCGCTTCGGGCGCATCATTTCGATCACCAGCGTCGTCGGCGCGACGGGCAATCCGGGGCAGGCGAATTATGCCGCGTCGAAGGCAGGCGTTACCGGCATGACCAAGGCGCTCGCTCAGGAACTCGCTAGCCGCGGCGTCACCGCAAACTGCGTCGCGCCGGGCTTCATCGCCACAGCGATGACCGACGATCTGCCCGACGCGCAGAAGGCAGCACTCAACCAGCGCATTCCGGCCGGCCGGATGGGCGAGGGCAGCGATATTGCTGCCGCCGTCGTTTATCTTGCGTCGAAAGAGGCGGGCTATGTCACCGGCCAGACGTTGCATGTGAACGGCGGGATGGCCATGCTGTCCTGAGGGTCGATCTCTCGAGCGTAGAAGGATTCGCCGATGTTCAGGACTTTGATGGCTGCGGCAGTGCTGGCGGCTTCGGCTTTGCCGGGCACCGCATCGGCGCAGGAAGGCGAGAAGTTCGATTGCGTCGTCGCGTCGATCCCGAGTGAGACGCGGGCATCGATCGGCGACGCGATGGCGGGTGGCGGCGATACAGCTTCGCGCGAGGCCCTGTTCAAAGATCTGGGGACGGTGACTGACGCGTGCGTGACGCGTCACGGCATCACCGCCGAGCAGAAGGGCATTTATTTCGACTACAGCCTTGCGCGCATTTCGCGCGAATGGCTTGCGGCGGATATCGGAAAGCTCGATCTCGCGCCGGCGGTGGTCGACAAGGCGCTCGATTTCGGCCCGAGCGGCGCAAACCCCGATTTGTCTGGCGACATGACCGAAAATCAGATCATGAAGATCGTTCAGGCCTATATCGAGAGCGGCGTCGACATTGAAAAGGTCGATGGCACCGCCTGGGAAAAGGTCGGCGCTTATGCCGCCGCGACCTCGATCTATTGGAACAAGCGCAAGCTGCTTCCCTTCTGAACCGCGACAGGCCGGGTCCGGATGAACCGAACCCGGCCGCCGGGACGAGCGGAGAGAGGGGTTAGAAGCTCGCCCGGGCTGTCAGCCGGAAATCGCGGCCGGCCAGCGGCACATAATCCTTGGTGAAGCTGGCGTGGCGGCGCGCTTCGACGTCGAAGATATTGTTCGCCGACAGGCTGAGCGTCAGATTCTTACTATTAGGAAGCGGCTTCCAGCTGAGCGAGGCGTTGACCAGGGTGAAGCCATCGGTGGGCGTCTCGAACTGTGCGGTGCGCGTCTGGTCGTCGGTCCATTCGACCTCGACGCGCGCATCGACGCGTTCGCCCTGCGCTTCGAGCCCGCCAAGCACGCGGAGCGGCGGGATGCGCGGGACGTTGCGGTCGAGCCCCGCATTCTTGATCTTCGCGCGCGTCATGTCCGCGGTGACATCGCCGACGATGTTGAACCCGCCGATCTGCGCCAGGCGCGCACTCGCCTCAGCCTCGAAGCCATAGACGCGGGCATCGCGCTGGAAATATTGGAAGACGGGCAGTTCATCCTGTTCCGCGCCGGTCGCAGCCGAATAGATGAAATTGTCGAACCAGTTCGAATAGCCGGTCAGGCTGAGGTTGAACGCGTCGGATTTGAACTTGAACGAGGCTTCGGCGCCCCAGTTGGATTCGCGCTTCAAATTCGGGTCGCCCAGCTCGAAGCTCTGCGTTGCGATGTGCGGACCGTTCGACAGCAACTCTTCGGCCGACGGCGCACGCACCGCGCGCGATACCGAAACGCCGAATTTCGCGCCCCCGAAGATATCATAAGTCGCCCCGAGCGCGCCCGAGAAGCTGTCGAAATTGCGTTCGAAACCGACTGTTTGCGCGCGCACATTGGTTTTTTCATAACGCGCCGCAGCTTCGAGCCCGAGCGGGCCCATCGTATATTCCTGCAGCGTGAAAAGCGCGAGCTGGTCGGTCAGGTTGCGCGGCACGAACGCCTCGGCGCCGATCGCGTCGAAGTCGCGGTGACTATATTGCACGCCGCTCGCGCCGCGCCAGCCGCCGCGGTCGTTCTGCGCCAGCTCGAGGCGGCCTTCGATGCCCTGGTTGGTGAAGACGGTGCCGACTTCGTCGCCCTCGAACTCGGTGTGCTTGTAGTCGGCAAAGCCCGCGCGGATGCGCAGCTTGTCGAAGAAGCCGTCGCCCAGCTCGACTTCGCTGCGCAGGTCGGCGCGCCATTGCTTCATGCCGATCGTGACGGGGCCTTCGCCATGGTCGTGGCCGCCCTCTTCTTCCTCGCCGCCATGATCATGCGCAGTGTTCGGCCGGTCGGGCACGCCGTAATTGGTGTCGAAGTAGCCGACCGAAATGCCGAGCTGGCCGCCGTCGTTGATCAACGAAATCCCGCCGCCTGCGGTCCAGGTTTCGCTCTGCGTATTGTCGACCTTGCCGCGCTTTCCTGCCTGTGCGGTCAGTTCGTCGGCTTCGTCGAGATGGCCTTCCTCGACCTCATGCTCGGCAAGGTGGAGCAGGTCGCCGCGAATATCGGGGGCATAGACGAAGCCGCCGGTGCGGACGTCGCCGGTCTTGCGCCAGCTGCCGTCGAGGTGCGCGACGATCTGCGGGCTCAGCGCGACGTCGATCGAGCTGCCGATATTGCGGTCGTTCGCCGCAGTCGCATAGCCGCCGATCGCATCGATATGGACATGGTCGGCGGGGACTTTTCTGGGAATGCGACGGTCGAACAGGTTGACCGCGCCGCCGATCGCCTGGCTGCCGAACAGCAGCACCGCGGGGCCGCGCAGGATTTCGATGCGTTCGACGGTCAGCGGATCGATCGTCACCGCATGGTCGGCCGAGGTATTCGAGGCGTCGATCGATCCGATGCCGTCGGTCAGGACCTTGACGCGCTCGCCCGAAAAGCCGCGCAGGACGGGGCGCGACGCGCCGGGGGAGAAGCTGGTCGCCGATACGCCCGGTTGCCGCGTCAGCGTGTCGCCGATCTGCCCGCGAATGTCGCGCGCCAGCTCGTCGCCTTCGAGCACCGATACATTGCCGAGGATGTCGAGGCTGCGGACATAGGGTGCGGTGACGATGATCGGCTCGCCGGTGTGCACATCATCGTCGCTGCCCGCGGCGGCGCGGTCCTGTGCAAAAGCCGGGACGGCGAGGAAGAGTGCGAAGGTAAATCCGGCGGAGCAAAGCAAACGCATAAGGGGAGAGTCCTGTTTTATGGAGAACCGATGGGGCCGCAGTAATGATATACTGTTACAGTGACAAGCCCTTCGCATGCTCATGAATGGGCGTTGGTCGGCGCTCATGCCCCGTTGGTCGACAAAGGCGGACATGGGAGGGGCAAAACGAAGCTGTCTTGCGAGGGGCGAGGCGGCGCCCTAGATCAGGCTTATGACTATTGCTGCAAACAGCCTCGACCTCATCGGCAACACCCCGTTGGTGCTACTGAAAGGGCCGAGCGAAGCCACCGGCTGCGAAATCTGGGGCAAGTGCGAATATGCGAACCCCGGCGGATCGGTGAAGGACCGCGCCGCGCTCTATATCGTCCGCGATGCCGAAGCGAACGGCAGCCTTCGCCCCGGCGGCACGATTGTCGAGGGGACCGCGGGCAACACCGGCATCGGCCTGGCGCTCGTCGGCAATGCGCTCGGCTACAAGACGATCATCGTCATGCCCGACAACCAGAGCGCCGAAAAAATGGCGACGATCCGTGCGCTCGGTGCCGAGCTTGTGCTCGTCCCGCCCGCGCCCTTCGCGAACCCCGGCCATTTCGTCCACACTTCGCGCCGCATCGCCGAGGAAACCGACAATGCGATCTGGGCCAACCAGTTCGACAATATCGCGAACCGCAAAGCGCATATCTTTGGCACCGCGGAGGAAATCTGGGACCAGATGGACGGCCGTATCGACGGCTTCACCTGCGCGGCGGGCACCGGAGGGACGATCGCGGGCACCGGGTTGGGCCTCAAGGCGAAGCGGGCCGACATCGTCGTCGCGCTCACCGATCCGCACGGAGCCGGACTCTATAATTACTATCAATGCGGCGAGTTGAAGCCCGAAGGCAGCAGCGTCGCCGAGGGGATCGGCCAGAACCGGATCACCGCCAATCTCGACGGCGCGCCGATCGACACGCAGTTCCGCATCTCGGATGCCGAGGGTCTCGCGGTGGTCCGCCAGTTGCTTGACGAGGAGGGGCTGTGCCTTGGCCTGTCGTCGGGGATCAACGTCGCTGGCGCGATGGCGCTCGCGCGGCAATTGGGTCCGGGCAAGCGCATCGCAACCATGCTCTGCGACAGCGGGTTTCGCTATCTCTCGACGCTCTACAATCCCGAATGGCTGGCGAGCAAAGGACTGGGGGGCCCCACATGAGCGTGCGGATCGACATTCCCTCGGCCCCCAAGGAACCGCCGCCACCGCCGACAACGGCGCCCGTCAACGACACGATGCGGCGCCTGCAGATCGGCATTGCAGGGGTGCTAACGGTGCTGTTGCTGGTCGGCATGGCGGGGCTGATCGGCGATCGCGCACGCCAAAGCGCCGCCAGCGACGCGGCGGCCTCTGCCGAGGTCAAGATGCCGGGTGACGAAGAGAAAACCAGCGGCGCGCCGTTGGAGGAACTCGGCGTCCAAGCGGTGTCGCCCTCGTCGAAAGATGAAAATGCCGCGACGCCGGTGAAGGTGCCGCAGGCCGCACCGTCGTCGTCGACCGTGCCCGACCTCGAGCCCGACCCCGCACTTCAGCGCGCGCGCCAGTCGAAACAGTGAAGCCTTTATCGCGCCGGCATTTGCTGCGCGCTTTTGCAATTGCCGCCACGATAGCTGCGCTGGCGTGGGTCGCGGGCGGGCAGGCGCTGCTCGGCCGTGTTGATCCGGCGTTGGCGATCCCGCTGCTCGGGCCGCCGATGCTGTTTCTCGCCCGGTGGCAGCGCGGTGAGCCCATCGCGCTGCGGTGGCGCATTGGCCTTCTCACTCTCGCGCTGCTGGCAGTCATGCAAGGCTTGCTCGCGATCGTCCTGGCGGGATCGGCGGGATGGTTGTCCCTGCTCCTGACGATCGTCGCTGGGGGTGTCGCGGCTTGGCTCGCCGACCTGGTCATCCAGTGGCGCGGCCGGTCCCGTATCCTGCCGTGGTTTGCCGGATCGATGCTCGTGATCGGCTGGTTCGGGGCGGGGCACGCGTTGCTTGCGGCCCTCTACAGGCCCGCGCCGGTTTCGGCCGATGCGCCCGCCGTCACCATTCTCACCGGCCTGCCGCTGCGCTGGTCGGCGAGTCATGACATCGCGGCGATGATTGCCGAGGGCACCAATGACGATCCCGCGCTCGCGCGGCTGGCGGCGGCAGGGCCGGTGTCGCTGGTCGACAGCCTCGCCGATCATGTGCCATCGTCGGGCGGAACGCTGCTGATCGCCCATCCCCGCGCGTTGGCGCCGCAGGAACTGGTCGCGATCGATGCGTTCGTTCGTGGTGGTGGGCATGCGGTCGTGCTCGCCGATGCGCTGTCGGGTTGGCCCGTGCGCCATCCACTCGGCGATCCTCGCAATCCGCCGGTGACGAGTTTGCTGACGCCGCTGCTCGACCATTGGGGTGTGACGTTGGCCGCCGCGCCCGCCGCCGAGGATAAGGCGCTGCCGGTCGATGTCGATGGCGCGCGCCTGCGCCTGTTCAGTGCGGGGCGCTTTGACCGCTTGCCGCCGCAATGCCGCGCTTATGCCCGTCGGCGCGCTGCCCAGTGCCAAATAGGGCAGGGCGACGTTTGGCTAATCGGCGACGCCGACCTGCTCTTTACACCGCTATGGCGTCCGCTCGTTCCGGGGGCGCATCATCTGCGACAAGCCGACACGATGGAATGGCTATCCGCTCGCCTGTGGCCCCACACGGGATATGGCCGACTCCGCCCGCTGTGGATTCGCGCCCGAACCAGCTGAGTCGGGCCTATTCGCCCCAATTCACCCCGATCGAAGCATGCTTCTCGGTGCCGCTGTGCGCCGTAGGACGGGTATTTACCCAATTCAGAGCCGTTTTTGCGGCAAATGGGGCTTAGATTCCCTAATCTACCCTAAATTACCCCTTTTCACCCCGATCTATAGTTGATACTCACAGAATCGGAGAGGGGCATTCTCCACCCGCGCCGAAATAGCTGGAATCCTGCGATTCCGGGGACGGGGAAGTTTTGCCCGGTGGCGCGATACGGGGGGCAGAGCGATGGCAATTGTGACGCCCGGCCAGTATGCGGGCACCAGTTTCGCCGCGATCGATGGCAAGGGGCGGATCGCCGTCCCCTCGCAGTTCCGCAACAATGTGCCCCTCATTGCGGACGGCCAGCGCGTGCTATGGGTCGGTTTCCACGAAAAACTGCCGTGCCTCGTCGCTTATGGCCAGGACCAGTATGACCGGCTGAACGGCGAGATCGAACGCGACCGCGACACCGCGCGGCAGCGCAACCTCGACTTCGACGAGGATGCCGAGTTCAAGAAGCGCTTCAGCTATACCGAGCCCTATACGCTCGACGACAGCGGTCGCTTCCTGCCCAGCTTCATTCACCGCGACCGCGTCGGCGATGCCGGCGCGACGGCTTTTGTGGGGTCGGGCCGCCGCCTCGAAATCTGGTGGCTGCCCGCGCTTGCCGAATGTGCCGATGCCGACCCGGTGCTCCAGCGCCTCGCGGCATCGTGGGATGCCGCCAAAGGGAAGGGGCGCAAGTGACCAACCTGCCGCGCGATCCCCGCCATGATCCGGTCCTTCGCGATGAAGTCCTCGCCGCGCTCGCCATTGCCCCCGGCGAGCGTCATGTCGACGCGACCTTCGGCGCCGGCGGCTACACTCGCGCGATGCTCGCTGCGGGCGCGGATGTCATCGCCTGCGACCGCGACCCCGATGCGATTGCCGGAGGGCAGGCGCTGGTCGAGGAGGCCGGTGGCAAGCTGACGTTGATCCACGGCCGTTTCAGCCAGATCGACCGGCTTCTCGCGGAGCGCGGAATCGACGCGGTCGACGGCATCACCTTCGACATCGGCGTGTCGTCGATGCAGCTCGACCAGGGCGAGCGCGGCTTCTCGTTCCAGAAGGACGGCCCGCTCGACATGCGGATGGCGCAGGAGGGCGAAAGCGCCGCCGACTGGCTGAACAGCGCCGACGAGCATGTTATCGCCGACGTGCTCTTTCATTATGGCGACGAGCGCCAGTCGCGCCGCGTCGCGCGCGCGATCGTCGCGGCGCGGCCGCTTACCCGCACCGGAGAGCTGGCGACGGTGATCCGCAAGGCGCTGCGCCATCCGCCGGGCGCGCCCAAGGATCCGTCGACCAAGAGCTTCCAGGCGATCCGCATCCACATCAATAGCGAGCTCGACGAGCTGATGGCCGGCCTCAACGCCGCCGAACGGCTGTTGCGTCCCGGCGGCCGGCTTGCCGTCGTCAGCTTCCACAGCACCGAGGACCGCATCGTGAAGAACTTCCTGCGCGAACGGAGCGGTGGCGATGCCGCGGGTTCGCGTCACCGGCCCGCGCCTACCCCTCTGGCGCGGGCCGCAACTTTCGAAACCCCGGCGCGCAAGGTGCGGCCGGGCAAGGCCGAAGAGGCACGCAACCCGCGCGCCCGCTCGGCAACGCTGCGTAGTGCGATCCGGACCGCAGCTCCGGCCCATTCGATCAAGGAGGCGATGTCATGCTGATGGCGGCCCGCAAGCTCCAGGGAATCGGCCTGGTCCTGCTCGTGCTCATCTTTGCGATGATGCTCTATCCCGTGTCGCTGAAAGTCGCGGCGACGCGCAGCGAGCTGACGCGCATCGAAAAGCAGATCGACCGCACGCGCGACAATATCCGCTATCTCGAATCCGAACTCGCGGTCCGCGCCTCGATGCGCCAGCTCGAACAGTGGAATGCCGATACCTTCGGCTATTCGGCGCCCGACGCCGGCCAATATCTGGAAAGCGAACGCCAGCTCGCGTCGCTCGACCGGCTGCCGCGCGCGCGCGGCGCGAACGAGGTTGCGCCGGTGCTGATGGCGATGGTGTCGCCGGTCGGTACGCCTGCCGTCAGCGCACCAAAAGAAAGCCCGGTCGTCGGCAAGCCCGCAGCGGTGAAGCCGGTCACCGCCAAGCCCGTCGTCCTTGCCCAGGCCGACACTGCGATCCGCAGCGACACGCCGCCGCGGATGGCGCCGACGCGCCGCCGCGAACAGCTCAAGATGATCGAAGACCAGTTGCTCGCCGAATCGACGCTCGCCGACCTCAAGCGCGCGGCCGCGGTCGAAGCGGCAGGAGGCAAGTCCGGCCGATGAATACGCTGGTCGTCCGTCCAACGCGCGTTCGAACCGCCGGGGTGCGGCAGCAGATATTGCTGACCGCACAACAGCGTTTGATGATCCTGATGCTGCTGTTCATGGCGGCATTTTTCGTTGTGTCGGTGCGGCTCGTCTATTTCGCGCTTTTCGATACCGCGTCGGGCCGCGCTCCGGCATCGGCCTTCGTTCCGGCGCGTGCCGACATCGTCGATCGCAACGGCGTGCCGCTCGCGCGCACGATCGACGGCTATTCGATCCGCGTCGTTCCATCGAAGCTGCTCAATAACCGGCAGTATCTGGCCGACGAACTGCACAAGATTTTCCCCGACATGTCGCGCGAGGAATTGCTGGGCAAGGTCAGCGGATCGCGCCCGACCTATATCCGCCGCCGCGCTTTGCCCGATCAGGTCGCCGCGGTGAATGCGATCGGCGACGTCGGCTTCGACTTTCCGCGGGAAAAGGAACGTCTCTATCCGCAGTCGACGCTCGCGGCGCATGTGCTCGGCTTTACCAATGCCGAGGGTCATGGCGTCACCGGGGTCGAGGGCGCATTCGACCAGCGCCTGATCGACAAGGCGACCCGCGGGCAGCCGCTTGCGCTGTCGATCGACGCGCGCGTTCAGGGCGTGCTCGAAAGCGAGCTGAGCGCGGCGGTCACAAATTTGGAGGCGATCGGCGGTGCGGGGATCATCCTCGACGTCTACACCGGCGAAGTCGCTGCGATGACCTCGCTGCCGACCTACAACCCGAACAAGCTGACCGGCAGCGATCCCGCGACGCGCCGCAACGCCGTGACCTATAATCTTTACGAGCTCGGCTCGACCTTCAAACCCCTGTCGATCGGCGCTGCGATCGACAATGGCGTCGTTACCAGCATGGCAAAGCGCTATGATGCGACCAAGCCGCTGGCGATCGCCGGCTTTCGCATCCGCGATTCGCACATGATGAACCGCTGGCTCAACGTCCCCGAGACGCTGATCCACAGCTCGAACATCGTGACCGCGCAGATCGGCGACCAACTGGGCCGCGAAAAGATGGAGGAGCTGTTCCGCAACCTCGAATTCGACGGGCGGCCGCACATCGAGCTGAAGGAACGCGCCTTTCCCTTGTGGCCGAAAAACTGGGGCCGGGTCACCACGATGACGGCCAGCTATGGCCATGGTATCGCGGTCACGCCGCTGCATCTTGCGAGTGCTTATGCCGCGCTCGTCAACGGCGGAATCTGGCGTCCGGCGACGCTGATGAAGCTCGGCGACAAGGCGCCGCCGCAGGGCCGCCGTGTCTTCAAGGCGTCGACCAGCGCCCGGATGCGGCAATTGCTGCGCCTGATCGTTTCCGACGGCACCGGGAAGCAGGCCGACGCGGCGGGATTTCGCGTCGGCGGCAAGACGGGCAGCGCCGAAAAGCCGGGCGTGGGCGGCTATCGCCGCCATTCGCTCGTGTCGACCTTCGCCGCCGCATTCCCGATGGACAATCCGCGCTATGTCGTGCTCGTCATGATAGACGAGCCAAAGGGCAACGCCTATAGTTCGGGGCAGCGCACGGCCGGCTGGACCGCCGCGCCCGTGGTGCGCAAGGTCGTCACCCGCGCCGGGCCGATGCTGGGCGTCTTCCCCGACGAAAGCCGCGACGTCGATGTGTCCGAACTGACACCGCTGCTGTGGAGAAACGGGGAAACCGAATAATGCGCCTGTCCGCGCTGCTCGAAGATCAAGGGCTTGTGGGCACCGATCCGGTCGTGACCGGCCTCGCCATCGACCATCGCAAGGTGGCGCCAGGAACGGTCTTCGGCGCTTTCGTCGGCGAAAAATTCAACGGCGAGGATTTTATTGCGGCCGCAGTCGAAGAGGGCGCGATTGCCGTCGTCGCGCGGCCCCAGGCGAAGGTGGAGGGCGCAGTGCATATCGCCGACGCCAATCCCCGCCGCGCCTTCGCGCGTATCGCGGCGCGCTTCTTCCACCGCTTTCCCGCGATCTGCGTCGCGGTGACGGGCACCAACGGCAAGACCTCGACCGTCGAAATGACGCGGCAGCTGTGGCGGATGGCGGGATTCAACGCTGCATCGATCGGCACGCTCGGCATCACGACGTCGCAAGACAGCGCCTCGACGGGCCTCACGACGCCCGACATCGTGACCTTCCTGTCGAACATGTCGGGCCTTGCCGCCGAAGGCATCACCCACGCCGCATTCGAAGCGTCAAGCCACGGCCTCGACCAATATCGCACCGAGGGCCTGCCAGTGAAGGCTGCCGCCTTCACCAATCTCAGCCACGATCATCTCGACTATCATGGCACGATGGACGCCTATCTGGCGGCCAAGCTGCGGCTGTTTTCCGAAGTCGTCGAGCCCGACGGTGCCGCTGTAGTGTGGGCCGACGACGCCTATTCGGCCGCCGTCATCGACGCCGTAAAGGCCCGGAACGTTCGACTGCTCACCGTTGGCGCGAATGGCGAAACGCTCCGCCTCGTCTCGCGCGAACCGACGCAGCTCGGCCAGTCGCTTGTCATCGCGGCGGGCGATCTGGTGCAGAAGGTCGAACTGCCGCTGATCGGCGCCTATCAGGTCGCCAACGCGCTCGTGTCGGCGGGCCTTGTGATCGCGACAGGCGGCGATGTCGCGCAAACGCTTGGCAATCTTGCAAGGCTCCAGCCGGTGCGTGGTCGGCTGGAACGTGCCGCTATTACCAAAGCTGGCGCGCCGGTCTATGTCGACTATGCTCATACCCCCGACGCGATAGAGGCGGCGCTCGATGCATTGCGCCCCCACGCGACCGGCCGCCTGATCCTCGTTTTCGGCGCTGGCGGCGACCGCGATCAGGCAAAGCGGCCGGAGATGGGCCGAATTGCCACTGCAAAAGCCGATGTGCTGATCATTACCGACGACAACCCGCGCGGCGAAGACCCTGCCGTCATTCGTGCTGCGATCGCCGCCGCCGCTCCGGCGGCAAAAGTCATCGGCGACCGCCGCGCCGCGATCGCCGCGGCGATTGCCGAAGCGCGCGCGGACGACATCATCTGCATCGCGGGCAAGGGCCACGAACAGGGTCAGATTATCGGCCGCGGCGATGATATGCGCGTCGTCCCCTTCGACGATGTGACGGTAGCGCGCGAGGAGGCGGCATGAACCCGCTCTGGACAGCCCGCGCTATCGCAGCCGCCACCGGCGGCGAGGCGAGCGCTGACTTCACCGTCCAGGGCGTCGCTTTCGATTCGCGCGAAGTGACGAACGGCGACCTGTTTGTCGCGATGAAGGGCGAGGTCGCCGATGGCCACGCGTTCATCGACAAGGCCATCGCCGCGGGCGCCGCGGGCATCGTCTGCGAAAGTGCTATCGATCATCCGCACGTCCGCGTCGCCGACAGCGCCGCGGCGCTGAACGCACTTGGCACCGCGTCGCGTGCGCGAAGCCATGGCCGCATCATCGGCGTGACCGGCTCGGCAGGAAAGACCGGAACGAAAGAAGCGCTGTTCGCGGCGCTCGATCGCTTCCGTCCCGGCAAGGCGCACCGCTCGGTCAAAAGCTATAACAACCATGTCGGCGTGCCATTGAGTCTCGCGCGCATGCCGTCGACTGCCGATTATGGCGTGTTCGAAATGGGGATGAATCACGCCGGCGAACTGGCCGAACTGACGCGGATGGTGCGCCCCCACGTCGCCATCGTCACCACCATCGCCCCCGCGCATATGGAATTTTTCGGCAGTGAAGAAGCGATCGCCGATGCGAAGGGCGAGATCTTCGAAGGCCTCGAACCCGGCGGCACCGCGATCGTCCCGTTCGACAGCCCGCATTATGCGTGCCTCCGCGCCAAAGCCGAAAAGCACGCCGCGCACGTTGTCAGCTTCGGCCTGGGCGCCGGTGCCGATGTCCGCGCGGTCGATTGGCTGTCCGATGGCAAGGGGGGCTCGCTCGTCACAGCGCAGGTGCAGGAATCGCTGCTCTGCTTCACCATCGCGCAAGCGGGCGCGCATTGGGTGTCCAATTCGCTCGCCGTGCTCGCGGCGGTGAAGGCTGTCGGTGGTGACCTCCCCGCGGCGGGACTGGCGTTTGCGGAAATGGCGGGCCTTACGGGCCGCGGCGCGCGCCACCGCGTCCCGTTCGGCGGCGGCCATATCCTCGTCATCGACGAAAGCTATAACGCCAACCCCGCCTCGATGGCCGCGACGATTGGCCAGTTCGGCAGCGAATCCGGCGACCGTCGCATCGCGATTCTCGGCGCGATGCGCGAGCTTGGACCGGGCAGCGATGACTATCACGCCGCCCTCGCGGCTCCGCTCGTCGCGGCCGGGGTGCAATTCGCCCTGCTTGTCGGCGAAGAGATGGCGCCGCTCGCCAAAGCGCTTGAGGGCCGCATCGATTTCGAGCATGTGCCCGCCCACTCGGCCGCGGTAGGGCGGCTGAAGGACCTGATCCGTCCGGGCGACGCCGTGCTGGTCAAGGGGTCGAACAGCGTCGGCCTGTCGCATGTCGTGACGGCGCTGACCAACGGGGACTATTGATGCTATATTGGCTGGCGGAATGGCTAGGCTTTCCGGGGGTGCTGAACCTCATTCGCTATTTGAGCTTTCGCTCGGGCGCCGCGGTCGCCACCGCGCTGATCATCGGGCTGTGGATCGGGCCGCGCTTCATCCTGATGCTGCGCATGCGACAGGGCAAGGGGCAGCCGATCCGAGAAGACGGCCCGCAAAGTCATCTGGCTAAAAAGGGCACGCCGACGATGGGCGGCCTGATGATCCTCATTTCGCTGATGATCTCCGCGCTGCTCTGGATGGACCTGTCGAACCGTTTTGTCTGGGCATGCCTGTTCGTGACCGGCGGTTTTGCCATCGTCGGTTTCCTCGACGATTTCGACAAGGTAACCAAGTCAAGTCACCGGGGCATTCCCGGCCGCGTCCGCTTGCTCGTCGAATTCGTGATCGCGGCTGTCGCGGTTTTCCTGATCGTGTCGCGCACCGGCACCGACCTGTATCTGCCCTTTTTCAGCGGGATCGTGCTCGAGCTCGGGCCACTTTATTATGTTTTTGCGATGGTGCTGATCGTCGGTTTCGGCAATGCCGTGAACCTTACCGATGGGCTCGACGGGCTCGCGACCTTCCCGGTGATCATCGCCAGCATGGCGATGCTCGTCATCGTTTATTTGTCGGGCAATGTGAAATTCGCCGAATATCTGGGGATCCCGCATGTTCCGGGGGCGGGTGAGCTAGCCATTTTCGCCGCCGCGATTATCGGCGCCTGCCTCGCTTTCCTCTGGTTCAACGCGCCGCCTGCCGCCGTCTTCATGGGCGACACCGGCAGCCTTGCCCTCGGCGGCGCGCTTGCGACCATCGCGGTGACCGCGCAGCACGAATTGGTACTCGTCCTCATCGGGGGGCTGTTCGTGGTCGAGGCACTGTCGGTGATCATCCAGGTCTTCTGGTACAAGCGCACCGGCAAGCGCGTGTTCCGCATGGCGCCGATCCATCATCATTTCGAACAATTGGGCTGGCCTGAATCCACCGTCGTCATCCGCTTCTGGATCGTCTCGATCGTCCTCGCGCTCGCCGGACTCGCGACCTTGAAACTGCGGTGATTTCCTCGCGCGTCTTTGCCGGCCGCCGCTATGCGGTGCTGGGACTGGCGCGCTCGGGTCTGGCGACCGTCGAGGCGCTCGTCGCCAGCGGCGCGGGCGTCACGGCGTGGGACGACCGCGAGGAAGCCCGCGACGACGCGATGGCGCTCGGCGCCGATATCGGCAATCCGCTCGAAATCGACCTGATCGGCTTTGCGGGCGTCGTCGTCTCGCCCGGCGTGCCGCTGAACCGCCATCCGATCGCCGCGCATGCGCGCGAGGCGCATGTGCCGGTGATCGGCGATGTCGAACTCTTCGCCGAGGCGCGCGGCGACCTGCCGCCGCACAAGGTGGTCGGCATCACCGGCACCAACGGCAAGTCGACGGTGACGGCGCTGATCACGCACATGCTGGAAAGCGCCGGCGTGCCGACGTTGATGGGCGGAAACATCGGCCTGCCGATCCTCAGCCGCGACCCGCTGCCGGAAGGCGGTGTCTATGTCCTCGAACTTTCGAGTTATCAGATCGACCTGTCGCACAGTCTCGCTTGCGATGTCGCGGTGCTCACCAACCTTAGCCCCGACCACCTCGACCGCTATGACGGTTTCGCCGGTTACGCAGCGTCAAAGGCGCGCTTGTTCGGCCTGCAGCATCGCGATCAGGTCGCGATCGTCGCGGTCGACGACGATCCGTCGAAGATGATCGCGAGTCGCATCAACCACCGCCTCCACCGCGTGTCGGGCAAGGATATCGACCCGGTTGACCAAGCGCGCTGGCCGGCCTTGCAGGGGCCGCACAATGCGCAGAACGCCGTGTGCGCGATCGCGGTGTGCCGCGTGCTGGGGCTGAATGACGAACAGATTGAACGCGGTCTCGCGACCTACAAGTCGCTGCCGCACCGAATGGAATTGGTCGGCGAAGTCGGGGGGGTCAGCTGGTTCAATGACAGCAAGGCTACCAATGCGGCTTCCGCTGCACCGGCGCTGGCGGCATTTCCGCCAGCGCCGGACCAGCGTCTGCACTGGATTGCGGGCGGCAAGGCCAAGGGCGACGGCCTCGCGGCGTGTCGTCCATGGTTCGGCCATGTAAAAAAGGCCTATCTGATCGGCGAGGCGATGGAGCCGTTCGCGGCCGAGATCGGCGATGCGATTCGGGTCGAGCGCTCGGGCGACATCGCAACGGCTGTCAAACAAGCCGCCGCGGCAGCGAAGCCGGGCGATATCGTCCTGCTGTCGCCGGCCTGCGCGTCGTTCGACCAGTTCAAGGATTATGAGCAGCGCGGCGATGTGTTTCGTGCGGCTGTTCAGGCGCTCGGGGCATGAGCGGGGGAGACAATATGGACACCACGACCGAAAGGCCGGTGATCGCTGCCACGCGCACGACGAAACGCCGCGGCCCGCGCCTCAGCCGCGCCGACCGCACCCCGCTGGGCCTGTGGTTCTGGGAAATCGACCGCGTCCTGCTGCTGCTCGTGTCGATCCTCGTCGCGGTCGGACTGGTCGCCGTGGCCGCCGCCTCGCCCGTCGCCGCGCAAAAACTGTCGACCTCGACTGCGTCGCTCGATCCGCTCTATTATTTCTATCGCCAGCTGATGTGGGTGGTGGTCGGCGTTCCGGTGATGCTCGCGGTGTCGATGCTGCCCAAGCCGCAGGCGCGGCGTTTTGCCATTTACGGCACGATCGCCTTTCTTTTCCTGCTTTTCATGGTGCCGCTCGTCGGGACCACGGTGAACGGCGCGCAGCGCTGGCTAGGCAGCGGCGTGTTCCGGCTCCAGCCGTCGGAATTTTTGAAGCCTTTTTTTGCGGTGGCGCTCGCATGGATCCTGTCGCTGCGGTTACACGACCAGAGTTTGCCGGTCGTGCCGCTCGCGCTTGCGCTGACCGGCGTGATTGCGCTGCTCCTGATGGGCCAACCCGACCTTGGCCAGACGGTTATCTTTGTCGCGACCTGGCTGGTGCTGGTGATGGTCGCGGGGCTGTCGATGCGTATCCTTGCAGGGCTTGCCGGGGCGGGGGTGGTCGGGCTTGTGCTCGCCTATTTCTTCTATCCGGTGGCGCAGCAGCGCATCAACATCTGGCTTTTTGCCGAGGGCGACAGCTTCCAGGTCGACAAGGCGCATGCGACGCTGACCGCGGGCGGCCTCATCGGCACTGGCCCCGGCGCGGGGCTGGCGAAGTTCCAACTGCCCGAGGCGCACACCGACTATATCTTTTCGGTGATCGGTGAAGAATTCGGGATGATTGCGTGTATCGGGATCGCGGTGCTCTATCTTGCGATCATCGTCCGCGTCCTTGTCCGCCTGCTCGACGAAGAGGATAGCTTCCTGATCCTCGCTGTCGCAGGGCTGATCGCGCAGTTCGGTGGGCAGGCAGTGATCAACATGGCGGTGAATACGCAGATCTTCCCATCGAAGGGGATGACGCTGCCGTTTATCAGCTATGGCGGCTCGTCGTTCATCGCATTGTCGATCGGAATGGGTTTGCTCTTGTCGCTGACCCGGCGGAACCCCTATGCGGCACGGGTGTCGATGACCCGAAACTGGAACAAGAAATGAGCGCCAAAAAATGACCGCGACGCGCCACTTTCTTCTCGCTGCCGGCGGGACGGGGGGACATATGCTGCCCGCCTACGCCCTCGCAGGCGAACTGATTTCGCGCGGACATCGCGTCGCGCTGGTCAGCGACGACCGCGGGCTCAAGATTCCGGGCGCTCCTGCCGAAATGGAAACGCACGTCCTGCCCGCCGGCCGGGTGTCGGGCGGGCCGATCGGCTGGATCAAGGCGGCACTCGCGATCTTCAAGGGGCGCCGGATGGCGATCGACCTGATCGGCGCGTTCGACCCCGCGGTCGTCGTCGGCTTTGGCGGCTATCCCTCGCTTCCCAGCCTGCTTGCCGCGGGCGCGACCAAGCGGCCGCGCGTGTTGCACGAACAAAATGCCGTGCTCGGCCGCGTCAACCGGATGATGGCGCCGCGCGTCGATGCCGTCGCGGTCGCTTACCATAATATCCAGCGTTATCCGGCGGGGCATGAACTCAAGAAGCATATCACCGGCAACCCGGTGCGCGACGAGATCGTCGCGATCCGCGAAGAGGGCTACCCACCGCTGCCCGAGGACGGCATCGTTCGTCTTCTCGTCGTTGGCGGCAGCCTCGGCGCGACGGTGCTCAGCGAAGTTGTGCCCGCCGCGATCGCGATGCTGCCCCCCGCGTTGCTCAGCCGTCTGCAAATCGTGCAGCAGTGCCGCGAGGCCGATCTGGAGACGGTGCGCGCCAAATATGCGGACCTGGGCGTCGCCGCCGAATGCGCCCCCTATATCGCCGATTTCCCCGAGCGGCTGCGCTGGGCGCATCTGGTGATCGCGCGTGCTGGCGCCTCGACCGTCGCCGAACTCGCCTGCGCCGGGCGGCCCGCGATCTTCGTACCCTATCCGAGCGCGATGGACGATCATCAGACCTATAATGTCGTCGACCTCGTCGAAGCGGGCGGGGCGATTTCGTTCGCGCAGCCCGATTTCACGCCGGCCGAGGTCGCGAAACATATCCAGCGCATGGCGCTCGAACCCGGCGCGCTCGAAAATGCCGCCGCGCGTGCCGCGAGCTGCGGCCTGCCCGACGCGACGCGCGATCTCGCCGATCTCGTCGAATCGCTCGCCGCGCCGCCGATGATGGACGTCATTCGCGTTGGCGCGTCGTCGAGTCAGCGTGCGGCTGCCAGCGGCATGGCCTCCGCCCGCACGGGAGAGCAATGATGCGCGGCGTCGCGACCGACATCGGCACCATCCATTTCATCGGCATCGGCGGCATCGGCATGTCGGGCATTGCCGAGGTGATGCACAATCTCGGCTATCAGGTGCAGGGCAGCGACATCGCCGACTCCTACGTCGTCGAAGGCCTGCGCAAGAAGGGCATTAAGGTCGCGATCGGCCACGAGGCGCATAATGTCGACGGCGCCCAGGTCGTCGTGACCTCCACGGCGGTCAAGCGCGGCAATCCCGAAGTCGAGGCCGCGCTTGCGCACCGGATTCCGCTGGTGCGCCGCGCCGAAATGCTCGCCGAGCTGATGCGCCTCAAATCGACCGTCGCCATCGCCGGCACGCACGGCAAGACGACGACGACCAGCCTCGTTGCGGCCTTGCTCGACGCGGGCGGGATCGACCCCACCGTGATCAACGGCGGCATCATCAACAACTACGGCTCGAACGCGCGCCTCGGCGCGTCGGACTGGATGGTGGTCGAGGCCGACGAGAGCGACGGCAGCTTCCTGCGCCTGGACGGCACGATCGCGGTCGTCACCAACATCGACCCCGAACATCTCGACCATTATGGCAGCTTCGACGCGATCAAGGACGCATTCGTCGAGTTCATCGAGAATGTGCCCTTTTATGGTGCGGCGATGCTGTGCCTCGACCATCCCGAGGTGCAGGCGATCATTCCGCGCATCCGCGACCGCCGCATCGTCACTTACGGCTTCTCGGCGCAGGCCGACGTGCGCGGCACCAATGTGACGCCGGGCCCCGACGGCAATCGCTTCGACGTCGTCGTGCGCGACCGCGATGGCCACAGCCGGACGATCGATGGCATCCATCTGCCGATGTCGGGCCGCCACAATGTCCAGAACTCGCTCGCGGCGATTGCCGTGGCGCTGCATATGGGCGTGTCGGACGACAAGATTGTGTCGGGCTTCCACGGCTTTGCCGGGGTAAAGCGCCGCTTTACCAAAGTCGGCGAGATCGCGGCGGGCGAGGGTGTCGTTACCGTGATCGACGATTATGCGCACCACCCTGTCGAGATCCGTGCTGTCCTGTCGGCTGCGCGCGAAGGGGCGGGGGCAGGGCGCGTGGTCGCCGTCGTCCAGCCGCACCGCTTCACGCGCCTTCGCGATCATATGGACGATTTCCAGCAGGCGTTTAACGACGCCGATATCGTGCTCGCGCTGCCCGTCTATACTGCGGGCGAGGCGCCCATCGACGGCGTGTCTTCGGATGCGCTGGTCGAAGGCCTACGCGACCGCGGCCACCGTCAGGCGAACGTCGTCGCCGACGTCGGCGCGCTTGCCTCCGCCATCGCCGCGAGCATCGCTGCGGGCGATCTTGGCGCGGGCGACAAGATCATCTGTCTTGGCGCTGGCGACATCACCAAGATGGCGGCGGGTTTGGCTGCTGCGGTCGAGGCGGCATGAGCGCGACCGACACCCTCCCAACCGTGCGCGGCAAGCTGACGGCGAAGGCCCCGCTCGCACCGCTCGTCTGGTTCAAGTCGGGCGGCCCCGCCGACTGGCTGTTTGAACCCCAGGACGCCGACGATCTCGCCGATTTCCTCCGCGATCTCGATCCCGCGGTGCCGGTGATGGCGCTCGGCCTTGGATCGAACCTGATCGTCCGTGATGGGGGCTTTCCGGGCGTCGTCGTCCGTCTCGGCAAAGCCTTCGCCAAGGTGGAGGCGATCGACGCGACGACCCTGCGTTGCGGTGGTGGCGCATCGGGCATCCTCGTCTCCTCGACCGCGCGCGATGCGGGCATCGCCGGCATGGAATTCCTCCGCTCGATCCCCGGCACCGTCGGCGGATTCGTGCGCATGAACGGCGGCGCCTATGGCGGAGAGGTAAAGGATATCCTGATCGATTGCGACGTTGTGCTACGCTCGGGCGAGCGCAAGACGCTGCCGCTCGCCGATCTCGGCTACACCTATCGCCATAGCGAACTGCCCGAAGGCGCCGTCGTGATCGGCGCGACCTTTCGCGGTCAGTCCGGCGAACCCGCAGCCATCCAGGCCGAAATGGACCGCATCTCGGCAAGCCGCGAGGCGTCGCAGCCGCTGCGCTCGAAGACCGGCGGCTCAACCTTCAAGAACCCTGATGGGCACAAGGCGTGGAAGCTCGTTGACGAGGCCGGCTGCCGTGGTTTCGCCGTCGGCGGCGCGCAGGTGAGCGAGAAGCACACCAATTTCCTGATCAACACCGGTGACGCGACGAGCGCCGATATTGAAGCACTCGGCGAGGAAGTCCGCCGCCGCGTGAAGGACAAGAGCGGCGTCGAGTTGCAATGGGAGATCCAGCGCGTGGGAGTGGCGAAGTGAGCCGGGGTCCGTGGCATGTCGCCGTCCTGATGGGCGGCTGGTCGGCCGAGCGCGAAGTATCGCTGATGAGCGGCAACGGTGTCGCCGATGCGCTCGAATCGCGCGGCCACAAGGTCACGCGCATCGATATGGACCGCGACGTCGCGCTGCGGCTCGCCGAGGCGAAACCCGATGTCGTGTTCAACGCGCTCCACGGCGTTCCGGGTGAAGACGGAACCGTGCAGGGCATGCTCGACCTGATGGGTCTCAAATATACGCACAGCGGCCTCGTCACCTCGGTGATCGCGATTGACAAGGAATTGACCAAGCAGGCGCTCGTGCCGCATGGAATCCCCATGCCGACGGGGACGATGGTCGACAGCGAAAGCCTCTTTACAATCGACCCCTTGCCGCGCCCCTATGTGTTGAAACCCGTCAACGAAGGATCGTCGGTCGGGGTCGCGATCGTCAAGGACGACAGCAATTATGGCAACCCGATCGCGCGCGAGGCCGTGGGGCCGTGGCAGGAATTCGACCGCTTGCTCGCCGAGCCTTTCATCAAAGGGCGCGAACTTACCGTCGCGGTCCTTGGCGACACCGCGCTCGCCGTCACCGAACTGCGCGTCAAGTCGGGCTTCTACGATTATGATGCCAAATATACCGACGGTCTGACCGAACATGTCTGCCCCGCCGACGTCCCCGATGACGTCGCGCAGCGGATGAAGGATCTGGCGCTGCAATCGCACCGCCTGCTTGGCTGCAAGGGCGCCTCGCGCTCGGATTTTCGCTGGGACGACGAACATGGCCTCGCGGGTATCTTCCTGCTCGAGGTCAACACCCAGCCGGGCATGACGCCACTCAGCCTCGTGCCCGAACAGGGACGCGCGGTGGGCATGGATTATGCCGAACTGGTCGAACGCATCGTGGGGGAAGCGTTATCATGAGCAAGACACAGATCAAGCGCGGAAAGGCGCCGCCGCGCCGGCCGACGCGCGCGCCGAAGAAGCGGCGGAAGGTGCAGACCTCGCGCCTCAACGCGATCATCAACGCGCTGCCGATCAGCCCGCAGCGGTTACAGAAGGTCGCCAACTGGACGATCGGGCTCAGCTTGTGCGCGGTCGTCGCCATTGCCGCGCACGCGACGGGCGTGACCGCAAAGATCCACGAGGAATATGCTCAGGCGGTCGGGCGCGCCGGTTTCCAGGTCAAGAAGGTCGAAGTCGTCGGGGCCGACCGCATCGACCGGCTGAAGGTTTATGACATTGCGCTCGCGCAGAAGGACCGCTCGATGGCGGCGGTCGATCTTGAGGACGTGCGCGCCGACCTGATGCGCTACGGCTGGATCAAGGATGCGCGCGTGTCGCGCCGCCTGCCCGACACGCTTGTCGTCGACATCGTCGAGCGTACCCCGGCGGCGATTTGGCAGCATAATAATCGCCTGTCGCTGATCGACGAAAAGGGCGTCGTGCTCGAACCCGTCACCGTTGCGACGATGCCCGACCTGCCGCTTGTCATCGGACCGAAGGCGAACCAGCGCTCGCAGGATCTCGACCGTCTGCTGACCGAGGCGAGCAGCCTCAAGGAATTGCTCGCGGGTGCGACGTGGGTCGGCAACCGCCGTTGGGACCTGCGCTTCCGTAGCGGTGAGACGCTATCGCTTCCTGAAGGCGAAGCCGAGGCCAAGGCGGCGCTCGCCAAATTCGCGCATATGGACGGTGCCAATCGTTTGCTCGGCCGCGGCATCCTGCGTTTTGATATGCGCGATCCCGCGCGCTTCGTGCTACGCCTGCCGCACGAAGGGCAGGTGGCTCCCGCGAAGCTCGACGATGCGCGCGCCGCGGTCGATGCCGTCGCCGCCGCGACGTCGAACGAAGGATAAGGCCATGGCGCCGCCGCGCATCGAAAAGATCATCACCGCGCTCGATGTCGGGTCGTGGAAGGTCTGCGCGCTGATCGCGGGGCAAACCGCCGACGGCCAACTCCACGTGCTCGGCACGGGGCAGCGCGAAAGCCGCGGCGTCCAGCGCGGTTATGTCGCCGACATGGAGCAGACCGAGCATATCGTGCGCGAGGCGATCGAACAGGCTGAGCGCATCGCCGGGCTTAATATCGACGATGTGTGGGTCAGCTTTTCGGCGGGCGGGCTGCTCAGCGACGTCGCGCCGATCGAAAGCGAACTTGGTGGTCACCGCATCGAACGGGAAGATGTCGACGACCTGCTCGCCGCGGGGCGCGCGGGCATCGATCCCGAAGGCCGCATGATCCTTCATGCGCAGCCCGCGCTCTACACGATCGACGGGCTGACCGGGGTCAAGAACCCGATCGGCCTCCACGCCGACCGGCTCGGTGTCGATATCCATATCATCATGGCCGACGGCGCCCCGGTGCGAAATCTCGAGGCCGCAGTCCGCCAGGCGCATCTTGACGTCAACGCCGTCGTCGCTTCCCCGATCGCGGCGGGGCTCGCCTGTCTTTCGGACGAGGAACGTGACCTTGGCGTCGCGCTCGTCGAACTCGGCGCGGCGGTGACCACCGTGTCGCTCTATGCCGGCGGGATGCTCGTCGAAATGGCGTCGCTGCCTTTTGGCGCCAGCGACATCACCGACGACATCGCCTCGGCCTTCGGTATCCGGCGCAGCCAGGCACAGCGGCTCCAGAGTTTCTACGGCTCGGCCTCGGCCAGTCCGCGCGACAATAATGAGATCATCGAGCTCGAACCCGGCGCGCAGGCCAACGGGGATTCCCCGCGCATCACGCGCGCGCAATTGGTCGCGGTGATCCGCCAGCGGCTCGATGCGATGATGGGCGAGATCGGCCGGACGCTCAAGGATCTGCATTTCGTCGGTCCCATCGGGCGCCAGGTCGTGCTCGTCGGCGGCGGCGCCGACCTCAAAGGCATCGCCGACTACACGCAAAGCGCGCTCGGCCGCGCCGCACGCGTCGGGCGACCGCGCGGCTTGCACGGACTGCCCGATGCGCATAGTGGCCCTGCTTTCGCGACGCTCGCGGGTCTGGTTCTCTATGCCGCGTCGGACCCCGTCGACCTCCGCGATCTGCCGATGATGGCACAGGATGTGTACAAGCCGGCAGGAACCTCGATCCTCCACCGGCTGATGGCCGCATTGAAAAGCAGTTTTTAGATGATACGCGACGAAAAGGTTAATTTTTTGGATGATTCCCACGTCACAATAGTGCAATGCGGTAATAGAAAACCGGGCGGACGGACTACCGCCCGGCTGGGTCGCAAGGTTGGGGAAGCGGCACCTGTCCGCCGCTGCAGGGAGACTTTCTGATGAGCATCAATATTGGCCCGCCGCAGGTCGACGAGCTGAAGCCGCGCATCGCGGTGATCGGCGTCGGCGGCGCGGGCGGCAATGCCATCGCAAACATGATCGCGGCGCGCGTCGAGGGGGTCGATTTCATCGTCGCCAACACGGACGCGCAGGCGCTCAACGCTTCGCCGGCCGAACGGCGCATCCAGCTGGGGACGCAAATCACCCAGGGACTGGGCGCGGGTTCGCGGCCCGAGGTTGGCCGCGCGGCCGCCGAGGAAAGCATTGCGCAGGTCGAAGAGGCGCTGAACGGCGCGCATATGTGCTTCGTCGCGGCCGGCATGGGCGGCGGCACCGGCACCGGTGCGGCGCCTGTGATCGCCAAGGCAGCGCGCGACCGCGGCATTCTGACCGTTGGCGTCGTGACCAAGCCCTTTACCTTCGAAGGCCAGCGCCGCATGCGTTCAGCGGACTCGGGCATTGCTGAGCTGCAGGATCATGTCGACACGCTGATCGTCATCCCGAACCAGAATCTCTTCCTGGTCGCCAATCCGAACACGACCTTCAAAGAAGCCTTCACGATGGCGGATGAAGTGCTGCAGCAGGGCGTTCGCGGCATCACCGACCTGATGGTCATGCCCGGCCTGATCAACCTCGACTTCGCCGACGTGCGCAGCGTGATGCGCGAGATGGGCAAGGCGATGATGGGCACTGGTGAAGCCGAAGGCGACGGTCGTGCACTCGAAGCCGCGCAAAAGGCGATCGCCAACCCGCTGCTCGACGGCGTGTCGATGGCGGGCGCCAAGGGCGTTATCATCTCGATCACCGGCGGCGAGGACATGCGCCTGATGGAAGTCGACGAGGCTGCGAACCACATTCGCGAACTGGTCGACCCCGACGCCAACATCATCTGGGGCAGCGCGTTCAACGACAGCCTCGACGGCAAGATCCGCGTATCGGTGGTCGCCACCGGCATCGACAGCAATGGCGAAGTCGCTCAGGCATCTCCTGCGACGCGCAGCTTCTCCTTCGCTCCCGCGCGCGCGGCGACGCCCGCACCGGTGGCGGAAGAGGCCGTCGCACCCGCGGTTCGCGAAGAGCCAGTCGTCGAAGCCTCTGCGGCCGAAGACAAGGATCCAGCCCCCGGCTTCTCGCTGGGCGATGCCGAGCCCGAAGCTCCGGCAGCGGTTGCCGGAGAAGAGCCGATGGAATTGTCGCAGGTCGCCGCGACCTATGACGATACCGCGGACGAACTCGTGCTCGACGCGCCCGAAGCACCGGCCGAATATCGCTCGGCGCCCGCTGCGGATCCGACACCTGCCGACGAAGCGCCCGCGCGGTCGATCGGCGGCGGTACGTTGTTCGAGCGCATGTCGCGCCTGTCGCGCGGGGCTTCGGCACCCGAAAGCGACGAAGGTGGCAAGGAAGACGGGGTCGATATCCCGCGCTTCCTGGGGCGTCAGAACAACCAGTAACGGGGCTATCGAGCGGCCGCCCGCCGGGCACGGCAGGCCGGAAATCGGGATGAGTTGCCCATGCGGCAAGCGAAATTGACGGCGAAGCCGGCGCGCGCACGGCGGATTGTCTGCGTGCTCGGCGCGCTGTTGCTTGGGGCGGCTCTTATCGAGCCTGCCCAGGCGCTGCAGGTGACGCCTCCCGATGCCGCGACCCGCGTGGCGATGCAGAAGCGAACGGCCGCGCGCACGCTCCTTTCGTCAGCCCTCGCGCGTATCGCATCGAACAACAGCGACACCGCGGCGCTGCTCGACGCCGGTCGTGCGTCGATCGAGCTGGAAGATTACCGCGCCGCGATCGGCTTTCTTGTCCGCGCTGAACAGGCGAGCCCGCGCGACGGGGCGGTCAAGGCCGCGCTCGGTTCGGCAATGGTCCATTCCGAAAATCCAACGCGCGCGCTCGACTATTTCGGCGAGGCCCAGCTCCTCGGCGCGTCGGAACGGCTGTTTCTCGCCGATCGGGGTCTCGCGCGCGATCTACTAGGCCAACAGGATGCGGCGCAGCGCGATTACCAGCTCGCGCTGTCGATCACCCCGAACGACGAACTGACGCGGCGCTATGCACTGTCACTCGGGATCAGCGGCGAGGCCGATCGCGCGATCCAGATGCTGACACCGCAGCTGCGCGCGCAGGACCGCGGCGCCTGGCGGCTCCGCGCGATGATTCTCGCGATGAACGGCCGCGACAAGGAGGCGACCGAGATCGTCAACGCGACGATGCCGCCCGCGATGGCACAGAATATCATGCCCTATTTGGTCCAGATGGACCGGCTCAATCCAGCGCAGCAGGCGGCGGCCGCGCATTTCGGCCGCTTTCCGAACGGCCAGCTTGGTCCCAAACGCCAACCGGTCCAGGTCGCCGCTGCGACGCCGCCGCCTTCGTCGCCGTCGGCAGCAACGGGCAAGCGGCAAGCGACGGGCGGCAAGCGGCAAACGGCCGCGTCTGCGGCGCCCACGCCGGTGACGGCCGTGCGGAAACCCGCTACCTTGCCCGCAGCAAAGCCGCCAGTTTCGACTGCATCGGCCACTACCGCTCCGACCGCCAAATGGCCCACCGCCACGCCGTCGTCCGGCTCGTCGATTCGACCGGCGGTAAGTTCGTCGACGCCGATGACCACACCGGCGCCGGTTCCCGCCGCATCCGTATCAGCGCCGACGCAGGTACCGGCATCCGCACTGCCCGCGGCCGGGCCGGAACCCGTCGGCACGGTCGTCGATGCCCACAAGGGGCCGGTTGGCCCCGGCTTTTCGATCGCCGACATGGGCCGCTCGACCGCCGCAGTGCCGAGTTCGGCGCCGACGCCCAGCACGATCGAGCCGACTACACCGCCGTCTTCTGCTGGAGCGGTGGTGCGTGCACCGGTTTCGGCGGCACCGCTGGCTTCGCTCGCCGACATCGTCGGTTCGATCGAAATTCCGGCTGAGGAACTGGCCCAGACCGACAATGCGATCGGGGCCGACATGCTTGCCAAGCTGGTCGCGGACAAGCGCAAGGCCGATGCCGCCGAAGCGGCCAAGCGCGAGAAAGACAGCGCAGCCGCGAAAGCCAAGGCCGAAGCGGACGCGAAGGCAAAGGAAGAGGCGGCCGAGAAAAAGGCTAATCCCGCGCGCATCTGGGTGCAGGTCGCGACCGGCGCCAATGCCAAGGCGCTCGCGACCGACTTCGGCAAATTCGCCAAGAAGAGCCCTGCGGTGTTCAAGGGCAAGGCGGGTGCCACGACCGAATGGGGCAAGACGCGGCGCCTGCTCGTCGGTCCGTTCAAGGATCGCAAGGCGGCACAGGATTGGCTGGGCGATTACAAAAAGGCGGGCGGCGACGGCTTCCTCTTCAACAGCGAGGCGGGCCAAGCCGTCGATCCGATCAAGTGAGCGTTGCCGACTGCGCCAGCGATCCCGCATATAGCCGCGGGCGTCTTCACGCCGAGCTCGGCCGTGTGGTGCGCGGCCCGCGCGACGATTTTCAGCGCGACCGGGACCGAATCATCCATTCGATCGCCTTTCGGCGCCTGCGCCACAAGACGCAGGTGTTCGTTGCCCCGGACGGCGACCATTATCGTGTACGGCTGACCCACAGTATCGAGGTTGCGCAAATCGGGCGCGGCATCGCGCGCGCGCTCGGGCTGAACGAGGATCTGACCGAAGCTTTGTGCCTCGCGCACGATATCGGCCATCCGCCCTTCGGCCATGCCGGCGAAGATGCGCTGAAGGCCGCGATGGCGGCGCATGGCGGCTTCGATCATAATGGTCATACACTGCGGACGCTGGCGGCGCTCGAATGTCCTTATCCGCTTTTCGATGGACTCAACCTGACGTGGGAAACGCTCGAGGGGCTCGCGAAGCATAACGGCCCGGTGACGAACCCCGGCTGGGCGCTTGCCGAAATCGACGGCAATTTCGGGCTCGACTTGGGTAGCTATGCCAGCCTCGAAGCGCAGATTGCCGCGGTCGCCGACGATATTGCCTATGACAATCACGACATCGACGACGGCCTCCGCGCAGGATTGCTCTGCCTTGACCAGCTGATGGAACAGCCTTTCGTCGCGGCCAACTTCCGCGCCGTTGAAAGGCGTTTCCCCGGCGCGCCGCGCGACCGGCTGCTCCGCGAGCTTGTCCGCGACCAGATCGGCGTGATGGTCAATGATGTGATCGCGGCGACCAGGGCCAATGTTAGCGCGGCGGGTGCCGCGAGCGTCGACGAGGTGCGCGCTGCGGGTCGCACGCTCGGCGGTTTCTCGCCGGGTCTTGCGGCGGAGGAGCGCGATCTCAAGCGTTTCATGTACGCCAATCTCTATCACCACCCCGAACAGGTCGCCGCCGCCGAAGCGGCTAACGAAGTCGTGGGGCGGTTGTTCGCCGCCTATGCAGACAACCCGCGGTTGATGGGCGAGGATTGGTCGGGGCGTCTGCCGGGAGAAGAATGCGCGACAAATCGGCACATCGGTGATTATATCGCGGGCATGACCGACCGTTTCGCCATCGACCGCTACGCCGACATCTTCGGCCGCGATGCGGTGCCCACGGCGCTGGCGCATGCCTGACGCGCTGATCGTCGGCGCGACGGGGCTTGTCGGGCGCGCGGTGATCGAACGGTTCGGCAGCACGCCGGTCACCGTCCTCGCACGCCGCGATGTTGATGGATTGGCGCCGCATCACAACCAGCTAATCGCCCCCACCGACCGCTGGCCCGAAACCATCGCTGCCGAAAAACCGGCGGTCCTGATCTGCTGCCTTGGCACCACGATCCGGCAGGCCGGATCGCAGGAGGCGTTTCGTGCCGTCGATCACGACCTCGTCCTCGCCGCGGCCAGCGCGGCCAAGAGCGCCGGGACGCCGCATATGATCTTGGTCAGCTCGGTCGGCGCTGCGGCGAAAAGCGGCAATTTTTACCTCCGTACCAAAGGGCAGACCGAAGACGACCTCCGCGCGCTCGGCTTCGACCGGCTCGACCTGATCCGCCCCGGCCTGCTCCGCGGCGACCGGCCCGGGCCGCAGCGATTGGGCGAGGGGATCGCAACGATCGCGGCACCACTGACCGACGCGCTGCTCCACGGCGCCTTTCGCCGCTACCGTTCGATTTCGGGCGATACCGTCGCCGCGGCGATCGTCGCGCTGGCGCGGCGGGGTGGTTCGGGCGTGCATATCCACGAAAACGACGATATCCGCGCGCTCGCCGATTGACTCCGCAAAAGGGCGGCGCCAAGGCTCGGGCGTCTGTCGGGTCTCGCCAAGGGATTCGACCGGCCGCGCGGGAGAGCGTGAGGGCAGGGCAACCGGCGCCTCACCACCGAAGGAGCAACCGCCCCGGAAACTCTCAGGTCAAAAGGACCGCGCAGGCTGGAACGGACACTCTGGAAAGCGTTCCGGCCCTAAACCGGAACCACCGAAGGGGTAACCCCATGATATGGGGGAAAACTCTCAGGTTCCCGTGACAGAGGGGGCATGGCGCAAGGCGCGGCGATGGGCCGCGCATACGCTATGCAACCGCGGGAGACTGGCATGACCGACACGGAATTTACGGGCGACGAAGCGGCGATCGACACCGCGACGCTGCCGCTCGACGCCTGGCACCGCGCCAAGGGCGGCCGGATGGTCGAATTCGCGGGCTACTGGATGCCGATCCAGTATGAAGGCATCATGGCCGAACATTTGTGGGTACGCGAAAACGCTGGCCTGTTCGACGTCAGCCATATGGGGCAGTTGGCGCTGTCGGGCGACAATGTCGCCGAGGCGCTCGAAACGCTCCTTCCCGGCGATATCGTGGGGCTGAAGCCCGGCCGCATGCGTTATTCGCTGTTACTCGACGAAGACGGTGGCATCCTCGACGATCTGATGATCACCAACGAAGGCGACCAGTTCGGCATCGTCGTCAACGGCGCGGTGAAATGGGAAGATATCGGGCATCTGCGCGAAAATCTGCCTGACGATATCACGCTCAATCACAATGAGGATTATGGCCTGCTCGCGCTGCAGGGGCCGAAGGCGGTCGATGCGCTGGCGCGCCTGGTGCCCGAGGCGGCGAGCCTCGTTTTCATGCAGGCGGCGCGCGCGATCTGGAACGGTCATGCGATTGGGCTCAGCCGCTCGGGTTACACCGGTGAAGATGGATTCGAGATTTCGCTGCCGAACGAGGCGCTTGAGGCCTTCGCCGACGCGCTCTGCGCGATGGCGGAGGTAAAACCGATCGGCCTCGGCGCGCGCGATTCGTTGCGGCTCGAGGCGGGCCTGCCGCTCTACGGCCACGACCTGACTCCCGCGATCGACCCTGTCGAAGCCGACCTCGGCTTCGCGGTCAGCAAGCGCCGCCGCGAGGAAGAAAATTTCCCCGGCGCGGCGCGAATTCTCGGCCATCTCGAAGACGGTCCGCCGCGCAAACGCGTCGGTCTGCTCGTCGACGGCAAGCTGCCGGTGCGTGAAGGCGCGAAGCTGTTCGACGGCGAGGACGAGATCGGCGTCGTGACGTCGGGCGGCTTTGCGCCGAGCGTCGGCGCGCCGATCGCGATGGGCTATGTTCCGCGCGACCATGCCGTAGCCGGTACCGCGATCGCCGCCGAGGTGCGCGGCAAGCTGGTCCATTGCACCGTGACGGCAATGCCCTTTGTTCCGCATAATTACATCCGTAAAACAGGAGGTTGAGTGATGCCGCGTTATTTTACCGAAGAGCATGAGTGGATCGACGTTGACGGCGACGTCGCGACGGTCGGCATTACCGACTTCGCGCAAGGCCAGCTCGGCGACATCGTCTTTGTCGAGGTTCCCGACACCGGTGCCGAATTGACCGCGGGCGGCGACGCCGCGGTCGTCGAATCGGTGAAAGCGGCAAGCGACGTCTATGCCCCCGTCGACGGCACCGTGACCGAAGGCAATGGCCAGCTCGAGGAAGATCCCGCGCTCGTCAATTCGGACCCCGAAGGCGAAGGCTGGTTCTTCCGCATGACGCTAGGCGACAAGAGCCAGCTCGACGGGCTGATGGACGCGAAAGCGTACAAGGCTTTCTGCGACGCGCTGTAACCATCCCCCGGCCCCTCCCGCACGCGGGAGGGGGGAGATAATCTGATCGCAACCGATCCCGCCCTCGCCAACTGCCGCCTGATGGTGGCGACGCCCATCTATGAAGGGGCGCAGGGCACCTATGTGCGCTCGGCGCTCGATCTGGCGCTGAAGGCGCAGTCGCAGGGCATTTCGGTCCGGTTCGAATTCATCCTCTATCAACCGTCGATCACGCGGGCGCGCAACATATTAGCGGCGATGTTCCTCGCGAGCGATTGCACGCATATGCTGTTCGTCGATGCCGATATCGACTTCGCCTCGGACGATGTGTTTTCGATGGTACGGGCGATGGCGGATCGGCCCGAATGCGCCGTGCTTGGCGCCGCCTATCCGCGGCGGATGGTGAACTGGCGCAACGTCGCGCTCGCGGTTGAGCGGGGATTTGGCAGGGAGGACCCGGCCGATCTTGCACGCTTTGCGGGCGATTTCGCGCTGCAGTTTCTCGATCCGACCCAAAGTTTCGCCCTGACGGATCTCGTCGAATTGTCGCGGCTCGGCACGGCGATGATGCTCATCCGCCGCGACGTGCTCGAAACGCTGCGCGATACGCTTCCGGGCATCGCGTTCCGGCCCGATCCGTCCGAGCGCGATGCGCATGGCGTCGGCGAATATGAAGCCGCCTGCTTCTCGCCGATGGTCGAAGCCGAAACGCAGGCGCTCTTGTCCGACGACTATGCCTTTTGCCGACGCGTGCGCGACGCAGGCTTCCGCATCTGGCTCGCCCCCTGGGTCAGCACGACGCACAGCGGTCCCGCGATATTCCGCGGTTCGCTGGCCGATGTCGCGCAGCTTCTTTCCGCAAATTCAGCCTCTTCTCCGGAGTAGTTCATGCGTTACCTCCCCCTGACATCCGATGACCGCGTGGCGATGCTCGCAACCATCGGCGCATCTTCGATCGACGACCTGTTCGTCGACGTTCCCGCCGAAGCGCGGCTCGATGGTCCGATCGCGGGCCTGCCGATGCACGCCAGCGAACTCGCCGTGGAGCGCCACATGGCGGCGCTGTCGCGCCAGAATCGCGCGGCCGGTGACGGTCCCTTCTTCCTCGGCGCGGGTGCCTATCGCCACCATGTGCCGGCGAGCGTCGATCACCTGATCCAGCGCGGCGAATTCCTCACCGCCTACACGCCGTATCAGCCTGAAATCGCGCAGGGCACGCTGCAGATGCTGTTCGAATTCCAGTCGCAGGTCGCCCGCCTGCTCGGCACCGACGTCGCCAATGCGTCGATGTACGACGGCTCGACCGCATGTTGGGAAGCGATCGTCATGGCGCGCCGAATCACCAAGCGCGCCAAGGCTTTGCTCTCGACCGGCCTTCACCCGCATTATCGCAGCGTCGCGCGTACGATGGCGAAATATACCGGCGACGTGCTCGTTGATGGCGACCCCAGCCTCGAAGCCGGCACCGACTGGGCGGCGCTGGCGGACAGCATCGACAAGGAAACGAACTGCGTCGTCGTCCAATATCCCGACATTCTCGGGCGTATCGACGATATGACAAAGCTTGCCGAAGCGTGCCAGTCTGCGGGCGCGCTGCTGATCGCGGTCGTCACCGAACCTGTCGCGCTGGGTCTGATCAAATCCCCCGGTGAAATGGGCGCCGACATCGTAGTGGGCGAGGGCCAGTCGCTCGGCGTCGGACTGCAATTCGGCGGGCCTTATGTCGGCCTCTTCGCCTGCAAGACCAAATATGTCCGACAGATGCCGGGGCGCCTCTGCGGTGAAACCGTCGACGCGAACGGCAAGCGCGGATTCGTGCTCACGCTCTCGACGCGCGAACAGCATATCCGCCGCGAGAAGGCGACGAGCAATATCTGCACGAACTCAGGTCTTTGTGCGCTGGCTTTCAGCATTCATATGACCTTGCTTGGCGAGGCCGGGCTGCGCCAGCTTGCGGCGATCAACCATAGCCGCGCCAAGGCGGCAGCGGCCGAACTCGCCAAGGTCCCCGGCGTGTCGGTGCTCAACACCGGCTTCTTCAACGAATTCACGCTGCTGCTCCCGACCGAGGCGCGGCCGGTGATCCACAAGCTTGCGGAGAGGGGGGTGCTCGGCGGTGTTTCGCTTGGCCGTCTCTATCCCGACAATGCGGGGCTCGCGAACGGCCTCGTCGTCGCCGTCACCGAAACCGTTACCGAGGCGGATATCGCCGCCTTCGCCGCTGCCCTGAAGGAGGTGCTGGCATGACCGCGCTCAACCGCGCCGGCTGGCGCCCCGAAATGAATGCCGTCGGCGGCGCCGACGACAATGTCACTTTCACCGGCAACCGCGCGCTGATGCTGGAGGAAGCCCTGATCTTCGAGATCGGTTCGACCGAAACCACCGGCGTCGATTTCGACGAAACGGCGCCCGCCGCCGACTTTGGCGCGCTCGCGCGCACCGCGCCGATCGGCCTGCCGGGGCTCAGCGAATCCGAAACGGTGCGCCATTACACGCGCCTGTCGCGGCAGAATTACGCGATCGACCTCGGCCTCTTCCCGCTCGGTTCGTGCACGATGAAGCACAATCCGCGCCTCAACGAAAAGGTCGCGCGCATGTCCGGCTTCGCCGACGCGCACCCGTTGCAGCCGCAGGAAACCGTCCAGGGCGCCTATGCGGTGATCCACGAGCTTGCCGAATGGCTGATCACGCTGACGGGCATGCACAGCGTCGCGATGTCGCCCAAGGCGGGCGCGCATGGCGAGCTTTGCGGCATTCTCTGCATCAAGGCGGCGCTCGAAGCGCGCGGCGAGGACCGCCGCGTGATCCTCGTCCCCGAAAGCGCGCACGGTACCAACCCCGCGACCGCTGCCTTTGCGGGCTTCACGGTCGAGGATATTCCGGCGACCGAGGCTGGCCGCGTCAACCTCGAGGCGCTGAAGGCGCGCCTCGGCCCCGACGTCGCGGGGGTGATGATCACCAACCCCAACACCTGCGGCCTGTTCGAGCGCGATATGAAGGCGATTTCGGATGCGGTGCATGCGGTGGGCGGTTATGTCTATTGCGACGGCGCCAACTTCAACGCGATTGTCGGCCGCGTGCGTCCCGGCGACCTGGGCGTCGATGCGATGCACATCAACCTCCACAAGACCTTCTCGACCCCGCACGGCGGCGGCGGCCCCGGTTCGGGCCCGGTCGTGCTGTCCGAGGCGCTCGCACCCTTCGCGCCGCTGCCTTTCGTCACGAAGCAGGGCGATGGCTTCCGCCTGATCGAGGAAGAAAGCGCGGGGGAGGATCATCCGCAGACCTTCGGGCGCATGACCGCCTTCCATGGCCAGATGGGCATGTTCACTCGCGCGCTGACCTATATCCTCAGCCATGGCGCCGACGGCCTCAAACAGGTCGCCGAGGACGCGGTGCTCAACGCCAATTATGTGCTGCGCAGCCTCGAGGGCGTGCTCGATGCGCCCTTCGCGGCATCGGGCCCGTGCATGCACGAAGCGCTGTTCAGCGACAAAGGCCTCGCCGAAGGCTTCTCGACGCTCGACATCGCGAAGGGGCTGATCGACGAGGGCTATCACCCGATGACGGTCTATTTCCCGCTCGTCGTCCATGGCGCGATGCTCGTCGAGCCGACCGAGACCGAAAGCAAGGCGGCGCTCGACCAGTTTATCGGTGCGCTGCGCAGTATCGCAATGCGCGCGAAGAACGGCGACCCGGCGCTCAAGTCGGCGCCGCATTTCGCACCGCGCGGACGGCTCGACGAGACGCTCGCGGCGCGCAAGCCCGTGCTGGCCTGGGAGGACTGATGGCCGAACCGGCGCCCGGCCCCGAACGCACCCGCGCGGGCTGCGTCGCGGCCGGCGCGTTGTTCGCGATCGTTGCGATCCTTGGCTGGCTGATCGCGATCACCGCTTACGGCCTCGTCGTCGAGCAATGGGAGATGATCGAGGTTCGCCGCGAGTTCAGTTACGACTGGGTCTTCCTCTGGGCGCCGCTCTTTGCCATCGGGCTTGGTCTGGCGACGGCGTTTCTCGCTTCCCGCCGCGCATCGGCGGCGCGAATGACCTTGCTGATCACCGTCACCGGCGCCATTGCCTTGCTGGCAGGCGTCGTGCTGTTCGGGCTCGGCGGACTGATCTGACAAGGCGGGGGAGCGCGTGATGAGCTGGGATACTATCTTTCTGTTCGCCAATTACTGGGCCTTCGCGGGCTGGATCGCGCTCGCCTTCCTGCCGCGCACTCCCAAGATCCTCGCGGCGATCCTCTATGCTGGCGTGTTTCTGCTCTGCCTCGCTTATACGGTGATGATCGTCGGTTTCCTGACCGGCAGCATCGATGCGGGTGGGCCGGGCGGGGGCGATTTCACCACGCTCAAGGGCGTGATGAAGCTGTTCGACAGCCCCGGCGGCGCGACGCTCGGCTGGACGCATTATCTTGCATTCGACCTGTTCACGGGCATGTGGATCGCGCGCGATGCCGACCAGAAGGGTTTCAGCCGTGTCGTGCAATTCCCCTTCCTGTTCCTGACCCTGATAGTCGGCCCCGTCGGCCTGCTGTCATGGCTGATCGTCCGCGAACGCCGCGCGCGGACGCAGGCGAAGGCCGGGTGACCTCAGATCCCTGGACGCCGGGTGAGGGTGGGAGCGAGGACAAGCGCCACGCCCCCGCGACGTTGCGCAACCGCGATGCGATTGCGGCGGGGCTCGCCGATTGGCTGCCCGCGGCGGGCATCGTGCTGGAGGTCGCGAGCGGATCGGGCGAGCACATCGTCCACTTTGCCGCCGCCTTTCCGCATCTCGATTGGCAGCCGAGCGATCCCGATCCCGCCGGGCTGACCTCGATCGCCGCCTATCGCGCCGAGGCGGGGCTCGCCAATATCGCGGCGCCGCTGGCTCTCGACGCGTCGGCGAGCGAATGGCCCATCGACCGCGCCGACGCGATCCTGTGCATCAACATGGTGCATATTAGTGAATGGGCGGCCACTGTCGGGCTTTTCACACAGGGCGCGAAGCTTTTCCAGAAGGGTGCGCCGCTAATCCTTTACGGACCTTACTTTCGTAAGGATCACCCAACTGCACCCAGCAATTTGGCCTTTGACGACAGTCTGCGGGCGCGGAATGCGGAATGGGGCGTCCGCTGGCTCGAAGATGTGACCGAACTGGCTCAAACCAAAGATTTCGCGTTGGCGGAAGTTCGGGAAATGCCCGCGAACAATCTGATGCTGCTGTATCGGCCGAAGTGACGCGCGTGTGGGCGGAAGCTGGGTATCCGCATCTTCTATTCCGCTCTGAGCTTTATCAAAACTCACGAATTGATAAATCTAAGATACAGATTGAGATCGCTTATCAATTAAGAGGGATGTTGGCATTTACCAATTGGCGTTCTCCAAAAGAGCAGATCGAGAGTCGGTAACCTTGGAGTGTAGTTGTTCAATAGCTGAAATCAAACCGGTATGTTCATCATCGACTTTGTCGTAGCAGAGTGTTTTGAGGTTTCTATTTTTTCTTAGAGAGCGTTTCATGTCATCCGCGATATCTTCTGCTGTCAGAAAATAGTGCGGGTTAACCGATCCCGGTTGAAAGCTAAATGCTTGATTTTCGAGGAGTAGATTAACATCAGGGTCGCCGTATCCGCACCCTATGAATAAAAATGTATGGGTCATTAGGGCCGCATCAAATGCTGAATAGAACAAGCTATGCTTAATGCGAGCACGTGCATAGTCTTCTTGTGTAAATATTAGTGTAGCTGGCGAAGCTAAATTTCCATGAACCTTTACCACATATCTCGCATCATTTCTTAAGAACTCGCAAACATCAGCGTCGCTGTAATTTTTTGTAAACTGAGATGCCTCGTATATTTCTCTGCTTTTATTTTCGTAAATGTCGTCGAAATTTAGTGAAAATACCACGCGAGTATCTAAGAGGGCGATCAAATCGTGCAATCGACCAGGCGTATATCGGGGATCTGTGAAGCGGTGCCGAAGGTATGTGGTCCAGTCTTCGTCATACCGATTCTTGAGCCACTCGCAGGCATGTAAAAGGTCTCCGTCGTCGATGGCTCGATGGATATGCTCAGTGTCGCGGTTTCGCGGGAACCGCTCGGCGGCATCGCGAAGAAAGCCTTTCCAAACCGGCGGTCTTGTTGATCCATCGGCTCCCAAAGCGTGACGCGACACACCCGACCCTATGACAAAGATTGCCCGTCTGCGAGCAATGTCCTTCACCAGCGGCTCTGGCCATTCTTCTCTAAGCATGTTTCAGGCGAGCCGCTTGCGAATTTCATCTGAAACTTCGCCGAAAATTTCTTTGGCTTCTTTAACTTTGGCAAAATGAGCCCCTACGACACCGTCAGCAGCCACTAAAGAGAATATGGGCTTTCTTCGGGATTGCGACATTGGGGCAAGGCTATGCAAGTTCGGAATTTTGCCGATCTCATAAGGCTTCGGTGGCAGCAATGAGCCTTTGAAATATTGGTCAATTTGGCCGTCAATTTGTTGAATGATCTCGTCATAAGACTTCACGGGCCGTCTTTCTCCCGTGGCGTCGCGTTTGGCAATGTATTGCTGCGACACGTAGCCGATAAAGCTTGCGCCGGTCAGCGACTTCGCATCAACTACGGCAGGATTGTCGGCATCGAGTAGTGGGCTATTTACGGAGTACTCCCAATGCGCGCGCCACTTGTCCATCCAACGGCTAATGTTCTCAAAAGCCTTTAGCGAAAAAATGTCAATCGACATTGGGCTGACAAAATAATCAGATGATAACAAGACCGTCCGATTTATAGCTCCAAGAGATGGGCTTACATCGAAGAAAACAACGTCATAGTTTTCTAAAGATTTAAGCATTCTCTGAAAAACCATGGTGCTCGAAAGTCCACGCTGAGTGTTCAGGCTAGCCCATTCTTCTGCTAGAAAGTCCTCGGCCATAGACAAGCCTGGGCTTCCGCAAACGACGTCGACGCCGAAGGCGGCAGAGTGCTTCATAGGAACTTGAGTGGCGTGCCCCTCACCAGCCATCAATCCCGAGAACAAGCTCTCGATATTCTGCTTGGGATCGTCAAATGTGCTTTCCAAGAAATCGTCGTGAAACAGATACTGTGAGGCATTGCATTGCGGATCGCAGTCAACTACGCAAACCCTTAGACCCTCCTGAGCAAAGTAGGCAGCTACATTGCAAAGGAGCGTGGTCTTTCCCACGCCGCCTTTATTGTTAAAAAAGGCAATGGCCTTCATTCTGATCTCCAAAAATCAAAAAAACCTCCGGGGAGAGGAAGTCGCCGTTCGATGATCTATGAATGTCGATTTTCTGGTTAGCAAGAGGGAACCAAGATACATCGGGCATGAGGCGGACACATGGAAAGGACCTACATGCGAGAAAAGATTTGCTAGCCTATCAGCCCTTGCGCCAACCGTGTTTGCAAATCTGATCCAACCCGGCGGAAGCCTAGCAATCGAGCGGCAAACCGTATTAGGTCTGCATCAGTCCCGCCAGCATTGTCATCGCGGGCAATCGCCAGCGCAGCGCGAATTTCAATCATGGAAATAGCATCCGCTTTGAGCGTTGCACCATATTCCGCGCTACGATCCCGTACGGGAGGAGCCTCGCGCTGAGCAGTCACGAACCAAAAATTCTCTTCGGAGTGCAAATCGGGAGCGATGCGCCGTTGCGCACTTAGCGCTTGTTTGGCCACAGCCAATATTCTCCGCCCAGCTTTTTCACGCCCAAAGCAGGCTGCGATACGACGTGCGACCTCGTCGGCAGAGATCGGTCCCTCAACCTCGACAATTTTTCGAGCCAACGGGCCTAATATAGAGATTGGTGCCTCGTGAGGCTCGAGGTGACTACTTACTGGGAAATGCGCACGAACATACGGAGGCATGGTTCGTTCAACTGTTGGTGGAACAACGAAAGTTTCCATTGCTGGCGCTTCGATGGTGGGAACATCGCGTGGCGTGTTGGCGCCTGAAATTTGGACCACTGCCCCTTTGTCCTGCGCTTCGGAAAGTGCCATTCGCAATCGTTCGATTTCCGAGCGACGATTATAGAACCAGTCGGTGCTCCAAATCCGGTGAAACCGCCAGCCGAGATGCTCAAGGACATCCTGCCGGAGCCGGTCGCGCTCCCGCGCCCATAAGGCGGAATGATAGGTCGCGCCGTCGCATTCCACCGCCAAAAGGTAGGTGCCCGGCTTGTTGGGATGACGCACACCAATATCGATCCGGAAGCCTGCCGAACCGACTTGAGGGTCGGCGAGATATCCGAAAGATCGGATGACGTCGGCAACATCTTCTTCGAAGGGTGTGTCGGCTTCCTCGCCCGTCACAACTGCTTCTTCGAGTTTCCCTGATTTGGCGAACTCTAGGAAGCGTCGAAGTATGCGAGGGCCTTCGCGCGATACGCGGCTGGCGTCGATGTCTCCGGGATCGAAGGAAGCGAACACTTCACACCTGATACGTGCGCGCGTGAAAAGCACATTCAAACGCCGCTCACCACCTTCGCCGTTGACTGGGCCGAAAGTCATGCTGGTCAGCCGTCCGCCTGCGATTGTGGGGCCATAGCCTACGCTGACAAGGATCACATCGCGTTCGTCACCCTGCACATTTTCGATGTTCTTCACGAAAAGGTCTTCGGACTGTCCTTCCCGAAGGAAGACGTCGAGCGGCCCGTCGGCGCGCCGTGCTAGCTCAAGTAATTCAGTAATTGTATTTTTCTGCGCCGACGAAAAGGTCACAATCCCCAGCGACAAATCGGGGTGCGCGCGTGCATGTTCAGCAACACGCCGCACGATGGCTTCCCCTTCCTTGCGATTGTCACGTTTGCCGCCCTTATCGTAAACGCCGTCAACCTTCGTGAAAATGAGCCCGTATTCAGGATCTTCCTGCAGGGGTGATGGAGGAAGGATCAGCCCGTCATCGTAAAATTCGCGGTTTGAGACCCGTATCAACGATGGGTCACGCGACCGATAATGCCACTGAAGCATTCGGGACGAGAGCCCTCGGGCTTCGCATAAAGACAATATGCTTTCGAGCGATCCCAGCGCCGCTGCTCCGCCCAGCAAATCCTCATCGCCCTCTTCCGGTTCGTCGTCTCCATCCCCATCGTCGGCAACTAAGCGGTCGAAGAATGATGATGGTGGGAGTTGCTTCTGATCGCCTACGACGACAATTTTCCGAGCCCGTGCGATTGCTCCCAAAGCATCCTCTGGCCGCACTTGGCTCGCTTCATCGATAACGAGCAGGTCGAAATTTAACCGGCCCGGCGTCAGATATTGCGCGACCGATATAGGGCTCATCAACAACACCGGCTTTATCCGCTGGAGCGCGGTAGGTGCTTGCTGGAACAAGCGCCGAAGCGCAATATGCGCGCGCTTTTTCCCGATTTCTCCCCTTATGACTTTCATCTCGCCCAATGCCCCCTGCGGTACTTGGGAAAGGTGTTCGGCCAAGATTGTGGTGACGTTTTCCTTCAATCTTTTGCGCTCTAGACCGGCGAATTCTCGCGAAAGGGCATGACGGTCGAGCGTTCCGATCTCCTTGAGAACCGGCGAAGTCATGATTGCTTCTCGCCATAACCTTTCGGCGCGGGCAAATTTGAGTTCGATAACTGCGGCGCTGCCGTTGATGCTACCGTCAGCTATTCTTGCGACCAGTCCGGCCACACCCCCTGCTTCGAGACGCTTTTCCAATCCGCACAATCGCGACCATTCGGCGTAACGGTCCGTAGACTCCGCCATCGTTGCGAGGCGAGCGGCAATGTCGATCAGATCCACACCATCTACGCCGCCGTCGAATACCGCATGATCCAGTTGCACAATCGAGATGGCCCTATGGATTGCGTCATGCGCTACTTGCCCTTGTCGATCCAAGCGGTCGATCATCGCTGTCAAAGCTGATCCATCGGAGCCAAGCTGTACCGCCTGATCCGCGCCGATGGATAGTGGGGCACTGCGAGCCTTTGCGACCCATCCGACTGTATCGTTGACGCGGTTGAAATCGGTCCATTCACCGCGCCAGATTTCGCCGAGTGCCGCGCTCATGAATGCCTCGTCGTCTCCCCAACGTGACCTAAGACGCTTAACTTCGAGCAAGCGATCGACGAGTTCGACACGAGCCGTAGCGGCTTTTGGCAGTGGGTTCCGAAGCATCCCGGCCAATTGCTGGGATGCGCCGCGATATGCCGAGCCCCACCGCGCGAAAAATGAAGTGGTGCCTGCGACCAGCGGGGCTCGCAAAGAAGCAACATCGCCTTCAAATGCTACATCGGTAAACTCGGAGGCTTCGGCATCGCGCAAGGTTCGCCACGCCTGAGCGGTCTCAATAGCTTCAATGAGCCTTGGTGCGTCGGATATGTCGAAGATTGCACGCGCAAGTGCTGCCTCACCTGAGGGTAAGTTGGTAATACAGCGAAGCGTATCGGAAACGGCCGGTATGGATGAAAGCGATCGAGCTAGCGACAGGCCGAATAATTCAAGAGGATCGTCTAGCGCATCCCGCAAAGAACGCGCGGCGTCTGCAGTGGCTGCGAGATCGCCTTCAAGGCGAGACAGCTCGACAGGCTGCAAATCCAGTGCGCGAACCCCCCAAAACGGATGGAGGTTTGCAGCTCCAACAACTTGTAAAAGTGCGCCAAACTCAAGGAGGTCATCGGACAAAGCCCGCTCTTGGCTCCGTGTCATCTTTGTCAGAAGATCAGCGTCGAATGTCGGAGGCGGAGCGTCCATTCCAATATAACGGGCCTGACGCGCGAGAACGGAGAATGGCGATTCTCCCGTCCCGTCTATTGGGGCGTGCAATGCTGCGGCGATTTGGTTGAGTTGATTGCGCGTTTCCGTCAACGCCAGCGGCGCTTGTGGCATGGCCGGGATCGCTTGGGCGGCATTGAGGGTCCGGGCGATCTCGGCAAGGACGGCCTTTTTGTTGGCCGTCTTTGAATGCAATTCGAGGCAGACTTCGCCCAAGCCCACTTTAACCAAGCGGTCATGTACTACCGAGAGGGCCGCCATTTTTTCGGCGACAAAAAGGACGGTTTTGCCTTCCTTGGCAGCCGCCGCGATGATATTGGTAATCGTCTGGCTTTTGCCGGTTCCGGGTGGCCCCTGGACGACTAGATTTCGCCCGCTTCTAACTTCTTCGATAACGCGCGCTTGGCTTGCGTCCGCGTCGACCACGTGAAACATTTGATCAGGAGGTAGGACGTCGTCAAGCCGGTCATCGGACCCAAACAGCGGTCGTTCAACATCGAAGCCTTCGTACAAAAGGCCGCGGGTTAGTTCATGGGATTCCAGAGTTTGGTCTGGCCACGCGTCGAGCGCGAGATCAAGATACATTAGCAACTTCGAGAAAGAGAAAAATCCGAGTTGCATCGCGTCGCGATCAATCTTCCACCGGGCGCGATCTGCAATTACTGCATCGACTTGTGAAAAATAGTTGGACGGATTCCAATTCTCACCAACCTCAATCGTCGGCAGCTTAATTCCGAAATCTTCCATGAGGCGCTGTTGCAACGGCAGATTTGTAATCAGATCTTCGTCACGCATTCGCAAATCATAAGTCGATGTGCGAGCGTTTCGAACCAACTCTACGGGAAGCAGCACCAGCGGGGCTTCTCGCGCTACTGCCGAAGTCTGGTCTTCGAACCACGTGAGGAAACCCAGCGCGAGGTAAAGAATGTTGACGCCTTGCTCTTCCTCGGCTGTTTTCGCCTCGCGTGCGATTTTGAGCAGTTTCTTCGCAAGACCGTCGGGGCCCAAGCGCGTATCCAACTGATTGTCGACGTAGCGATCCGCCCCTCCATCATCCTCCGGTTCTTCCGCTAAGATAATTTCAGAGACCTGATCGCCTTTGCGTACGTCATGCCCGAGCGCACGAAAACGCATCGTTTTGCCGGAAAGGAGAATCGCCCAAATGTCATCGGAGCGCTCATTTATGACATTGACAACATTCCCACGCGTGTTGGCGCGATTGACGTGGACAAGCCTATTACGTGTCCCAGTCTCAACCAATCGCTTGCGAGTGTCGTCAAACAATTTTTGAATCGACACGCGAGCGGAACCTGATTGCGCGTCGTCGCGACCGGATTCCATGCTTCTTCCCTTCAAACTACTGCTTCATGGGCCCAGCCGCGTTCGTGCGAAGTGCGCCAAAAATTGGCCAAATGTTTATGTAATGTCGACCAGCCCTATTTGCTCTTACTGCCTTCAATTTCATTAATGCGGGCTTCTAGCTGGGCCGAAAGCTTGTAGATGTCCGTCAGGTCATTGATTTGGTTCCGAGTCTCCGTTTGTCCAACGAATGTCCCTACATACTTTGTAGTGATCCCGTTGAAATGAAGGCGCGCCAACGATTTTCGGTTATTGTCGTCTAGCAAAACGGCGCAGTAAGACTTCGCATCCCGCATAAAAACTCGCTTGGGATCGACCAGTTTTGAGACGATAGCCTGTACGATGCGAAAACCGCTCACTTCCTCTTCGGTCGTTATGACTTCCTCCGGCGATGTAACATGGCCATTGTCGGGTTCGGGTACAGCGGTTGCATTCAGGGCCGAGGTCAGACGATCATTTACATGATCCCGCACGATCGCGGCGAAAGAGTTAGCGATCAAGCGCGTGAAATTATCCTTCACTTGAGAAGTGACCTGTCCGGAGTAGACGCGTTTCGCGATCAGTCGGGCGAACTCCTCGGACGCAGTTGCCATTTCACTCTCAAGCTCTTTGCGTACGAGAGACTCTAGCTTCAGGTTCGAAGCCTCTCTCACGATCGCATCTATGTCGAAACCCGTTCTAGTGAAGCCTTCAAGGACGCGGACGTCGGATTTCCTGATCGCATCTAGGCTAAGCGTAAAAAATGGCTGGGCATCCATCTTGTTGGGCTGGTCAATGTCGGAAAAGAATTTGTAGATCACGCCATTGGTCAAGATTGCGAGGCGAGCATCGGTCACGCTAAAATAGCGAAAAAGCTGAGAGGCATGATTGATCGTAAGTTCGCCGGTGGACGGCTTGCACTCGATCAAGATTGAGGGTTTGCCGTCTATGCAAATCGCATAATCGACCTTTTCGCCTTTCTTAGTTCCGACGTCCGCATTAAATTCAGGGACGACCTCGGAAGGGTTAAACACATCATAACCGAGCAGGTTGATAAAGGGCATGACGAGTGCTGTCTTGGCAGCCTGTTCAGTGAGCAGCACCTCGCGATGCTGCTGAGTCTTCTTCGCCAGCTCCGTTAGGCGCGATGCCAAATCCATAAAAACTCCCCCTCAAATCGACGTCGCGAACTTGCATATAAAAGGGGATAAAAGCAATCGACGCTTGGTCCGGAAGAGTACCTATCTCCGACTAGATCAATGCGTCCATGATCCTGACGCGGGAAAGTTGCCATCTTATATGAAGAGGCTCAGATAATAGGTTTCTTCACAAGTAGGACGTGAGGCTCAATCGCGAGCGCATCAGCGATCCTGCCGAGCGCAGCCACAGACGGGTTCCGCGTACCCCTTTCAAGGTCGCTGACATAGCTGCGTTCCATCTCCGCCGCCGCCGCTAACTGCTCCTGGGTCATACCCTTCAGCTTGCGTTGGTGCCGGACATTGACGCCGAGAAGCCGAACCACATCCATGTGCCGATGTGGACGTTGAGCGCTTCTCGCGTCTGTATACCAATCGTGTCAAATTCACTGGCATCGACCAAAGCCGTCGGTAACGTGTGCCGCCGGTGATGGCTTCATCACGCCCAAGATCGGGCATCACCAAGAGGAGACCGATATGATTACCATACTGAAGCCCGCGCTGCTTGCGCTGACACTGACCGCCAGTCTCACAGCCTGTGGAGAATCGGAAAAGCCCACGGCGGAGGGACCTAAAGCGGCTGCCGCTGTCGACACAACGATGATTGCGCTGGGTCGAACGGGCGGGGCAGACGGCGTCGAGTTGACCATCACGGACGTCGCAACACCTATCCAAGTGGGCAGTGCTGAATCTGGCTCGAAGGCTGAACAGGGAGAGACGTTTGTCGTCGTCACTTACACCCTTAAGAACGTGGGATCGGCTCCGCTTGTCTACATGGAGCGGCCAGAACTTACGCTGCTGGATGCCGAAGGGAATAGCTACGCCGAGGACGACATCGCGAGCATGAAAGCTAGCCACTTGATGGACGACTCAAGCGGAATGACGTCCGACCTGAATCCCAACGTTTCTGCGACAACCAGAACGGCGTGGAAAGTGGACAAATCTGCGTTCGACAAGACTACATGGAAGGTCCGGCTGGACACGCCCTCGCAACCGCTGTTCGCGCTCAAATGATCGAGCGCCGCACGATCGGACTTCTTGCCGCAACACACGTCGTCGCCCTCGGTGTTGGTTACGTCGCCGCGCCGAGGCAACTTCTGGACAGTGAGGTGAAACACACCGGCTTCTTCACGGTGGAAACCACCAAGGTGCTCGCCACCACCGTCGAAAGCCTGCGGGACGAAAACAAGCTGCTGGTTTACTCGTACAAGGGCACGGCCAAGGTTCAGGCGGGTCGCACCGTTCTTTGGCTCTTTGGTGGTGAGCAAGAACTGATCCTACCTGCGGTCGTGACCTATTATCTCGACCTGTCCAATCTCAGCCTTGCCGACGTTCGGTACGATGAGAAGGCGAAGCTGGTGACGGTGAAGCTGCCCAAAGTCACGCTGGGCGATATTGCGTTCCAGCCGGAGAATGCCACCACTATCAACGGCGGCGTACTGACCTTTTCGGACGAGCAGGTCGAGGCGCTTCGAAAAGCGAACTACGCGAATGCCCGCCGCGCGATGGTTGCGCAGGCGCAACAACCGGGCCTGCTCGACGCGGCAAAGCGTCAAGCCCGCACCAGTGTCGAAAACTACTTCGCAATCCCGCTACGCATCGCCGGTTTACCCGACGTGAAGGTGGCGGCGACATTTTGAAAGGAAGCCAATGAGAAGAAATTATATCGTCGCAGCGATCGTCGCTGCAACAATTGCCGTGCCCGCGTTGGGCGCTGACGTCGCCGGGTTGATGAAGGCGAAGCCAGTGTTTTCAACTCAGACCAACAAGAACATTTACGATCTTGAACGGTGTATGATCGAGGTGGATGCTCCGATTATGCCCCATGTCTATCGACAACCCGATCGCCCTCAGCGCACGTTGTTTGTGTGGGATGGCGGTGGCGGCGTCGGCGGTGTCAGCGCCGCAGCTCAGTTGGACGGCATAGAGAACACGAAGATGACGTTTTGGGGGCGCGAGAAGATCCTGCGCCGGATCCAACCCTGTATCGAACTTGCTAACAGCGGCTGAATAACAGCCAATAAACCCACCCCAAGAGGCCTCCGGACGAAACTCCGGGGGCCTTCTCTATTTGGAGAACCGATAATGATTTCCATCCACAGCTCGGCCGACATGGCGCGCGCGCTGGCGTTACCACTCGAACCCGATATCCTTGAGCTGTTGGCGCTTCGGCGTGACCAGCTTCTCGAATATGACGATTACGATCTGGGTGAGCTTGCCCATTTCCTCGTCGCGGAACCCGCTGATACGGTCGCTGCGATTGAGGGGGTGGTCGGGGTGCCTTTGGCCACGAACCTCGTGGACGGCAGCAAATATGGTGATCCCGGCTTCACTGCAAACTTCGAGTATGTCGAGCGCCACGGTGCTTGGTTCGAAGCGGTGACGATCGTCAGCGACGACGGCTTCGGGATTGTGTTGCTCGTTCCCGATCGACCGGACATCGACGCGTCCTTACTTGAGCTGGTCCGCGACCACGCCTGACCCCAACCACCGCCAACAATCGCAAGCGTCCAGGGATGACCCCTCGGGCGCTTTTTCTTTGCCTGAAAGGAATCCTACCATGCTGCATTTATACGATCGCGCCAGTTTCGCGCGCGCGCTGACGCTCGACCTGGACACAAACCTTCATCGCCTTCTCGCCGAACGGATCGGGGCACTGACCGAGGATCTGATCGATTACACCGAATATCTTGTCGTCCAGCGGGGTGACACCGAAGCCGACATCATCCGGCACATCGGGCTGTCGCCGCTAATCGAACCGATGGACGGTATCCGGTTTGGCGAGCCGGGTTTCCTACCGCACTGGGATTACTTGGCGGCGCACGACCGCTGGTTTGAATTCATCTTCACTTTCGGCAGTGCATTCGCCTATATCGTGCTTGTTCAAAGGACTGATGACGACGATGATCCTTTGCAACAGCTTTGCTTATCATTCTCTCTGATTTCAGAGGCGTAGCAAAGAGAGGGGAGGCGCAGGAAGTGGCCAAGCGAACGCGAGACGAACTGCTTTCATTGGTCGTCTGCGGTCGGTCACTTGAAGAATGGGACGCAGTTTGGGAGGAGGTGAGAGGTGGCTTTGCGGCAGACCACAGCCAGCTCGTCGATGTTCCCGGCTTAGCGCGAGCTCTCCTTGATGGAGAAGTGAAGTACATTCTGCGGGCAACCGAGAAGCGCGGCCTTCAGAAGGGTTTGCAACGCATTCGAGGTAAGCCGCAAACGGGGAACAAGGGTTTCGGAGCGCAGATGATAAGGAGGCACATCGACGTCCTCGATCTCGAAATTCTTCGGTTTCCGGCGTCGAAGGGGTCAGTGGACTGCATCAAAACGCTCAAATCGCGGATGATCGAACTGCATCAGCCAGAGTGGGACGGGGCGAGGCAAAAGCGGCTCGCGGCGCTCCAAATTGGCAAGTTGGGTAAGTCACGCTAAGCTGAATTCATATCGTGCGGCGTGTGCAGGCCCACCGCTGTCGCACCCCAAACCTGCGGCAGTATGGGAACCTGAAAACTGAAAACTGCCCGGCTGACTTGACACCGGCGGGCGGGGTACACATTTAGAGTTCATTCGCAGTGGCTTCTCGACCGAGCCCGGATTTTGCGAATTAGGACAGCTCTACGACATCTCTACGCCGACATGGCGACCCGGTCAGACTTAATTCTGATGGAGATATGTATGAGCGATCCCAGTGCCAAACCGGCACCATCCCTCAAAAAGAAGAATCCCCTGCTCAAATATACGCTGCAGGGACAGGCGGCCAAGCTCGAAGAGATGGCCATCGAACAGAAGCCGCTACTTGGCTCATTTTGCCTGACAGGGCAGGGAACTGTCCTGTGCGCGCCGCCTAATGCAGGCAAAACTCTTATTACGCTGGCCATGTTGATCGAGGCCATCGAAACCGGGCGCATAGCTGGCAGCGATGTCTTCTATGTGGATGCTGACGACACAACCCAAGGCGTGGCTGACAAGGTTCGCGTTCTGGATGAGTACGGCGTTCACGTTGTTGCCGAAGGCTATCAGGGGTTCAAGGCGCGTCTGCTGACATCAGCGATCGAAGAGATGATCCGAGAAGGGACCGCCAACGGCAAGCTCCTAATCCTGGACACTTTCAAGAAATTCACGCAGCCCATGAGCAAGAGCGAAACCAGCGGATTCACAGAAGTTATCCGCCGCTTCGTCCTCGCGGGCGGAACGCTGCTCAGCCTTGCTCACACCAACAAGCATACCGATGCGAACGGTAAGAACGTCTTCGCTGGCGTCAGCGACATTATTGATGATCTGGACTGCGCTTATGTGATTGACGTCCAGGACGGCCGAGACGGAAAGCGGATTGCCCAGCTGACGAATAAGAAGCGGCGCGGAAACGTCCCCGACAAGGTTGCTTACGCTTACTCGCCGGAACCCGAACTGTCGTACATAGCACGCCTGACCTCGGTCCACGAAACCGATGGCTACGACGGGGGAGCCGACGACGTCCTGGACTACAAAACTCAAGACAATGAAATTCTCCAGGCGTTGGCTTTATCGATCCACCACGGCGGCGAGCGCGGGAAAATGGAAATTGTCCGGAGTATTGCGGACCACGATAAAGTCTCAAAGCGCCGCGTCCTTAAGCTGCTGGAGAAATATGTCGGGGAAGACCCGGACAAACATTTCTGGCAATATGTGGTTCGTGCTCGCGGCCTTCATGTGTTCGAGCTGATCCGGCCGATCGACGACCTCACTGATATGCTGTCCTCGCCGGGTGGGCCGGATGAAAGCCAGAATTCAGTTTTCAGCTTCCAGGGCGACCCTCGCTGATCGTCCGTCATGGCAACGATGATCGAATTGCTTACCCTTTCATTGACTTAGTCCACCGACATCTCCTGCGACCGGCCGCCGAGCAACATGCGGCTATGCCTCTGTCGGGGCCAACCCCAAGTTGCGTTCCCGATACATGCGGCCGGGTGTCAACGATCATCGCATGACGATCCGCGACCTCGGCGGCGGGGGCCTTCGACTACCACCCCCCACGCTTCCCTCTCGGCAGTTTTGCCAAAGGCCTCAGGGCCATTCCGGCCGCCCGGCTACCCCAACCCTCACCAACACCCTGCGCCGTCTGGCGACCTCGATCTATCGATCATTCAAAAAGGAAATTGAAATGCCTGTTGTTACAATGGACGCCACGTTCGTCCTCACCGCCACCTGCCCGCCGGATCGGCGAAAAGTAGACTACTATTCGGATAAGCTGTCCGGCTTCATTCTCGAAGTCCGGTCGAACGGTGGCAAATCGTTTCACCTTCGATACAAGGACAAGTACGGGCGCCTGCGGCAACTCCGCATTGGTCCCTATCCCGACATCAGTTACGAAAAGGCAAAGCGCGAAGCCTTGAAGCTGCGTTCCCGCGTCGTCGTCGGCGAAAACCCGCTGGAGGACAAGCAGGTCAAGCGACAGGTGCCGACCGTCGCCGAACTGTCGGTCCGCTATCTTGATTATATTCGCACCTACAAGCGCAGCCACGACAATGACGCGCGGGCGCTGCGCCTGCACATCCTGCCCCGGTTCGGCAAGATGCGCCTCGATGAGTTGGAGCCCGAAACGATCGCGGGTTGGTTCAAGTTGAAGGTCAATGAGGGCTTGTCGCCTGCCTCGGTCAATTTCCTGCATGTCGTGCTGGGCTATATGTTCAAGCTGGCCCGGCAATGGAAGGTGCCCGGCGCCGACGTGAACCCTTTGGGCACGGTCCCGCACTTCAAGGTCGACAATGCGCGCGAGCGTTACCTGACGGCGGCGGAGACCGAACGGGTGAAGGCGGCGATCGAAGCCAGCCCCAATCGGCAGCTTCGTTTCATCATCCCGCTGCTGTTGCTGACGGGCGCGCGCAAAAGAGAATTGCTCGATGCGCGCTGGGAGCATTTCGACATTGATCAGCGGCGTTGGCGTATTCCGAACAGCAAGTCCGGCAAGGCGCGGCATGTGCCATTGTCGCAGTCGGCGCTGGACGTTCTGGCGCAGGTTCCTCGCTGGGATGATTGCCCGTTCGTGGTGCCAAATCCGCAAACGAAGAAGCCTTACAAGGACATCTTCTATGTGTGGAACAAGGCGCGGATCGAAGCTGGTCTGCCCGACGTTCGCGTTCATGATCTCCGGCACACCGCCGCGAGCAACATGGTGTCGAGCGGACAGTCTTTGTACGTCGTCGGGCAAGTCCTCGGCCACGCTCGCGTGACGACAAGCCAGCGGTACTCGCATCTCAGTCAGGAAAGCTTGCTCGTCGCTGTGGATGCCGGTGCCGCCGCGACCGGAATCGACTGGGCCAAATCCGCAACCTGAACAATCCACCGTTTCGTCCAGGCCTCCTCAATCAGGGTGGTTTGGGCGGACGGTGGGCGCGATTTTTGAACTGACTTTGCCAAGGCGTGATCGCCTCGAAACGTCCAATCTGGAAGTCAGGACAGGGTGGGTAGGCGCTGGGTTACATCCCGGCCGGACTGAAAAAGCAGCGTGAACGCCTTGGGTTTCCTCAAAATATCGAAACGTCTACCTCATCTGGTGCATATCAGCCCGTGGGAGGCCACGCAGGGCCTGTTTGCGGGAGCCGAACGGCTGCTATCCGCCGGTGCGCCGCTGATCCTCTACGGCCCCTATATCGAAGCCGACGTGCCGACGGCGGACAGCAATCTCGCCTTCGATGCCAGCCTGCGCAGCCGCAATCCGGCATGGGGCCTGCGCGATACCGACGACGTCAAGGCGGTCGCGGCCGATGCCGGCTTCGCCTTCGCCGGACGCCGCGCGATGCCCGCAAACAACCTCATATTGCTCTTCCGCCGCACCTGACGAACCTGACAGGGTGGGCGATCGGCACTTTACGTTGCGCCCGCAGCCGCTAGCCTCCCCGCAATTGCACGACATAGATGCGATTCGAGGGAGAGAGAGCCGATGGCCCCCGATGTTTCGGACCTTTTCACATTCGACGAATTCCTGACCCATTGGGCCGCCGAACGCCCCGACCGGGTCGCAATGCGCGAGGAAGACCGCGTCTACACCTACGCCAGTCTCGACGACCATACGGCGCGCGCGGCCTCGGCCTTGCTCGCGGCAGGGCTCCAGAAGGGCGATCGGATTGCGTGGATCGGCAAGAATAGCGATCTCTATTTCACCCTCTTTTTCGGCGCGGCGCGTGCGGGTATCGTGATGGCGCCGATCGGTTGGCGCCTGTCGCCGGCCGAATGGGCCTTCATCGTCAACGACACGCAGGCTAAGATGGTGTTCGGCGGGCCGGGGTTCGATACGCTCGCCCACCAACTCGCCGGGAAATTGCAGCATGATCCGGCGATCCTCACCGCGGCCGAAGCCTATGCGATGATCGACGCGGCGCCGCGCGTGCCGTTCGAACCGTCGGGCGCCAACGATGCGGTGCTCCAGCTTTATACCTCGGGCACGACCGGCAATCCCAAGGGCGCGGTGCTGTCGAACCGCAACCTCTTCGCGCTGCGCAAACATTCGAACAGCCTCGACCTGCCCTATACCAAATGGGAGGATGACGAGGCGGTGCTGGTCGCGATGCCGTGCGCGCATATCGGCGGTACCGGGCTCGGCATCATGGCGCTCGCGGCTGGCCTGCCCGGCATCATCCTCGCCGAATTCAATCCCGACGGTGTGTTCGATGCGGTCGAGAAGCATGGCGTCACGCGCTTCTTCATCGTCCCCGCCGCGCTGCAGATGCTGCTGATGCACCCGCGCTGCGCCAGCGTCGATTACAGCCGACTCAAATATATCCTCTACGGTGCAGCCCCGATCCCGCTCGACCTGCTGCGCCAATGCATCAAGATGTTCGGCGCGCAGTTCATCCAGGCCTATGGCATGACCGAAACCACCGGCACCATCTCGATGCTGCCGCCCGAGGACCATGATCCCGAGGGCAACAAGCGCATGCGCTCGGCGGGCAAGCCGCTGCCGGGCGTCGAAATCCGCATCGTCGATGGCGATGGCGCGCCGCTGCCGCAGGGCGAGGTGGGCGAGGTCGTCACGCGTTCGTCGAACAATATGCTCGGATACTGGAACCTGCCCGATGCGACCGCGCGGACGATGACCGACGACGGCTGGATCCGCACCGGCGACGCGGGCTATCTCGACGAGGACGGCTATCTTTATATCCACGACCGAATGAAGGACATGATCATCACCGGCGGCGAGAATGTTTATCCGGCCGAAGTCGAAAGCGCGATCTTCGGCCATCCCGCGGTGCAGGAAGTCGCGGTGTTCGGCGTGCCGGATCAGAAATGGGGTGAGGCGGTGAAGGCGGTCGTCGTCGCCAAGCCAGGGGCGAGCGTCGAGGAATCCGACATAATCGCCTGGGCGCGCGAGCGCATCGCCCCCTTCAAATGCCCGCGCAGCATCGACGTGATCGACGCGCTGCCGAGGAATGCGAGCGGCAAGATTTTGCGCAAAGACCTGCGCGCGCCCTATTGGGAGGGTTATGAGCGGATGGTGAATTAAGGGCAGCTAACGACCGATTGCCGACGTTCGCTCTGCGCCCCATAAGGCTGATCCGGCAGCATTGGAGAAAAGAGTAATGCAGCGGAAGCTTGCCGCGCAGCTCGCAGTTCAGAGCGGATTAGAGGTAGTCTCGTTTGAGCACTTTGACTGTCTCGTCTTCGAGCGCGGCCAAACGTTGAAGATGTTTTCTCCCCGGTCGAGCAGAATGCTTGGAGGAAGCACTCAGAAACGCAGAGTCGAGGGTGATCTGATAGTGGTTTTCGAGGAAGATCTCGAGCGTCTGCGTCCACCATCAAAGCGGTTCAAATTTGGCGGCCTTGTGACCTTCATGCCAACTGCGAACTTTCCGTCCACCATCGCTGGATCGGAGATCATCGACGGCAAGGTCGACCGGAACTTTTTTGGGAAGATACGCGACCTCCTGAATGCGCTTCCGGATAGTAAGTCAGAATGGATTTCTAAATTCGGAGAAGATTTTCTCTCCCGCACCCCGACTGACCGCTGCATTGACACGGTTAAATACCTGAGATGCCGTGAATGAATTTAGATGTCCGCTTCCCACCCCAAAGCCGCCGTAAGATAGGAACCAGCCTCAAATCTCTCGCCGTGAGAATGTGAAAGCCAACCTCTCCGGCGCAGCATAAATTCGCCTCACATTCGGCCTTTCAAGCGACCTTACACCCCGAAAGGCCGATGAATTTTCCTTGTTGTTGCAACCCATGCACGAGGAACATGGAGGGCTCCACCAGCTGGTGGGGCCCTTTTGTGTCAGGCCTCGGCTTTCTGCCGCGCGCGGGCGCGCTGAAAGCCCTCGCGCGCCGTGCAGCGGCCGAGCCACGCCTTCGTAGCATCGCCCAGCACATCGTCGGCGCCCAATGTCGTTGCGAGAAACGCCGCATAGCCGACCACGATGTCGGCGATCGTGAAGCGCCCGGCCACCAGCCACTCGCGGCCGTCGGCCAGCGCCGCCTCGATGCTCTTCGCGCGTCCGCCAAAGAAGGCTTTGTAGTCGTCGACCGCCTGCGCGAGCCGCCGCTCTTCCGGTTCGACGCGCGTATAGCGGATCATGATCGCGAGCGGGAAGGTAAGCGTCGCGTCGCTGCGGTGCAGCCAGTTGCGCCACGTCCAATAATCATCCTCGTCGCGGCGGAGCGCGAGTGGCGTCCCCTCGGCGATGCGTTCGCAGATCGCGGCCGATTCGGTCATGAGCCGCCCGTCCTCGACCCAGCCGGGGATCGTCATCAGCGGGTTCACCGCGCGATAATCGGGCTCGAACGCACGCGGCGGAAATTTCAGCAGGCGCAGATCGACGTCGATCCCGGCTTCTTCGACAGCCCACAGGCAGCGCAGCGAGCGGGCATCGGGGCAATGATACAATATCGGGCGCGTCATGCGGCAACCTCCTTCGGGCGGTCGATGTGGCGGCGATGCTCGCGCCAGGCGATGAACAGGCCCGATGCGATGATGAGTGGCGCGCCGACCCAGGTCGTGTCGGCGGGCAGCGTGCCAAAGAACCACCAGCCCGCGGCGATTGCCCACAGCAAGCTGGAATAATCCATCGGGATCACGACCGACACCGGCGCGAGGCGAAGCGCGCCGGTCAGCGACATCTGGACGACGGCGCCGAGGAAGCCGAGCCCGATCAGGAGCAACCATTCATGGCCGTCATGCGGGGTGATGACGAAGGGCAGGGCGATGCCGAGCGGGATCATCGACAAAAGGCTGAACCAGAAGACGATCGTTCCCGCATTTTCGGTACGGCCAAGGTCGCGCACGGCGATGGTAATGAGTGCGGTCATGATCGCGCCGGTCAGCGCAACCACCGTGCCGAGGCCATGCGTCCCGCCGAACCCGCCCGCAAAGCTCGAAATCGGATCGAGCACGACGAGAACGCCGATGAATCCGACGATCACCGCGCTCCACCGCTGCCATCCCGTCGCCTCGCCGAGCAGCAGCGCGGCGAAGATCACGGCAAAGATCGGCACCGACAGGCTGATCGTCGTCGCCTCGGCCATCGGCAGCAGGATCATCGCGCCGAAATTGCACGCCATGCCGGTCAGGCCCATCATCATGCGCCGGCCGTGCGCGCCGATACGCTGCGTTTTCAGCGACGGCAGGCCGCTCGTCGCCATCACCCAGACCAGCAGGAAGGGGAGCACAAGCGCCTGCCGCCAGAACAGGCTTTCGACGATATGGATGCCCGCGGCATCGATATATTTGACCAGCACGAACATCAGCGACAGGCTGGCCATCGCGAGCAACCGGAGCCCGATGCCACCCAGATAATTCTGCGGCGCTGCGGAAGATGGGGCGGCGTTCATGCGAAATTGCGCATATCAGGCCCGTCCGGTCGCGCAACCCGTCATCCCTCTTGCCCCGCTCCTGCAATCCGGCTAGTGGCGCACTCCGGCCTAGGGGTATAGCTCAGTTGGTAGAGCATCGGTCTCCAAAACCGAGGGTCGTAGGTTCGAGTCCTACTGCCCCTGCCAGGCCAAGGCGTCCGCGCGATTTCATGCCGTTCATCTCGATCTGGGACAATGTTCGCCATCCGCTGGTACGTGGCCATTTTCCGGCTACCGTCCCGTCGCGCAGCGCGCCGTAGGATGCGTAAGCCGCACAGGTCGGGCAGGCATAATTGGGCAGGATTCGCACGAAGCTCCCGATTGGCAGACAGGCGAACCAGCTATCGTCGGGGACTGGGAAATTGCCCTGTTCCTGATGACGCTGCCACGCTGGAGTCGTTTGGATCGCTGGCCGGGTCCGCCGTTTCCGAGGCGATCGTGCGTGCGTGCACAGCATTTTTTCCTTCCCTCTCGGCGGAGGATGGGTAAGGCAACCGTGCCCGCGACCGCGGGTCAGACGGCTTGGGATGAAGGGGAGGGGCGTCTCTTGATCATGATTTCGGGCTGAGATCCCCGGCAAGGAGTTTGACATATGCGATCGATGCTCATGAATTTTGTAATGGCGGGACCGCGCGCGCGATGAGTATTTCGGCCGTCGCTGCACTTCTCTTGCTGTCCGGGGCACCGCCCGCTGTTTCCGATGCTGCGCCCGTGAACCTGACAGAGATCGAGCCGCGGCAACTCGATAATGATCCGGCGCACGTTGAACCGCCGGTCGTCGTGCCGACGATCGAACCCATCCCATCTCCCTCGCCAGTCGCACCCGCAACCACGGGTAGCGAGCCCGCAGCCGAAGGACCGCCGTCGCCCGATGATATCGTCGTGACCGCACGCGGAGAGGCGCCGCCGGGCGATCCGCTGCAAGAGGTCAACATCACGTCGTACCGCGTGGTCCAGTCGGTCGACAAGGCGCTGGTGGCCCCGGTCGCCACGGGTTATCAAGGCATTGTGCCGGAACCCGTTCGCGACGGGCTTGGCAATGCGCTGCGCAACCTCAGCGAGCCCATCAATTTCCTGAACTTCCTGTTGCAGTTCAAAATTGGCAAGGCCGCCGAAACGCTCGGCCGTTTTGCCGTCAACACGACCTTTGGTGTCGGCGGGCTCTTCGATGTTGCGAAAACGGAACCGTTCAACCTGCCTTACCGGCGCAATGGCTTTGCCAATACGATGGGATTTTACGGCGTCGAGCCCGGTCCCTATTTCTACCTCCCGCTTGTCGGACCGACGACATTGCGGGACATGGCCGGCAACAGCCTCGATCTGCTCGTGCTGCCGACTGCCGTCGGCGCGCCTTTTGACCGCACGGCCTACGCGGTCCCGACGACGGTGATCAAGCAGCTCAATGATCGCATCGAGGGCGACGCGGCGATCAAATGCTTGCAGGAAGATAGCGCCGATCCTTATGTCGAAACGCGCACCCTCTATCTCGAAATGCGCCAGCGCGAGATCGACGCGTTGAAGGGTAAGGGGCGCGATGAGGCCGACCCTGACGCCGTGGTCGTCACCAGTCAGCCCGAACCTTCGGTCGATCCGAGCGCGATCGCGGTCGGCGAGCCTATTAAAGCCTGCATTCAGAAATAGCGTGGTGCCGGCTACAGGATTCGAACCCGTGGCCCCCTGATTACAAATCAGGTGCTCTACCAACTGAGCTAAGCCGGCGCTTAGCGCCCTTTGCTTCAAATGATGCCAAAGGTCCAGCCTTCGGTTTTTGCCAAGGTGTCGGTGAGTGGGACAGGTCGCCACGATGCGGGGTCCGACGCGATCGCCCGCAGCCATGCGGCGGTGAGTAACGCATCGCTCGCATGGTCGCTGACCATCCCCGTAAAACCGCACGGCGGCGAGGCCAAGGCCGCGAGCGCCGCGTCGAGCACCGCGCCGTCGCGGATCTTGCTGCGCCCGGGCCGCAGTCCCGCGGCGCGTGCGGCGAGGCTGGTGTAGATTTCGACGAGCATCGGGCCCGCGCCGGGCACCGGGTCGCCCGGCCACAACGGAATGCGCCCTGCCAGCCGGTGGAGCAGGCGCATGCCCGACAGGCTCGCCTTGCCGACCTGCGCCGCGCCGACGAGGTTGAAATTGCTGACGCTCGCGGCCTGTTTCGTCGCCCGCTGGTGCCGCTCGACGACCCGCAGCCGCCCGGCGCCCGCTTCGAACAGATCGCCCGCCTCGCCGCGGTGGCGGAAATGCCGCCGCGCCTCGGGATGCGCGAGGAACCCGCCCGGCTCATAATGCGGATCGCCGTCCGCCAGCCGTTCGACGAGCGCCCACAGCGCGCGCATGTCGGCGGGGCTATCCGCCCAGCCGGGAAAATAAGCGCCGTGATCGGCAAAGGCGAAGGCGGCCGAAAAGTCGAAACCGATCAGCATATCGGTGCCGTCCGCCGCGACCCCTTCCAGCCAATCGAGGATTTCGGCGCGCGACCAGACATGCCCCGGCCGCACCAGCGCCGGCGCCGCCGTGCCGCTCGCGACCGCCAGCGCGATCCCGCGCTGGCGCGGGCCACGAGCGCCCGACCAGTCGAGGGCGGCGAAATGGGTGAAGCGGCGCATCGGCGCGGCTTAGCGCATCCCTATCATCTTGCACAAAGCCTCGCTGCGCCCCACATGCAAGCCATGCTGATCGAAACCGAATCGACGCCCAATCCCGCGACGCTCAAATTCCTGCCCGGCCGGGCGGTGATGGAGACGGGAACCCGCGACTTTGCCAGCCCCGAAGAGGCCGAGGCGTCGCCGCTCGCGAGTGCGCTTTTCTCGATTGGCGACGTGACCGGCGTTTTCTTCGGCCGCGATTTCGTGTCGGTGACGATCGCGCCCGGTGCCGAATGGAGCGACGCAAAGCCCGATGTGCTCGGTATCGTCATGGACCATTTCCTTGCCGACGTGCCGCTGTTCAACACCGCGAGCGCGGGTTTTTCGGTTCCGGCGGAGGATGAAGGCTTTGCCGACGATCCCGCCGACGCCGACATCATCGACCAGATCAAGGAACTGATCGAAACGCGCGTCCGCCCCGCGGTCGCCAACGACGGCGGTGACATCGTCTATCGCGGTTTCGACAAGGGCAATGTGTATTTGAAAATGCAGGGTGCGTGCGCGGGATGTCCGTCCTCGACCGCGACGCTCAAGAATGGCATCGAGTCCCTCTTGAAACATTATGTGCCTGAGGTAACGGCAGTTCACGCCGTCTGACCATTTCCCTGAGGAGTTAGCCCATGAGCGAGCCGCTTTCCGATAGCGCCCTCGACCAGCTGTTTCGTACCGCGCGTACCTATAACGGCTACAGCGACGAGCCGGTATCGACCGAGCAGTTGCACGCGATCTGGGATCTGGTGAAGTTCGGCCCGACCAGCGCCAACAGCCTTCCGGCACGGATCGTCTGGTGCGTGAGCGACGAAGCGAAGGCAAAGCTTGCCGCGCTCGCGCTCCCCGCCAATGCCGAGAAAATCCTGAAGGCACCGGTCACCGCGATCATCGCGAGCGACAATGAATTCTACGAAAACCTGCCCGAACTCTTCCCGCATGCCGATGCGCGGAGCTGGTTCGTCGGCAATGAAGCGCTGGCGCACACCACCGCGTTCCGCAATTCCACGCTGCAGGGGGGCTATTTCATCCTCGCCGCACGCGCCCTCGGGCTCGACACCGGGCCGATGTCGGGGTTCAACAATGCCGGGGTCGATGAAGCCTTCTTCGCCGACCAACCCAGCGTGAAAAGCAACTTCATCTCGACGCTCGGCTATGGCGATCCCGCGACGATCTTCGAACGCAGCCCGCGTCCGGACTTCGCCCGCTTCAACAGCATCGCCTGATCGTTCCCATCCTCATGCGGCATCTGGTCATCGATTCGGCGAGCGAGGCCTGTTCGGTGGCGTTGCTGGAGGCGGGGGCGGTCATCGACTATCGTCACGAGGTTATCGGTCGCGGCCATGCCGAGCGGCTCGTCCCGCTGATAGCCGAACTGAATGGCGGCGGCCGCGCCGACGTCATCGTTGTGGGATGCGGTCCGGGCAGCTTTGCCGGGGTGCGGATCGCGGTAGCGGCGGCGCGCGGACTCGCGCTCGGCTGGCAGGTGCCTGTTCAGGGCTTTTCGACGCTCGCGCTGGTCGCGGCGGGCGCCGCCGATCACATCGCAGCGGCCGGGGGCGCTCTCGTCGTGATGGAAGGCGGCCACGGTCAATGGTTCGTTCAGCCGTTCGCAGCCGACCTGTCGCCGCGCGCCGATATCCGCTCGCTTTTGCCCGATGACGCCGTCCGGCTTGAAGACGAGCTGATCGTCGGCAATCGCGCCGAACCCTTTGTGGCGCGTCGCGGCACGGGGCTTGCGCTGGCAATGCTGCCCGACGCGCGTGCCTTTTTGCGGCTGCCGCCCGCGGCGCTGGTCGACCAGCCCAGCCCGATCTATGGACGCGCCCCCGATGCCAAGCCGATGGCACCGGCATGACGGGTTCGATCCGCCTCGCCACTGCACGCGTCGGCGATCTGGCCGCGGTCATGCGCGTAATGGATGCCGCCTTCGATCCCGCCTTTGGCGAGGCGTGGAGCGGCGCGCAGCTCTTGACCTTGTTCGCGCTGCCCTCGGCGCGCGTGTGCGTGGCGTGGGACGGCGAGCAGGCGTGCGGCTTTTCGGCAGCGCGCATCGCTGGACCCGAAAGCGAATTATTGTTGCTCGCGGTCGATCCGCTGTTCCGCGGCCGCGGTATCGGTGCATTACTGATGGACGACTGGCGGGCATGGGCGGCCGCGCAGGGCGCTGAAGACTATTTCCTTGAAATGCGGGCCGATAATGACGCGGTTCATCTTTATGAGAGCGCCGGTTTTTCGGAATGCGGCCGCCGGCCGGCCTATTATCGCGGCAACGACGGCGTTGTTCGCGACGCAATTACGATGCGGCGATCGGCGTGTGAACGAAAGCCTGACTGATCGGTCATTGCGGAATTCCATCCAAAGTGGCAGTAATCCTGTTGGCGAAAGAACAAATCCAATATTCGCCGTTCATGCTTCTGGGTAATGAAAATCAAGGAATAGTCTCATGTCCGACCAAGCCGATACCAACGAGATGCTCGTCACGCTAACTGCTGACATCGTCGCCGCGCATGTCAGCAACAACAGCGTCGCCATTTCCGATCTCTCCATTCTGATAAATAATGTGCACGCCGCGCTGTCGGGTCTCGGTACCGAAGCGGTCGTAGAGGAAAAGCTGGTGCCCGCGGTATCGATCCGCACCTCGGTCAAGCCCGACTATATCGTGTGTCTCGAAGACGGCAAAAAGTTGAAGATGCTGCGCCGCCACTTGATGACGCATTATGGCATGACCCCCGACGACTATCGCGCGAAGTGGGGCCTGCCCGCCGACTATCCGATGGTTGCGCCGAACTATGCCGAAAAGCGCCGCGCGCTGGCAAAAGAAATCGGCTTGGGTACTAAGGGTCGCGGCGGCGGGCGCAAGCCCAAGCCCAAGACCAAGGTCTGACATCCACAATCAATCGCTCCAACCGGAGCAGGGAAGGGCGGCGTCGTAGGGGTGCCGCCCTTGTCCTATCCGCGGGGCGTGCTTATACAGTTTGAAGAATAGAAATCCGACTGCATCTTGCAGGAAAGGCCCGCATGTCCGGTAACATCGATCTCGAAGCCCTGTGCCACGAAAAGGGGCTGCGCATCACCGAGCAGCGCCGCATTATTGCGCGCGTCATTTCGGATTCGGAGGATCATCCCGACGTAGAGACGCTCTATGAACGCGCGTCGAAGCTCGACAGCGGCATTTCGATCGCCACCGTCTATCGTACCGTGCGCCTGTTCGAAGAAGCCGGCATCCTCGACCGCCACGATTTCGGCGACGGCCGCTCGCGCTACGAAGCCGCGCCCGAGGCGCATCACGATCATCTGATCGACGTCGAGACGGGCAAGGTCATCGAATTCGTCGATCCCGAGCTCGAGGCGTTGCAGAAGGTGATCGCCGAACGGCTGGGCTTCCGCCTCGTCGACCATCGTATGGAGCTTTATGGTGTCGCCATCGATCGCAAGCGCGACTGATCGCAGCGCGATTACCTGGCGGACGGTCGCCCGTCTCGCCCTGATGGTGCTGACGCTGCTGTTCCTGATCGTCCCGCATCTGCTCTACCGCGCCGTCGGTCGTCCCTCGCCGATGGTGATGGCCTTCCTTAACGCCGCCGGCTGGATCGCGGGGCTGCGCATCCGCACGACAGGGACGCGGCTGCGGCGCGACGTCCTGTTCGTGTCGAACCATGTCAGCTGGCTCGACATCCTCGCGCTCGGCGGCGCCGCACGCTCGGCTTTCGTGTCGAAGGCCGAGGTCGGCACGACGCCGTTTGTCGGCTGGCTCGCCGATCAGAACCACACCATCTATGTCCAGCGCGAGGCACGGCGCGAGATCCATAATCAGGCGAACGATGTGCGCGCGGCGCTGGCGCGCGGTCGCCCGGTGACGCTGTTTCCCGAAGGAACGACGGGCCCCGGTGACGGGTTGCTGCCGTTCCGTGCGTCGCTGTTCCAAGCGGTGATCCCGACCCCGCCCAACCTGCGGGTCCAGCCGGTGTTTCTCGATTATGGAAATGAGGCGAACGACATTGCATGGCTCGATCCCGAATCCGGGCTCGACAATTTCAAGCGGCTGCTCGCGCGCAAACGCCCAATACATCTTACGGTCAACTATCTCGATCCCTTGCCCGATATTGTCGAAGGCGACCGCAAGCTGCTCGCCGAGGCCGCGCGCGCCACAATCGCGGCGGAAATTGCGCGGTCTTCCGTCGGCACGCCGCATCGCCTATAGCGCGCCGATGAAATCCGACTCCCCCAAAACTTTTCACGTCAAATCCTTCGGCTGCCAGATGAATGTCTATGACGGCGAGCGTATGGCCGAGATGCTGGGCGCCGAGGGCTATGTCGCCGCCGCCGACGGCGCCGACGCCGACCTCGTCGTGCTCAACACCTGCCACATCCGCGAGAAAGCGGCCGAGAAGGTCTATTCGGACATTGGCCGGCTGAAGAGAGCCGACGGCAGCCGCCCGACGATCGCGGTCGCGGGCTGCGTCGCGCAGGCCGAGGGTGCCGAAATCGCGCGCCGCGCGCCTACGGTCGACGTCGTTGTCGGGCCGCAGGCCTATCATCGCCTGCCCGACATGATCGCGCGCGCCGCGCGGGGAGAGAAGGCCGTCGACCTCGACATGCCGCTCGAAAGCAAGTTCGGCGCGCTGCCGAAGCGCGCGGGCGGCCAGCGTCCGACCGCCTTTCTGACGGTGCAGGAAGGCTGCGACAAATTCTGCACTTATTGCGTCGTGCCCTACACGCGGGGCGCCGAGATCAGCCGGCCCTTCGTGGACCTGATCGCCGAGGCGCGCGCGCTCGTCGCCGGCGGCGCGCGCGAAATCACCTTGCTCGGCCAGAACGTCAACGCGTGGGACGGTCAAGATGAGAAGGGCAGGGTGATCGGCCTCGACGGGCTGATCCGCGAACTCGCGCGTGAGGACGGCCTCGAACGCATCCGCTACACCACCAGCCACCCCAACGACATGACCGACGGGTTGATCGCGGCGCATGGCGAGATCGCCAAGCTGATGCCCTTCCTCCACCTGCCGGTGCAGGCGGGCAGCGACCGCATCCTTGCGGCGATGAACCGCAGCCACTCGGTCGAAAGCTATCTTCGCATCATCGAACGCGTGCGCGCCGTGCGCCCCGACATCGCGATCTCGGGCGACTTCATCGTCGGCTTCCCCGGCGAAACCGATGCGGACTTCGAAGCGACGCTCGATATCGTCCGTGCGACCAATTATGCGATGGCGTACAGCTTCAAATATTCGCGCCGCCCCGGTACCCCCGCCGCGACGATGGACGGCCAGATCGACGAAGCTCTGCTCAACGAACGTCTCCAGCGCCTCCAGGCGTTGCTCAACGAACAGCAGCAGGCATTCAATGAGGCGTCCGTTGGCCGCACGACGCGCCTGCTCCTCGAACGCATGGGCAAGCTGGACGGTCAGTTGATCGGCAAGACGCCCTGGCTCCAGTCGGCGCACGTCATCGCACCGGGGCTCCAGATCGGCGATATGATCGACGTGCAGATCACCTCGGCCGGCGCCAACAGCGTTGCCGCCGAAGCGTTGATGGAAGAAGCCGCCTAGTGCGCCTGGCGGAAGCTGTCTCCCCGAAGACACACTCCGTCTCCTTCCGTCGCATTCGCAGCCTGCAAGTCATGGACTCCCGTTCAGGCGGGAGTACAGTCGTGGCGTCGATCGAAGGAGCCTTGCTTATATGTCCAAACGCCCGCTGACCGCCTCCACCCCCGCCGAACCCGGCGACCGCGTCCGACTGACCGCGGAATTCGAGCGAACGCAGCTTTTGGGCATTCTCTTCGGCGAGTTCGACCGCAACCTTGTCGCCATCGAAAACCGGCTCGGCGTCTACATCTCCGCCCGTGGCAACCGCGTACAGATCGAAGGCGAGGCCGAATCCGCCGCCCGCGCGCGCGACGTGCTCGTCGATATCTACAACCGTATCGAACAGGGGCAGGAGGTCGACAGTGGCATGGTCGATGGGGTGATCGCACTGTCGGCGCAGCCGACGCTGGAAGGCATCATCCGGCACGACGCCAGCGAAGCGCCGCCGATCATGATCCGCACGCGCAAAAAGACGATCGTTCCGCGCGCGCCGTCGCAGGTGCCCTATATGCAGGCGCTCGCGCGCGAAGACATCATCTTCGCGCTCGGCCCTGCGGGCACGGGAAAGACCTATCTCGCGGTCGCGCAGGCGGTCGCGCAGCTCATCACCGGCAGCGTCCAGCGCCTCATCCTCTCGCGTCCGGCGGTCGAGGCGGGCGAAAAGCTCGGCTTCCTGCCCGGCGACATGAAGGAAAAGGTCGATCCTTATCTGCGTCCGCTCTACGACGCGCTTCACGACTGCCTGCCCGCCGAACAGGTCGAGCGCCGCATCGCTTCGGGCGAGATCGAGATCGCCCCGCTCGCCTTCATGCGCGGGCGCACGCTTGCCGACGCCTTCATCATCCTCGACGAAGCGCAAAATACGACGATCCCGCAGATGAAGATGTTCCTGACGCGCTTTGGCGCGAACAGCCGCATGGTCGTGTGCGGCGACCCGAAACAGGTCGATCTGCCGATCCCGGCAAGCTCGGGCCTTGCCGACGCGGTGAGCAGGCTCGAAGGCGTGGAAGGCATCAACGTCAGCTATTTCACCAGCGCCGACGTCGTCCGCCACCCGATCGTCGGGCGCATCGTCGATGCCTATGAAGGACCGGAGGCGTAACGCAAACGATGTCCGCTTAGGGGTGGTGAGCGGACGTAGCCCTCTCCCCTTCAGGGGAGAGGGTTGGGAGAGGGGGCGGAAGCAGCTCAAGCCCCTCTCAACTGCGGCTAGCCGGTAAAACCGGCAAGCCTTCTTATCTCTCCCCTGAAGGGGAGAGAACAAATCCTTCAACGTCCGCTTCCGGTCGTTAGCTGCCCTTCCATAATTCCAAGCCTCTTTCCGACTTGACGGCCCGTGAAATCCGACGGTCACGCCGTCACCCACTCTCCTCTCATCGATATTTACGCGAACGATTCGCAATAGCATATTGACCCTCAGATTTTGCGCGCCTAGAGAGGCGCTATTGCGAATCAATCGCAAAATAATCAGGGGAATCAAATTGAACAGCCATCGTTTGCCGTCCGTATCCCGCTTGGCTGCCGGAACCGCGCTGGGCCTTGCGCTCGCCGCGACCGCTTCGCCGGCCTTTGCGCAGGATAATGACGGCGAATATTGGGTATCAATCAAGAACCGCATCGTCGTCACCGCGACACGCACCGCAGTAAGGGCCGAGGATATTCCGGTCACGGTCACGGTGAAGAGCGACGAGCAGATCGCCGACGAGCTTGTCACGGACATCCGCGACCTCGTCCGCTTCGAACCCGGCGTTAGCGTCCAGCGCCAGCCCGCGCGGTTCGGCGCGGCGCTGGGCACCACGGGCCGCGCCGGCAACGACAGCTTCAACATTCGCGGCATCGGCGGGAACCGTGTGCTCGTCCAGGTCGACGGCGTACGCGTTCCCGACGGCTTCTCCTTTGGCGCGCAGGCGGCGGGGCGCGGGGACTATGTCGACCTCGGTCTCGTCAAGTCGGTCGAGATTCTCCGCGGCCCGTCGTCGGCGCTCTATGGCAGCGACGGCCTTGCGGGCGCGGTCAGCTTCATCACCTCGGACCCCGCCGATTTCCTCGAACCTGGCAAGAATGTCGGCGGCCTTCTCCGCGCCGCTTACAGCAGCGCCGACGAGGAGTTCAGCGAAACCGCGATCCTCGCGGGGCGCAGCGGCGACTGGTCGATCATGGCCGCCTACACCCGCCGCGATTACAAGGAACTCGACAACAAGGGCAATGTCGCGGGCGGCGCCACGGCGACCGGGACGTCGGGCAAGGACCCGACCACCGGGCCGCTCCGCACATTGCCCAATCCGCAGGACGGCCGCTCGAACGCCGTGCTCGCGCGCATCGTCTATGATCCCGCTAACGGCCACAAGATCCGTCTGACCGGTGAATATCTCGATACCGACCTCTACACCAACGGCCTTACGGGCGTCACCGCGACGCGCAACACGCTCGGCGTCGTCACCTCCAGCGTCGACCGGCTCGAAGCGTGGGACAGCGGGGAACGCAAGCGCGTGTCGCTCGACTGGAGCTGGGAAGGCGAGGGGGCGGTCGATTTCGCGCGCGTCGCGCTCTACTGGCAGGACGGCGAGGACAATCAATATACCGAGGAAGACCGGACGCCGCTCGCCGACCGCACGCGGCTCAACACCTTCGAGAACCGCGTGATCGGTGCCTCGGCCGACGCGCGGGCCGACTTCGCGACGGGCGCGATCGCGCACCGCCTCGTCTTCGGCGGCGACATCAGCCAGACGCGCCAGCGCGGCCTGCGCGACGGCACCGTCCCGCCGTTCGGCGAGGTCTATCCGACGCGCGCCTTCCCGACCACCGATTTTACCCGCGCCGGCCTGTTCGCGGGTGACGAAATCTCGATCGCCGACGGCCGCCTGCTTCTCTATCCGGCGCTGCGCTTCGACTGGTACGACCTGTCGCCCGACGACGATCCGCTGCTCCCGACCTTTGCGGGCGCCAAGCAGGACGGCTCGCGCCTGTCGCCGAAATTCGGCGCGGTGTGGAAGATTACCGACGCGGTTCGCCTGTTCGCCAATTACGCCACCGGCTTCAAGGCGCCCGAGCCGGGGCAGGTGAACCAATTCTTCTCGAACCTCGCGTCGGGTTACACCTCGATGCCGAACTCGGATCTCGACCCCGAACGCAGCACGAGCTTCGAGGGCGGGCTGCGCTTTTCGGCCGACGCGATCAGCCTCGACGTCACGGGCTTTTCGGCGCGCTACAAGGATTTCATCAGCCAGGAGCAGGTGGGCGGCAGCTTTACGCCCGCCGATCCCGCCATCTTTCAATTCGTGAATCTCGATCGCGTCCGGGTCAAAGGGGCCGAGGCGCGGTTCGAGGGGCGAGCGTCGTCCGGCCTGTATACGACGCTCGCCCTATCCTATGCGAAGGGAGATATCATCGACCCCGACGGCGTCCGCTCGCCGCTCGAATCGATCGATCCGCTCAAGCTCGTCGCCGGCATCGGCTACCGCCAGCCGCAGGGGCGTTTCGGCGGTCAGCTGATCATGACGCACAGCGCACGTAAGGAAGCATCGCGGACGAACGGCGGTTACCGGCCCCACGATTTCACCATCCTCGACGCGACCGCCTATCTCCGCATCACCCAGGGGCTGACGCTGCGTGGCGGCGTCTTCAACATTCTCGACAAGACATACAGCTGGTGGAGCGACGCGCGCGGCCTCGCGAATACGACGGTCATCGGCGGCCAGACCCTGCCGATCGACGTGATCGCCGACGCCTATACTCAGCCCGGCCGCAACGCGAGCGTCTCGCTCAGCTTCCGCTTCTAAAAGACGAAAAGGATTGCACTGATGAAGACCTATCGCAAGCTTGCCGCCAGCCTGTTGCTGCTCACCGCCGCGCTGCCCGTCGCCGCGTCGGCGCATCCGCCGATCGCTGCAGAGGCGGCGGCGGCCAATTTCGAGCAGGACCGTGCCGACATCCTCGCGATGGCGGGCAATTACCGCGTCAGTTTCAACATGCAGGAATCGACGCGCTGGGACCCCGATTACGAGGTGCTCGAACCCAAGCGTTCGGGGGGCAACGAGGTCGTGCGCGTGATCGAGGACACGGGTCGCAAGATCGTCCTCCAGCACATGCTCGTCATCACCGGCGACGACGACAAGAGCATGATCATCAAGCATTGGCGGCAGGATTGGGAATATGAGCCCGCCAAGCTGCTCGTCTATTCGGATCGCAATGCGTGGACGTGGGAAGACGTCCCCGAACGCATGCGCACCGGCCGCTGGTCGCAGACCGTCTATCAGGTCGACGACAGCCCGCGGTACGCCGGCTGGGGCCAGTTCGAAACGCAAGGCGGCGTCCGCCGCTGGCGCTCCAACTGGACGTGGCGCCCGCTCGCGCGCCGCGACGCCGTCCGGGCCCCCGTCTACGACCGCTACCTCTCGATCAACCGCCACCAGCCCTCGCCCGACGGCTGGGTCCATTGGCAGGACAATACCAAGATGGGGACGAAGGACGGCAAGCTGGTGCCGATCGTCCAGGAATATGTCCTCAACACCTATATCAAATATGACCAGTATGACGTGAAGGCCGCCGACGATTATTGGGCCGCGACCAAGGATTATTGGGCGGCGGTTCGCGCCGAATGGGACCGCGTTGCGCGGGCCAAGGGCGGCATCGCGATCAACGAAAAGGCCGACACCGGCACCGTGATCAGCGGCCGCCTGCTTGAAATGGCCGACGAGGTTCAGGAAAAGAGTCTGACCACCGCGAAAGCCATCAGCGAGGCGAAGACGCTGATCGAGATGAACACGCGAAAGCTTTGACGACCTTCACCATGTGAAGCCCGAAACTGAGGGTGACGCGAATGCGCCGCCCCCTATTTTGCGGTGACGTGGCGGCGCGCCATGCAGAAGGTTCGCAGCGCGACCGCATCATGATAGGCATTGTGCGGCACATGGCTGAGTTCGGATGTCGAGAAATTGACCACCTCGGCCAGCTCGAAGCGCACCGCCGAAATGATCAGCCGCCGCCCGTCGTCGGTGACGAGCAGGCGCGCGGCATGAACGATATCCTCCGGCCAGTCGGCGATCAGTACCGGATCCGGATCCGTCGCCAGATAATCGGCAAAGGCCCATTGCAGCTCGGCATAGGACACCGGTGCGACGTCGAGCTTTGGCATCACATGCGCCGCGACCCATGGCGTTGGGTCGGTACAGTCGACCGCGGCGTAAAAGGGCGCCGAACCTCCGGTTTCGGGAACGAGCGCAATCGAAATCAGCGCGCCCCCGAACCCGTTGAACTCGGCGTCGAGATAATAGCGCAACCGCCTATTTCTTCCTCGCTCCGTCGACGCTCCAGATGCCCGCGCCGCGCGTCGCGATGAACAGGAAGATGAAGCAATAGAGGATGATCGTCTCGCCGCCGTTGACGATCGGATAAAGCCCCTGGGTGGCGTGCGCGGTCCAGTAACCGACCGCCGCCATGCCGCTCGCGATGAACGCCGCAGGACGCGTGAACAGGCCGATGATAATCAGCCCGCCCGCGACCAGCTCGATCGTGCCCGCAGCATACATCATCGGGTTGAGCGGCATCGGGAAGGCGACGGGGAAATTGAAAAATTTCTGCACGCCATGTGCGAGGAACAAGACGCCTGCGACAATGCGCAGCAGCGCATAAGCCTGTTCGCCGAAACTATCGAGAAATTTCATGGATTGCCCCCTTGTTCTGATTGCCGAGGCGGGCAGGCTAACTGATTTTTTGGTCGGCGCGAAATTTTTTTCCCGGTCATGTCACACCTGCCGATCCTGTCTCGTCATGTCATCACAACCCCCACGAAGGAGATATGAGATGACCAAGGTAACCGACCCCTACGCCGCCGCGCCGCAGCTGATGAAACAGTGGATGGCGGTCAGCCTCGCCGCCGAAAAGAGCCTCGAATCGAGCCTGATTGAGCTGGTGAAGATCCGTTCGTCGATCCTGAACGGCTGCGCCAACTGCATCAACATGCACACGACGGAAGCGCGCGCGAAGGGTGAGACCGAACAGCGCATCTATCTGCTGTCGGCCTGGCACGAAGCCCCCGTCTACACCGATCGCGAACGCGCCGCGCTCGCGTGGACCGACGCCTTGACCAAGCTGTCCGAAGGGCACACACAGAAGGCCGCAAAGGACGCGCTCGAAGCGCATTTTACTCCGGAGGAACAGGTGAACCTGACCGTGATGATCAATGTCATCAATGGCTGGAACCGTATCGCAGTCGGTTTCGACCTCTGGTACGAAAACGGCGCGCTGAAGGCCGCCTGATGACGCCCGAGGGCATCCGGAGCGCCGTCGATGCGGCGGACGCGGCGGTCAGTTTCGACCCGCTGCGTCCGCTCCTCACGCGCGTCGCCTACCGCATGCTCGGCTCGGTCGCCGATGCCGAGGATGTGGTGCAGGATGCCTTCATCCGCTGGCTCGGCACCGACCGCAGCGAAGTACGCGAGCCCGCGGCCTTCCTGCGGCGGACCGTGACGCGGCTTTGCCTCGACCAGATCAAGTCGGCGCGGCACAGCCGCGAAACCTATGTCGGCCCCTGGCTTCCCGACCCGCTCGTCGAGGAGGAAGAGGAGGACGATGTCTCGCTGCCGCTGATGCTCGCGCTCGAACGCCTGTCCCCGCTCGAACGCGCCGCGTTTCTTTTGCACGACGTCTTCGGTGTCGAATTCGAGGAAGTCGCAAAGACGATCGACCGCGACCCCGCCGCGACGCGCCAGCTCGCGGCACGCGCGCGGACCCATGTTCGCGACGCCCGCCCGCGATATAAGCTCGAGAAAGAGCAGGGGCTCCAGATCGCCAACGCCTTTTTCGCCGCATCGCGCAGCGGCGACATGGGTGCGCTCGGCGCTCTGCTCGCCGCCGATGTCGGCATGTGGGCCGACGGCGGCGGCAAGCGGCCCGCGGCGATGGAGCCAATCCTAGGTCACGATATCGTGTTGAAACTGCATCGCAGCCTGGCGGTGCTGTTCGGCAAATATGGCTCGACGCTCGTTCACACGGGCACGATCAACGGCCTACCGGGTTTCGTCACGCGCGAGGCCGACGGCGAGTTCCAGACGACCGCGCTCGAGATCGAGGACGGCAAGGTCACCGGCATCTATGTCATGCGCAATCCCGACAAGCTCAAGCATATGCACTGAGCGAGGCTGCCGATTGCGACCGGTTGCTACCGTAAGCTACTTCCTCTCTCCCCTTGCTGGAGAGAAACGAAGGCTTGGCAGCTTGCTGTCTAGCCGTAGTTGAGAGGGGGCTAAGCCTGCGGGCGGGCACCCCTCTCCAAGCTTCGCTAGCTCCTGACGGAGCAAGCTGCGCTATTCTCTCCCTCAAGGGGAGAGGCGTTTAGGGCAGCTTCTCACCCCTAAGCAGGCGTCAGCCGATTCAAAAAAAATCGCTGTCCTACATTGTGCCGTCGCTATAGCGTCGCGGCATGATTTTCATCGATCTTGTCCCGGCCGTATCCGCCGTCCGAAAAACGCCATTTGCGCGTGAAGTTGCGCAGTTTTCTGCCATTCTTCTCCGTCGGCATTTCGCATGCTGAGTGTCGAAACCCACGCCGCGTCGCCGTGGCCCGATGCGCTCGACTGGGAGGCACGGGCAGGCGAGGCGGTTGCCGCCGCGCTCGCGCTGACGCCTTACGCAGGTCTTGCAGACGCGGCACCGTTGGTCGAAGTCTCCGTACGGCTGACCGACGATACAGAGGTCCACACGCTCAACCGCGATTTTCGGGGCAAGGACAAGCCGACCAACGTGCTGTCGTTTCCGCAGGTGCAGGATGACCTGCTCGAAAGTCTCGCGAACAGCGACGACGGCGAAATCCTGCTCGGCGACATCGTGCTCGCGCGCGAAACCTGCGCGCGTGAGGCGGAGGAAAAGGGGATTTCGATCGTCGATCACGCGACGCATCTGATCGTCCACGGCACGCTCCACCTCGTCGGCTACGACCATATGGACGACACCAGCGCAGCGGCAATGGAGGCGCTCGAGGTGAAAGCACTTGCATCGCTGGGCATCGCCAATCCATATGCGGATCAGGATTAACAGGGAAAAGCCAGTATCTATGCCCGACGACCAGGGATCTTCGAACCGATCGGAAGAGGACAGTAGTAGACCCGGACTCTTGTCCGGGCTGAGGCATCTGTTGTTCGGCGGCGACAAGGAGCCCTCGCTCCGCGAGCAGATCGAAGAGGTCATCGACGAGGCCGAGGAAGAGGGCGACGATCGGCGCGGCAGCCATATCGTCGGCGACCTCTCGCCGATCGAGCGCAAGATGCTGCGCAACCTGCTCCATTTCGGCGAACAGACGGTCGACGACGTCGCGGTTCCCCGCGCCGACATTATCGCCATCCCCGAAAGCGCCAGCTTTGCCGAGGTCGTCGCGTCCTTCGCCGAAGCGGGGCACAGCCGCCTACCGGTGTACCGCGAAAATCTCGACGAGGTTGTCGGCATGATCCACGTCAAGGACGTGTTCGCGGTGCTCGCCGAGGGGCGCTCGCCGCCGCCCTTGCTCGACTTGATCCGCCAGCCGCTTTACGTCCCGCAGTCAATGGGCGTGCTCGACCTGCTCGCCGAGATGCGCGCCAAGCGCACGCACCTCGCGATCGTCATCGACGAATATTCGGGCACTGAGGGGCTGCTGACGATCGAGGATCTGGTCGAGGAAATCGTCGGCGAGATCGAGGACGAACATGACGACGAACCGACCGCGCTGTTCGCGCCGGGCGAGGGCGGCTGCTGGGAAGCCGACGCGCGCGCCGAACTCGACGATGTCGGCGAGGCGATCGACCCGCGGCTCGCCGAGATCGACGAAGATGTCGACACGCTGGGCGGCCTTGCCGCCGTGCTCGCGGGCCATGTGCCCCAGGTCGGCGAGATCCTGCAGCATCCGAGTGGCTGGCGCATCGAGATAACCGAGGCCGACGAACGCCGCGTCCATCGCCTGCGGCTCCATCCGCCCGTCGTCGTCGATCTGGAAGCGCCATCCGAAACCGGGGACTAGTTTTTCCGCTAATCCGGGTCGACGTTGACCACATTATATTTCAGCGCTTCCTTCCGCGTCAGGCAGCGGCGCGTCGACCGGTCGCTCCCGGTCGCGATCGACTTCTGCCGGTACATAATGTCGGACAGCAGGTCGCGCGAGACGTCGAGGCGGATCAGCAGGTCATTGTCCTCCGTCGCCATCAGCGCCGCCTCGCGCTCGACGTCGCTGATCAACTCGGTGGTAGATTCGGTGCCCAGCGCGACGCTGGACTGAATCGCGTTCTTGTCGCCGGTCATGGTGAACATATGGACCATGAAATAGCCGCCCGGATCGATCGTGCGCGCGCGGCCCCCCATGAAGACGAAATTGCACGCGCTGAAACAGGTCCAGCCCGACGGAATACGCGTCACCATCTGGCGCTCTTTGCTGAATTTGCGGATCAGCAATCCCGCCGCATTGCCGGCGCGCGCATCGCCGCCCGGCGACCGGATCCAGATCTCGCTGATCGACGGATTATCGGTCAGTACCTTTTCGAGCCGCGCCGGAAGCTCGCTGTCGACGCGGCCCTCGGCCAGCAGCACGGTTTCGCCGCTGCGCTGGAACGGCGTCAGCACCATGGTCTTATAGTCGGACCAATTGGGGGCGGCGGGGCAGGTGGGGTTGTCGGGGTCCATGCCGCGCGGGGTGGCGGCGGTGCACGCGAGCGCCCCGACAAGCGCAGCGACCGATTTGATCCAACGGTTCATCCGATCATCCCCAAATGATGCGGACCCCCGACCGCCGATGCGGTCATTCTAGGTCATCGCCACGGCCAAAACAATATCGCGCCATGTCCGTTGGACGTTGTGATCCGCGTCATTGACCCGGCTTGTGGGGGCGCCCATTCGGGCTTAGCCTTGGAGGCAAGGGTGGGAGTTCGGCTATGCGAACAAAGCTGCGATATCGATCAGGGTGGAGCGCCATCTTCCTGGTGCTGCTGTCGAGCAGCGCCGTCGCCGCGGCCTGGCAAGGCGCGCCAAGCGAAGGCGACAAGGCCTTTGTCCCGGCGCCGGTCGCCGAACCGGCGCTGCCCTCGCTTCCCGAGCGGCCCGTGCTCGACATCCGCAGCTACCCCAAGTGCCGCGAGGATTATAAAAAGATCGACGCGCCGTTCGACAAGGCGGCGGCGATCAACCGCTGCACGATCGCGATAGACACCTATTATACGCAGAAGATGCTGCCCTATCGCGAGGCGATGATCGTCTATCAAAACGCGCTTTCGTCGCTTTATACAGCCAAGGTCGGCGGAAATATGCGCTATTCCCCGGCAACGCAGGACCGCTTTTATCAGAGCGTTATGGCGGAACACGCGGCCTCCGATCCCGAAGGCGCGAACCTCGCCGCCTATCGCGGGCTCGAGGCGCAGTATCAGACCGATCGCGCCTATCTGGCCGACCGCTTCTGCTTCAACACGGGCTGCAACGGCTATCCGGTTCCCTCCTCGGGCGTCAAAGTTGCAACCCCCGAAGCGGCCGAGAAGCCGTTCAAAAAGAAGGGCGACGAGACGAAGCGGGCGAGCAACGACGCCCCCGATCCCAAATGCAAACGCGCGCGTAAGCGCGGCGGCGCGCTGGGCGGCCTCATCGGCGGTGTCGCGGGCAGTGCCGTGGGGCTCAAGGGTGTCGGGACGCTCGTGTCGGGGCTGGTCGGCGCGGTGCTCGTCGCCGAAATCGCCTGTCAACTCGACGAAAAGGAGCAAAAGGTCGCCGCCGAGGCGACCGTCGCGGTCACGGAAAAGGAAGAGGTCGGCGCGACCGCCAACTGGACGAGCCCGACGCGCGAAGGCGTGGCGGGGTCGTCGACGATCACCGCGCTCAACACCGAACCCAATGGCAGCAAATGCCTGTCGATCACCGACATCGCCATCGTCGAAGGCGAGGAAACGCGCGTGTCGAAACGCATGTGCCGCGCCAAGCCGGGCGAACCATATAGCATCATGGCCTGACGGCGGCGTTGCGTTTGCGCCGCGAGGGGATTAGCGCAGGCGCGATGGACGTCTCCGACCTTCGCATCGCCCTGTTCAGCGGCAATTATAACATGACCACCGACGGCGCGAACAAGGCGCTAAACCGACTTGTCGGCTATCTTCAGGATCATGGCGCCGCGGTCCGCGTTTATTCGCCGACGATCGCGCACCCGGCTTTCGAGCCGACGGGCGATCTCGTCAGTGTGCCGTCGGTCGCGATTCCGGGGCGCAGCGAATATCGCATCCCGGTGTCCTTCTCGTCGCGCGTCCGGGAGGATATCACTGCTTTCGCGCCCAATATCGTCCATATCTCCAGCCCCGATCGCGTTGCGCGACAGGCGGCGGCATGGGCGCGGCGTCGGCGGCTGCCGGTCGCCTGTTCGGTGCACACGCGCTTTGAAACCTACGTCCGCTACTATAATCTGTCGTTCCTCGAACCGGTGATGGTCGCGTGGCTGCGCAAGCTGTATCGCAAGTGCGATGCGCTGATCGCGCCGTCCGAGAGCTTTGCGCAGGTGTTGCGCGAACAGCGGATGAATTACGACATCGGGATCTGGACCCGCGGCGTCGAGCAGGGGGTTTTCAATCCGGGACGGCGCGATATGGAATGGCGCCGCTCGCTCGGGATCGAGGACGACGTGCCCGCCATCGCCTTCCTCGGCCGGCTGGTGATGGAAAAGGGACTCGACGTGTTCGCCGATGCGATCGACGTGCTCCAGCGGCGCGGCGTGCCGCACAAAGTGGTGGTGATCGGCGAGGGGCCCGCTGGCGAGTGGTTCGAATCGCGCCTGCCCGACGCCAATTTCGTTGGCTTCCAGGGCGGCGCGGACCTGGCGCATGCGCTCGCGTCGTGCGACATTTTCTTCAATCCCTCGGTGACCGAGACCTTCGGCAATGTGACGCTGGAGGCGATGGCGTGCGGCCTGCCCGTCGTTGCGGCGCGCGCGACCGGCAGCGCGAGCATCGTCAAGCATGGGCAGACGGGTTATCTGGTCCCCCCCGGCTCGATCACGGGTTTTGCCGACCATCTGCAACGCTATTGCCGCGACATCCAACTGCGCGCCGAGCATGGCGCGGCGGCGGTGCTCGAAAGCGGCGCCTATCAGTGGGACGCGATCAACCAGGCGGTCGCCGATACCTATATTCGTCTGATCCGCCAGAAACAGCGGCGGCGGGGCTGAGCGGCCGATGGCCGGGGATCTGTTCGGCGAAGATGTGCCCGCGGCGAAGCAGGGCGGTGCGACAGGGCCGGTGCCGCTCGCCGAACGGTTGCGCCCGCGGACGCTCGCGGAGGTCGTCGGGCAGGAACATCTGACGGGTCCAGAGGGCGCAATCGGCCGCATGGTTGCGGCGGGGCAGTTGTCGTCGATCATCCTTTGGGGGCCGCCGGGCACCGGCAAGACGACGATCGCACGCCTGCTCGCCGAGGCCGTCGGCATGCGCTTCGCGCCGCTATCGGCGGTATTCTCGGGCGTCGCCGACCTTCGCCAAGCTTTCGCCGATGCCGAAAAGATGGCGGCGGCGGGCAAGCGGACCTTGCTCTTCGTCGACGAGATCCATCGCTTCAATCGCGCGCAGCAGGACGGCTTTCTGCCTTACGTCGAACGCGGCACCGTCGTGCTCGTCGGCGCGACGACCGAGAACCCCAGCTTTGCGCTGAACGCGGCGCTCCTATCGCGCGCGCAGGTGCTGGTGCTGAATCGCTTGGGCGAAGAGGCGCTGGCGACGCTGGTCGAGCGCGCCGAGGCAGAAGTCGGCCGCCGTCTTCCCGTCACCGACGATGCCAAGGCGGCGCTGGTATCGAGCGCCGATGGCGACGGCCGCTTCCTGCTTAACCAGGTCGAGACGCTGTTCGCGACCGCGATCGACACCCCGCTCGACCCCGCCGAGCTTGCGCAGTTTCTCCATCGGCGCATGCCGGTCTATGACAAGGACCGCGACGGCCATTATAATCTGATCTCCGCGCTGCATAAGGCGCTGCGCGGTTCCGACCCGCAGGCGTCGCTCTATTGGCTCGCGCGGATGCTGGTCGCCGGTGAGGAGCCGCTCTACCTTCTGCGCCGCATCGTCCGCTTCGCGAGTGAGGATATCGGTCTCGCCGACCCGCAGGCGCTGGTCCAATGCCTCGCCGCCAAGGACGCCTATCAGTTCCTCGGTTCACCCGAGGGCGAACTCGCGATCGTGCAGGCGTGCCTCTATTGCGCGACGGCGCCCAAGTCGAACGCGGCCTATGCGGCGCAGAAAGCGGCGTGGGCGGCGGCCCGCGAAACGGGCAGCCTTGCACCGCCTGCGAACATCCTCAACGCCCCGACCAAGCTGATGAAAGATTTGGGTTATGGCGAAGGCTATAGCTACGACCATGACGCGCCTGACGGCTTTTCGGGCGATAATTATTGGCCCGACGAAATGGCGCCGGTCGACTTTTACCGACCCGTCGATCGGGGCTTTGAAAAGCGCATCACCGAGCGCCTCGCCTGGTGGGACGAAAGACGCCGCGTGAAGGAATGACGTCACCCTTGCCCCGCACCGCGCATGGGTATAGTTTTGGAGCCAATCGGGTCGCGCCGGAACTGGGGTAGTCATCATGGCATTGGCGCTTGTCCTTGCCGCTGCAGCGACACCGATCCTGTCCTGTCCAGGCGGCACTATAGAAACGAAATGCACCGCCGCGGAGGTGACGGCGAAGATCGCGCTGACGCGCGCGCGGGTCACCAATATCGCGCAAAAATGCCTCTATGACTTTGGCGGGAAATGCACCGTCGAGGCGAGCGGGCGGATCAACGGCAGCGATCCCGGCACCAGCCTCCTCTGGCAGAAAATGCTCCTATTGCCGCGCGATGGGCCGCAGGCGCGCATGCTGGTGCTGCTGTCGCAGGACAAGGCGGGGAAGGCGACGCTCGCGGGGTTCACCGAAAGTTCGGGATCGATCGGAACGCCCGATCTGGTCGTCGACGGCGACAAGCGGCGGCTGATCCACGTCGGCGGCACGCTCGCGGGCAGCGGGGCTGGCAATGCCGATGCGCTGTTCGTCAGCGACGCCGCCCCACCCAAATGGCGCCGCGTCGACCTCTCCGACTGGGCGGAGCAGGGCGGCAAGCTGCTGCCGACGGGCTATTGGCTGCGCGGCCCGGCGCAATTCGCCTTTGACGAGATGTTCGCCTCGGCCCCGGTCGCGCGCGAGGGCGACGGCGAGTGCTGCCCGCGCGGCGGCAACGCCTTCTACGATCTCGACATTCAGAGCGACCGGCTGGTGTTGACGCGCCTTCGCTTCCAGCCCATGCAGCCGTTGGGGCGCGACATCGAGGTCACCGCCGGGACATTGGAAGACTGAGTCAAACCGGCGTTATGGCGGCGACATTTGACAGCTGGGACGATGTGGTCGCGTTCGCGTGCGCGCTTCCCGATGTCGAAATGCTTTCCTTTTACGGTACCCCCTGTCCTAAGCTGGGCGGCAAGACGCTCGCCTCGCCGGGCCGCGAGCCCGGCAGTTTCGCGGTGATGTGCAAGCCCGACGAAAAGGAAATCCTGCTTGAAACCGATCCCGACACCTTTTGGCAAACGCCCCATTATGAAGGCTGGCACGCGCTGCTCGTCCGCTTCGGGTCGGACGATCCCGATCGCGTCGCGGACGTCATTCGCAGGGCCTGGTGGGATCGGGCGAAAAAGGGGCAGCGGCAGGCTTTCGGCGATCGCCCCTGACCTGCTGCTGCTGCGGCTCTTTGGAGCCGCGCTTCTCTTCGGCGCAATTCCCACGGCCGCGCAGGCACTGAAACCCAATGCCGAACTGAACCGCGCCTGGGCGGCGGGCTATCGCGCTGCGTTCGTCTGCTCGTCGTTGTGGAACGGCACGGGAAAGCCGATCGAGGCGATCGAGCGTGACGAACTCACCGGCATCTACCCCGAGATCGAGGTCGACGTTCGCGCGATCAAGGCCGATGTCGACGACAAGGCGAAGCGGGTCAGCGTAAGCTATCGTGACGATATGCCGCCGCGCATCGCCGAATGGAATGGGCGCGAGGGCTGTGTCACGCTGCCGATCGGTGCAAAGCCGGCGGACGCTGCGGTTCCGTTCGAGAAGCGACCCGACCGCGACGCCGAGCCTTGGCCGCTCGGCGACAAGGATGCGCGCGCGCCGATCTCCAGAGGGCTGACCCAATTTGACCGAGTGGCGACGGACATCACAAGCTTCGGTGGTCGCTCCAGCTCGCTGCTGGTCGTCAAGAACGGTCGGATCGTGCTCGAACATTATTGGGGTGGGCACGACGTTCACACCGCTCAGCGCACTTTCTCGGTCGCCAAGTCGATAGCCGCGACCTTGATCGGCCATGCAGTCTATCAAGGCCGGATCGACGTGACGAAACCCGCTTCGATCGCCGAATGGCAGTCGCCGGGCGATCCACGCGCGGCTATCACGACCGAACAGCTGATGCGTATGGCGAGCGGGCTGACCAGCGATACCGCGGGCAATCGCAGCGATGCGGTCTATATGGGCGGCGCGTCGGTGCGCCAGTGGACCACGCAATGGCCGCTGCTCAATCCGCCGAACACGCATTATCGCTATGCCAACAACGATACGTTGCTCGCCACTCTGTCGCTGAAGGCCGCGCTGCAAAAGGCGGGCACGCCACTCGACCCCGCCGCCTTCGTCGACCGGCTCGGCATGACGCGCACCTTTGTCGAGCATGACAAGGATGGCGATTATATCCTGTCGAGCCAGGTATGGACGACGGCGCGCGACCTCGCGCGGCTGGGTCTTCTCTATCAGAACGACGGGATGTGGCAGGGCGAGCGCCTGCTCCCTGCCGACTGGCGCCGCTTCGTCACGACGCCGAGCGGGCCGCAACCCGACGGCGCGTTCGGCTATGGCGCGGGCTTCTGGCTCCTCAACAAGTCGGACGGCATCCCCGCCGACGCCTTTGGCGCCTTTGGCAATCGCGGCCAATATCTTGTCGTCATACCGTCGCGCGCACTGGTTATCGTCCGTCAAGGATATGACGACGACAAGAACCGGCTCGACCCCGCGGCGCTCGTGAAGGCGATCGTCGCCGCCGACCGCTAACCTATTCAAAGGGCGGGTAACGCTCGAAGGATGGAAGCGCCTCAAGCTTTTCCATCCAGCCGATCCGTTCGGCGGTCTGGATCTGCGCCTGCGCCGGGATCAGATCGGGGTCGTCAAGCGTCGCGATCTGCACGTCGATCTGTCCCGGGAAGATCGCTTCGTTGGTATAGAAGAGCCCGGTACCGCAATTGTCGCAGAAATGCCGTCGGCCATGTTCGGACGAGGCATAAATCTTCGCCGTGCCGCTGATGTCGATTTCGTCCAGACCGACAAGGCCCCAGCCGACCATCGGCGCGCCCGCGTGGCGGCGGCAATCCTGACAGTGGCAGAGCGCATGGTGCTGCACCGCGGTCGACATCGAATAGCGGATCGCGCCGCAATGGCATTGGCCGCTCGCACGGGGTGCTTGATCGGTCATCACTCTCTCCTCGAGGAATCGAACTGAGAACATAACATAAACATGTCCACAATGACAATGCGGCGCAGCAGAGTATTATCGGGATATTAACCACAAGCTTCTAGGCCTCAGAGACACGGATTTTGGGGAACTTCCATGGATCAGAGCGGACTGGGACAATCGGCATCGGGCGGGGGGACGCCACGATGAAGCTTGTCATCCAGATTCCCTGCCTGAACGAGGCGGAGGATCTTCCCGCGACGCTCGCCGCGCTGCCGCGCAAGATCGACGGCATCGACACGATCGAGATATTGGTCATCGACGACGGCAGCACCGACAACACCGCGCAGGTCGCCCGCATGTGGGGCGTGCACCATGTCGTGCGCCACCGTACCAATCGCGGCCTTGCCGCGGCGTTTCGCTCGGGTATCGATGCCGCGCTGGCCGCTGGCGCTGACATCATCGTCAACACCGACGCCGACGGGCAGTATGTGGGCGAGGACATTGCCAAGATCGTCGCGCCGATCCTCGATGGGCGCGCCGATATCGTCGTTGGCGACCGCGGCGTCGGCAACAATGAACATTTCGGCCCGGTCAAGCGCCGGTTGCAGGAATTGGGCAGTAGGGTCGTCCAGCGCCTCGCCAACGTTCATGTTTCGGACGCGGTCAGCGGCTTTCGTGCGATCAGCCGCGATGCGGCGCAACGCATCAATATCACGACCGAGTTCAGCTACACGACCGACATGCTGATCCAGGCGGGCCGCAAGCGGCTGTCGATCCTGAGTGTGCCGATCCGCACCAACGCGACGCTGCGTCCGTCGCGCCTGTTCAAATCGATCCCGCGCTTCATCGTCAACACCGGGATCACGATGGCGCGCGCCTATACGACCTACAACCCGCTGCGTGCCTTCGTTGGGCTCGGTCTTGCGATCGCTTTTGTCGGCGTCGTGCCGATCGTCCGCTTCCTGCTCTTCTATATTCAGGGCGCCGGCGACGGCCATGTCCAGTCGCTGGTGATCGGCGGGGCGCTGCTCGTCCTCGGCGTCATGGTGGCGGTGATGGGCGTGCTCGCCGACCTGATCGCCGCTAACCGCAAGCTGATCGAGGCGAGCCTCGTCCGCCTGCGGCAGATCGAGGAGCGGCTGTCCGCCGCACCCGAAGCGCAAGAGCCCGCCGTTCAAACACGCCGGAAAGGCGCCGCGTGACATCCTCCGTGGCCGGCACGCCTGCCGGGAAGTCCCGGATACCGGGCGCCGGCTCCCTATTCTGGCCGGTCGCCGGGATCGTCCTCGCTTTGGCGGGCCATCTCTATCTCGCGCTGACGCGCGCGATCAACTGGGATGAATTTTATCATTACAGTCAGGTGCAGAAACTCGCGCAGGGCACGCTGACCGAACCGTTACAGACGCTTTATACGCGCGCATTCGTCTGGGCGGTCGACCTGCCGGGCTTCGGCGTCGACCATATCATCGCGATCCGGATGTTCATGTTCCTGTGCATCATCGTCGTCGCCGCAGCGATTTTCGGTGCCGCGTCGCGTTTCGTCGGGCGCGTACCCGCGGCCTTTTGCGCGCTCATTTATCTGACCGCGGGCTATGTGCTCCAGCACGGCACCTCATTTCGTTTCGACGCGCCCGCTGCCGCGCTGCTGATGGCCGCGGCGTGGATTTTGCTGCGGTTTCGATTAAGCATCGGCCCCATCCTTGCCGCCGGCCTGCTCGCGGGCCTGTCGGCGATGCTGACGATCAAGACGATCCTCTACGCCCCGGTATTCCTCGGCATCGCCTGGCTCCTCTGGTCGGAGGCCGAAAATAAGCGGCGCTTGCTGCTTCAACTGGCGGCGGTCGGCGCGGCAGCGCTCGGGTTCTTCGCGCTCATCTATCTGGCGCACGCCAGCAGCCTTGTCGGCAACAGCGATGTCGAGGCGATGAAGGTCGTCTCGCGCGCCGGCGGCAAGATGTTCCACTTCGGCTATGTGACCTATTGGCTGTCGATGGTGAAAGGCGTGCAGCTGTCGCTCGTGCTCGCGCTGGTCATATTGGCGTTCCCGGTCATGGTGTGGAAGGCCGCGCTGCCAAAGCCCGAGAAGCTGGCGCTGACCGGATTCTATCTGCCGATCCTGACGCTGTTTTTCTATCACAACACCGCGCCCTATTTTTACGTCTATATGCTGCCGCCCGTCACCGTCGCTTGCGGCGTGGTGATGGCATCGCTGGTCGCGCGTTATCGTTCGATATCGGTCACAGCGCTTTTGCTGCTCGGCGCGGGGTTCGTCTTTTACAACGAACCGCCGAATATGATCGAACGCCAGCGGCAGATTTTGCGCGTCGCCGATAGGATGTTCCCGGGCGGCGTGGCCTATTTCGACAGCTGCGCGATGCTCGGCAGCTTTCCCAAAGCCAATGTGTTCATGACGCCTTGGGGTATCGACCAATATCTCCTTGGCGGTTTCCCCAGCCTTGAGAAAACCATGGCATCGAAGCCGGTTCCCCTGATGGTGAACGACGATTATATGTTCGAGGATGCACTGAACGGCAAGGGGCCCGTCCCCGCCTTCCTTCCCCGTGATCTTGCCGCGATCCGCGACACCTTCGTGCATCTGTGGGGGCCGTTCTGGATCGCGGGCGAAGATATTCCGGCGCGTGCAAGCGGCCATGCGTTCAAGGTCCGCGTGCCCGGTTTCTACACGGTGGGCGGCGCGAGCGTCACGATCGGCGATCGCACGCTCGCCCCCGGTCAGTTCGTCCATCTCGATCGCGGCGACTATCGCGCTTCGACGGCCGGCGACAAGGGCGCGCGTCTGATATGGGGCAAGGATATCCAGGTTCCCGCGCAGCCCGATGCCGGCGGTCCGCTGTTCATGCCGTTCTAACTGCCGATTAGGTGCGGCGGCGTCGCAGGGCGGCGAGGCCATATCCCAGATCGCCAGCAATCGAAGATGCGCGGAGCGCCAGCGTCGCCGCCATCAGTCCCGCTGCCGGCAAACCGGTTCCCGCGAGTGCAAGAAGCGCCGCTTCGCGAACGCCGATCCCGCCCGGCGCCACCGGCACGACAAAGCCCGCCAGCCACGCCAGCAGGAACAGCGCGGCAAAATGGGCGAGACTCGTTCCGGCAGGGAGGACGGCGGCGCCGATCAGCGCGGCCGCCACGGCAAACCCGCCAAAGGCGAGAATTTGAAAGGCCAGGGCCGTCAACAGCGGCCGACGCGCGGCGAATGCCGCGCCGACGACGATGACGGCTGCGGCAAAGGCAATCACGGGTGATCGCTCGAAGGTCAGGCAGGCGGCGGCAACCGACATGCTGCTGACAAAGTGCAAGCCGACCTCGACGACGACCGACTTGGCGAGCAGCTTGTGCTCGATCCCGGTCTTTGCGCCCTCGACCTGACGGCTGACATATTGGAACACCGACCCCGGCAGATATTTCATGAGCACACCGCGCGCATAGATGCGCGACATGTCGCGGGGCTGCTGGATATGTTCGGGATCGACGACGGCGGTCCATGCGCTCGCCAGCGCGCGATCAGCTCCCGCAAACAGCAGGGGTGCGCCGATCATCGCACCCGCGAGGCCCCACGAGGCGTGCGGCTGGAGCGTCGACCAGTCGAGGCGCCACAGCCGCTCGCCGATAAAGGCAATGCTGCCCGCCAGCGCCGCGCCGCCGACCCACCGCCCGACCCGTTCGAAGGACGGGCGGCGGCTTGCCGCGGCCGTTTCAGCCATAAAGGAGACTGGTGAAATCGGGGTAGGGGACGCAATAGGAGCGGCCGAAATGACGACGCTCTTTGAGCCCGCAGGTTTCGATCGCGCTGCGGTAACGGCTGCGGCCGCTGTCATCGAGCAGGATGATGCCACCGGGCGCCAGATGCGGGATCGCGTGCGCGAGGCATTCGGTGCGGCGGCGGCCGTCGACGACGATCAGGTCGAAGGGGCCCTCCGCCGCGTCGATCGCGCCGATATAGCCATCGCCTTCGAGCGCGCGGTGCAGCAATTGGATGTGCGGGAAATGCGCGACCTCTTTGGTCAGGCGCTGGTGCCATTCGGCATGATGTTCGACCGACACGACGCTGGCGGCGTGGCGTGCGAGCCAGATGGTGCTCGCGCCCGCGCCATATTCGAACACGCGCGCCTTGGGGCGTGCACGGAGAAACTCGGCGACTTCGCGCGTGGCGGCGACGTTCCACCAGGGAAGACCCAGCGCGATCATGCGTTCGATATCGTGGATTGCGAGCAGCGATGCCGACCAGCGCCGCCAGCCATATTCGTCGCTGTTCCGCGCGTTCTCGGCGAGCTTTTCCATCGGACTAAGGTTCGCGATCGTGTGCATGACACCCGCGTAAGACCGTTTGACCAACTGCATCATCTTCTCCAGCCTCCCGAGTGGGTGCAAGAGTGTATTAACCAAAACATCCCTGTTGAAAGGTTAATTTCGGGTCGAAAGCATGGATTAATCGCCGAGATCGACCTGATGTTGCTGCGCCCAGTCCTGATACTGGCCGCGCGGGTTCGACGAGGGTTGGGCGAGGATCGCGGGCATATCGGCGCGCAGCGCGCCGAGGTCGAGCGAACGGATCATCGCCTTGACCGGGCCGACGCCGGCGGGGGTGATCGACAGCCGTTCGATGCCGACGCCGAGGAGCGCCATCGCCTCGAGCGGCCGCCCGCCCATTTCGCCGCAAACGCCCAGTGCAACCTTCGATCCCGACACGGTGCGGACGACGCGCGCAAGGTAGCGCATGACGGTCGGCGACAACCAGTCATAGCGTTCGGCGAGCCGCGGATGCGCGCGGTCGGCGGCGAACAGGAACTGGGTGAGGTCGTTGGTGCCGACCGACAGGAAATCGAGATGCGGCAGCATCAGGTCGAGCGTTTCGAGCAGGCCCGGCACTTCGAGCATCGCGCCATAGCGGATCGCGACGGGCAATTTCTTGTTGTGGCTCGCGAGCCAGGCGCGCTGCGCGACGAACAGGGCGCGCGCGGCTTCATATTCCCAAGGTTCGGACACCATCGGAAACATGACGTTGAGCGTCCGCCCGGCGGCCGCTTCCATTAGAGCGCGCGCCTGAACCTTAAGCAGCCCCTCGCGCTCGAGCGCGAGCCGCAACGCGCGCCAGCCCATCGCCGGATTTTCCTCCAGCGCGCTGTCGCCGACGTTCATATAGGGCAACGCCTTGTCGCCGCCGATGTCGACGGTGCGGAAGATTACTGGGCGGTCGCCTGCGGCATCGAGTACGTCGCGGTACAGCCGCTGCTGGCGGTCGCGCGACGGCAAGGTCGCCGACACAAGGAACTGGAATTCGGTACGGAACAGCCCGATCCCGCGCGCGCCGGTCAGGTCGAGCGCCGCGATATCCTCACGCAGTCCGGCGTTGATCATCAGCTCGATCGGCACGCCGTCTTTGGTGACCGCAGGCAGGTCGCGGAGCGCTGCGAGGTTGGCGCGGCGCTTTTGCGACACTTCCAGCTTGGCGTCGAACGCATCCTGCACCGCTTGGGTCGGGCGGACATGCACCGTGCCCGCTGCCGAATCGAGCAGCAGCAAATCGCCTTCGCGGATCGAAGCGCGCACGTCGCTGACGCGGCCCATGACGGGAACCCCCATCGCGCGTGCTACGATGATGACGTGCGCGGTCAGCGAACCTTCCTCAAGCACGACACCCTTCAGGCGGCGGCGATCATATTCGAGCAGCTCGGCGGGGCCGAGGTTGCGCGCGATCAGGATCGAATCTTGCCGCAGTCCGCCCATTTGCGCCGCAGTGCCCATCTGTCCCGACACGATGCGGATCAGCCGGTTCGACAGATCCTCGAGGTCGTGCATGCGGTCACGCAGTAGCGGGTCGTCGATCTGGCGCATGCGCATGCGCGTGCGTTGCTGGACACGTTCGATCGCCGCCTCGGCAGTCAGGCCGCTGTCGATCGCTTCGTTGATCCGCCGCGACCAGCCTTCGTCATAGGCGAACATCTTGTAGGTCTCGATGACCTCTTCATGCTCGCCGCCCACGCCGAAATCGGCCGAGCTCGCCATGCGGTCGATCTGTTCGCGCATCTTGTCGAACGCGGCGTAGACCCGGTGGCGCTCGGCCTCGGTATCGTCGGCGACGGTGTGCTCGATCGTGATGCGCGGCTGGTGAAACACCGCGACCCCGGCGCCCATGCCGTCGACCAGCTTTTGTCCGTTCAGCCGCTGCGCCGACTGATCAGCCGCGGCGGCGTCGGTGCGCGCGGCGGTGTCGACCAGGTCGGCGTTGGAAATCAGTTCGGACAGCACCATCGCGACGGTCTGGAGCGTCTCGATCTCGATGTCGTCATAGCGGCGCGGATCGCTGTGCTGGACGCACAGGACGCCGACCGCACGCTCGCGGCGGATGATCGGGACACCAGCAAAGCTGTGGAACAATTCCTCGCCGGTTTCGGGGCGATAGGAAAAGTCGGGATGCGCGGCGGCTTCGTCGAGGTTCAGCGTCTCGATCTGGTCGGCGATCATGCCGACGAGGCCTTCGCCGAGGCCGAGACGGGTGACGTGTACCGCTTCCTGTTTTAACCCGCGTGTCGCGTAAAGTTCGAGCGCGCCTTCGCGCAGCAGATAGATCGAACAGACCTCGCTATCGAGGCATTCGCCGATGATGCCGACGACCTGGTTGAGCTTGCCCTGCGCGTTCGTGCGCGCCGCCATGACCTCGTGCAACCGGGTCAGGATGGTGCGTGCCGACTGGGCCGCGGTCGAAGGAGGGGGCGGAGCATTGGTCATCGCTCCGCCCTGCTAACAGATGCTTGGCACCGTTGCTATGACCCCAAGTTAATTTCGCTCAGGGCTTGGCTGCGGCCATTTGCACGCCCGGTTCGGTGCGTCGCTGGTGGCCGCTTTGCGCACGATAGGCCGCGAGTTCCTCCTGATCGCGCGTATAGGCGTTATAGAAGTCGACGAACGGCTGGTCGAGGTGCGGTCGCGCGCGGCGACGCCATTGCTGCCTGTCTCGCGCCCGAGCAAGGCCGGACGATCCCGGCGAGCGAGACGATAAGCGGCAGGGGAGAGTCGAAAGGTTGCAGGAAATTAGCGATAAATGCGGCGGAAAGTATTTTCTACAGCTTGGGTTTACAATGGCACAAAGCGAAAAGGATCGCGAAAAAAGGCAGGAAGATCGGGATTTTTACGCACCGCACAGGATGCAACGACGCGCGTTCGGTGCCATGACGGTACCCCCCCCCAGCGGCGGGTGACTGGCAAAATGCGATGAACCGAAAAAGATTGTGTCACGGCGCTCGGGCGGCGTTGCGCGAATGCAACAATGCCGCCCGGCTCCGAAAGTAAATCAGACGCCGGACGGCGAGGTCGCGGGCTGTGCCGGGGTGGTGATCGGGGCGGCTGGCGCGGTCATGATCGCTGGCGGACGTGCATATTGGGCGTCCCAGGCGACGACGTCCGCCTGATATTTGGCATAGGCCTCATAAAATTCGTGGAACGGCTGATCGAGCCGCGCGAGCTGCGCGGGGGCCTGTTCGATCACCTGCGCGGTCGGCGTCGCCGAAACCAGCTGGGCAATTTCGTTGGCGCGCGCACAGAAGCCTCGCTGCGCCGGCGGCTGGGCGAAATAGTTGAACAGCTGTGTCGAAAGGCGGTCGCGCGCCGCAACGCCGTTGGTTTTGTTTTCCTTGCCAAGCTGCGTGATCACTGCCTTTTCGGTCGACTTGATCACCTTGCCGTGGGTCTTGATTATGTTGTTATATGCCGAAACAAGTGTCGTTTCCTCAACGCCGCGGCAGCCGATCGCGGCGACGTTGAGCCCGATCTTGAGCTGCCAGAAGGCGCGGTCGCCGGTCACATTGCTGTTCGCCGTCACGAATTGGCCGTCGAGCGCACGGCCCGGCAGTATCTGCGTCAGAGCGGCGTTGCCGGGCGGTAGCGGCCGCGGCGGAATGACGACGACGACCGGCGGCGGCGGTGGCGGGGGAGGCGGCGGCGGTTTGGGCGCACAAGCGGCGACGCTCGCCAGCAAGCCTGCTACGATGATCTTACGCGACAAATTCATGACCCACTCCCCAGCTGCGATTTTCTGCAGCATCAACCCCGAGCGTGCAACGCGGCTTCGGCCTGTTGCACCAGAGATGCGACGATTGCTGCCACATTCTCTTCTTCGGATACCATACCGACAGATTGCCCTGCCATTAACGAACCATTTTCGACGTCGCCGTCGATCACCGCGCGGCGCAGCGCACCGGCCCAATAATGCTCGATTTCGAGCTGCGCCTCCATCATGTCGATTTCGCCGCCATCGAGCTTGTTGGCGACTTCGCGCTGTTTGGCGGTAAAGGCTTCGGTGCCCGCATTCTTGAGCGCGCGGACCGGGATCACCGGCAGGCGCGGGTCGATCTGGACACTTGCGATGGCTTCGCGCGCCGAAGCGCGGAGAAAGGCCTTCTTGAAATTGGGGTGCGCAATGCTTTCCGTCGCGCAGACGAAGCGCGTGCCAAGCTGGACCCCCGACGCGCCCATCTCCAGATAGGCGGCGATCGCCTCGCCGCGGCCGATGCCGCCAGCGACGAACACCGGAACTTCGTTGGCCAGTGTCGGCAGGATTTCCTGCGCGAGCACGCTTGTCGACACCGGGCCGATATGACCCCCGGCCTCCATCCCCTCGATCACCAACGCATCGACGCCCGAACGGACGAGCTTCTTGCCCATCGCCAGCGTCGGGGCAAAGCAGATGACCTTGGCGCCCGATGCCTTGATGGCCTCGAGGCTGCCCTTGGGTGGCAGGCCGCCGGCGAGGACGACATGGCCGACGTCATGTTTTGCGCAGACGTCGATCAGGTCGAACAATTGCGGGTGCATGGTGATCAGGTTGACCCCGAAATTGCGCGTCGCGAGCGCCTTTGTCGCGGCGATTTCGGTATCGAGCAGTTCGGGCGTCATCGCGCCGCACGCGATCACGCCAAACCCGCCGGCATTGCTGATTGCGCTGACCAGATGGCGTTCGGAAACCCAGCTCATTGCGCCGCAGAGAATGGCATAGTCGCTGCCGAGAAGATCGGTTCCGCGGACCATCAGATCGTTAATTTTGCTCATTGAGCCAGCCTTTGCCAGCACTGGGACTCGCGCGCAATCCCTCGCGTCGCCCAGCCGGTCGGTCCGTCGCACGCCTGAATCCATTCGGCGCTGTCCATTGGGCGCGACAACCGAACCTTTCGGCGCAGAAAGGAAAACAATGATTGTCTACTAATTTACTTGGCATAAAGTGCGGCGGCCAGTCCAAAAGGGAAAGGGAATATCATGAGCTCCGTCAAGGAGGCTGCCAACGGCGGCCCCGAAGAGGTGCCGCGCGCCGTCCAGACCGTGCTCGAAGCACTGGGAAAGCTGAAGTTCGGCGCGATCCAGCTCACCGTCCATGAGGGACGGCTGGTGCAGGTCGATGTGACCGAACGTCACCGCTACCCCAACTGATTCAACCGCTCCCAACGGGGACCATGTCCCCTTCTGCCGCAGACCGGACATCCGGACGTGGTGATTTCTATGCAACAGGAATTGACCCATGACTGCGAAATATCCTTCGGTCCGCCGACGCGTGCAGGCCTCTTCGCTCACTCTTGCCTTGGTGATGGCGTGCGCCGCCACCCCCGCCGCCGCCGATGAGGCCGCGATTGCCGACGATGCCGGGGCGGCAGCGTCGGCGGCCGTTACGGACGAGGCCGAAGACCAGACAAGCCGCGGCGACATCATCATCGTCACCGCGCGTCGCCGTCAGGAAACCGCGCAGGAAGTACCGGTCGCGATCTCGGTGATCCGTGGCGATTCGATCGAAGCGACCGGCAACTTCAACGTTGTGAAGCTTCAGCAGCTCGCGCCGACGCTGCAGGTCTATACCTCGAACCCGCGCAATACCTCGGTCAACATCCGCGGCCTCGGCGTGCCGTTCGGCCTGACCAGCGACGGCTTCGAGCAGGGCGTCGGCATCTATGTCGACGACGTCTATAATTCGCGCGTTGCCGCGGCGACCTTCGACTTTCTCGATGTCGCGCAGGTCGAGGTTCTGCGCGGGCCGCAGGGCACGCTGTACGGTAAGAACACTACCGCCGGCGCGATCAACATCACGACCAACCAGCCGACCTTCGATTTCGAGGGTCGCGCCGAGGTGAGCGTCGGCAACCTCAATTATCGTCAGGCCAAGGCCGCGATCTCTGGCCCGCTGACCGACAAGATCGCAGCGCGCATCGCGATCGCCGCGACCAGCCGGCGCGGGACGCTTTTCAATGTCACCAGCGACCGCTGGATCAACGAACAGGACAATCTTGGCCTTCGGGGCCAGTTGCTGTTCCAGCCCAATGAAGATCTCAGCATCACGCTTGCGGGCGATTATAGCAAGCAGGATCCTGAGGGTTACGGCACCACCTATGTCCGCGTCGGTCGGACCCAGCGCGCGCTCGCCCGCCAATATGACGCGCTGGTTGCGGCGGTCAACGCCGCCAATCCTGGCCGCAATTATGCGGTGCCGAGCACCAATCCCTACGATCGCCTTGCCGACATCGACGCCAGCCTGAACGCCGGCAACAAGATCGGCGGCGCGTCGGTGCGCGTGAAGTGGGACGTCGGCCCGGGCACCTTCACGTCGATCAGCGCGTGGCGCTTCTGGGATTGGAAGCCCGAGAATGATCGCGACTTCACGGGGCTTTCGATCGTCTCGAAATCGCAGAACCCCTCGCAGCAGGATCAGTACAGCCAGGAATTCCGATATAACTACGAAGGCGACAAGATCGACTTCGTCGTCGGCCTGTTTGGCTTCAAGCAGCGGATCGACACGCAAGGCACCGAGCAGCAGGGCACCGATGCCAGCCGCTGGAGCCTGACCGGGGCGCCGGCGAACGACCCCAGCATCCTCAACGGTCTGACCGCCACCAATACGCAGTATCTCAAGAGCACCAGCGCGGCACTGTTTGGCCAGTTGAGCTGGAAGGTGACCGACGCCCTGACCATCCAGCCGGGTGCGCGCGTCAACTACGACAAGAAGTCCGGCTTTTATCAGCGCATCGTGACCAACGGTGCAGGGGGCGTCATTTCCTGCACCCCGGCGCCTCCCGCAGGCTCGGTACTGGCGGCGCAGTGCGGCGTCTATCAGCCACAGAAAAGCTCGCCTTCGGACAGCGCCTGGAACTTCACGTACGACTTCAACGTCAACTACAAGGTCGCGCCCGATATTCTCGCCTATGCGACCTACGCCAAGAGCTTCAAGACGCTTGGCATCAACCAGAATGGTCTGCCGCTCAATGCCGACAATACGGTCAATTTCGATGCCAGCACGGTCAAACCCGAGTCGATCAACCATTATGAAATAGGCCTCAAGACCCAGTTCTTCGACCGCCGCGCGACCTTCAACCTGTCGGCGTTCCGCACCGACATCAAGAATTTCCAGGCAACCGTCAACGGCGGCCAGTTCGGCACGGTGCGCGGCTATCTGGCAAATGCCGAGAAGGTGAAGTCGCAGGGTATCGAGGCAGATTTGAAGGTGGTCGTGAGCGACCGCTTCACCGCCTACGCCAACGGCGCCTATACCGACGCCAAGTACAAGAAGTTCACCAATGCGCCGTGCCCGCCCGAACTGTCGGGCGGGACGCTTCAACCCGCGAGCGCGGTGCCCGATTATTCGCAGCCTGGCGTCCCCGGGGCGCTCAGCCCGCGGCAGTGCGACATCTCGGGGCAGCGCCTGCCCGGCGTGTCGAAATGGGCCTTTTCCTATGGCGCCGAGGCCAACGCGCCGGCCACCCTGCTGGCGAAGGAAGGGCAGGTCTATCTGGGCGTCGACGGCAATTATCGCTCGCTGTGGAATTCGAACGCCTCGCCGTCGATCTACACCGAGGTCAAGGGCTATGCGCTGACCAACTTCCGCATCGGTTTCCGTAGCGAGGGCGTCGACGTCTTCGGTTGGGTGCGCAACGCGTTCGACGTGAATTATATCGAACTGTTGCAAGTAGCGCCTGGCAACACCGGCCTGATTGCCGGCACGGTCGGCGACCCGCGGACGTGGGGTGGAACGGTGAAGTTCAGCTTCTGATCCGGCGGTTGGGAAACAAATGAAAAGGGCCGCCTGTGAGGGCGGCCCTTTCTCGTGCAGGCTGACGGTGTCAGCGCTGCTGTGGGTTCTGGCGGCCCTGATCGGGACGCTGTTCGCTGCCGGGCTGGCGGTTCTGGCCGTCCTGCTGCTGCTGTTGGCGGTCGCGGTCCGACTGCGGTTTTTTATCATTCTGCTGGTTGGGGGTGTTAGCCACTTTCCATCTCCTTTTGCCGCGGTAAATCTAGCATTGCGGCGTCCGATCAACCCGTTGGACATGCTCGACGTTCCGCAGCTCGTCCCGCTTACGTCAGGGCGTGGCCGTTCTGCGATGGGCGCTGTGGAGAACAGCGGGAGGCTGTGTCTATGATCGGACCACTCAATCACTGAATTCACCTTATTCGTTTAGGTCGATTGGGACCTTCGGCCTATCGTCGACAGTTCAGAGCGAAAGGATGACGGCATCGACTCGCACCATGCCCGCGCGACAAGCCCTTCGGCGACGACGAAGTCGCCCGCTCGTCATGCGCCGGTCATCCTGCCGCGCCACCGTCCCAAACCATAAAAGGCCCAAACCCTAAAAGGAGAGACTGCATGAACGACCAGACCCCCATCGGCAGCGGTTGCCCGGTCCACCAGCCCGGCGGCGTCCGCGCGCTGCTCGGCCGCACCAACAAGGATTGGTGGCCCGACATGCTGGCGACCGAGATCCTCAATCCCAACGGCTCGTCGAACCCGCTCGGCGACGACTTCGATTATTCGAAGGCGTTCGCGCTGCTCGACTATCAGGCGCTGAAGGCCGACCTGACCGCATTGATGACCGACAGCCAGCCGTGGTGGCCGGCGGACTATGGCCATTATGGTCCCTTCTTCATCCGCATGGCGTGGCACGCCGCGGGCACCTATCGCACCGCCGATGGCCGCGGCGGCGCCAACAGCGGGCAACAGCGTTTCGCCCCGCTCGACAGCTGGCCCGACAATGGCAATCTCGACAAGGCGCGCCGCCTGCTGTGGCCGATCAAGCAGAAATATGGCAACAAGATCAGCTGGGCCGACCTGTTCATCCTGACCGGCAATGTCGCGATCGAAAGCATGGGCGGCCCGGTGTTCGGCTTCGGCGGCGGCCGCGCCGACGTGTTCGAGCCCGAGCGCGACATCTATTGGGGCAGCGAGGACAAATGGGTCAACGAGGGTGTTCAGACCCGCATCGATCCCGACAAGGGGTTCGCTGAAATCGAAGGACCGCTCGCCGCGATCCAGATGGGCCTGATTTACGTCAATCCCGAAGGTCCGGGCGGCAATCCCGATCCTTTGCTGTCGGCACGCGACATCAAGGAAACCTTCGAGCGCATGGCGATGAACCATGAGGAAACCGTCGCGCTGACCGCTGGTGGACATACGTTCGGCAAGGCGCATGGCAATGGCGACGCGTCGCTGCTCGGCGCGGCGCCCTCCGGCGGCGATCTGGCGGCGCAGGGTTTCGGCTGGGTCAGCAGCCACGAAAGCGGCGGCATCGGCGAACACGCCGTGACCAGCGGTATCGAGGGAGCGTGGGTCAACACGCCGACTGAATGGAGTGAAAATTATTTCCGCCTGCTGCTCGACTATGATTATGAGCTCGTCCGCTCGCCCGCCGGCGCGCAGCAATGGCAGCCGATCAACCAGAAGGAAGAGGATATGGCCCCGGCGGCCTGGGATCCGAACCTGAAGGTTCCGACGATGATGACGACCGCCGACATGGCGCTCAAGATGGACCCGGAATTCCGCAAGATCAGCGAGAAGTTCCGGAGCGATCACGAAGCGTTCAAGGATGCTTTCGCGCGCGCCTGGTTCAAATTGTGCCACCGCGACATGGGGCCGAAGGTCCGCTACCTCGGCCCCGAGGTCCCGGCCGAAGACCTGATTTGGCAGGATCCGATCCCGGCCGGCACCATGCCGTCGGACGCCGAAGTGAAGGCGGTGAAGGACAAGATCGCCGCGAGCGGTTTGACGGTCAGCGAACTGGTCAAGGCGGCCTGGGCATCGGCGAGCACTTATCGCAAGTCGGACCATCGCGGCGGCGCCAATGGCGCGCGTGTTCGCCTCGCCCCGCAGAAGGACTGGGACGTCAACGAACCTGCAATCCTCGGCAAGGTGCTGAGCACGCTCGACGGCCTGCGCGGCAACATGTCGATGGCCGATGCGATCGTGCTCGGCGGTGTGGTCGGGATTGAAAAGGCGATCAAGGAGGCGGGCTTTAACGTTCCGGTGCCGTTCACGGGCGGTCGCGGCGATGCGAGTGCGGAACAGACCGACGCCGAAAGCTTCGAGGTGATGGAGCCCGAAGCCGACGCGTTCCGCAACTATGTCGGCAAGAAAAAGCTGGCGGTGAAGACCGAGGAAATGATGCTCGACCGCGCATCGCTGCTCGGCCTGTCGGTGCCCGAAATGACGGTGTTGGTCGGCGGGCTGCGCGTGCTCGGCGCCAATCACGGCGAGCGCGGGCATGGCCACTTTACCAAGCGTTCGGGGCAGTTGACCAACGACTTCTTCGTCAACTTGCTCGACATGACCAACGTGTGGAAGGCCGTCGACGGATCGGACGACCAGGAATATGTCGCCACCGACCGCAAGGGCGGCGGCGAAACCTGGCGCGCGACGCGTGCCGACCTGATCTTCGGCTCGAACTCGGAACTGCGCGCGGTCGCCGAAGTCTATGCCGAAACGGGCCATGAAGAGAAATTCGTCAAGGATTTCGTCAAGGCCTGGACCAAGGTGATGAACGCCGACCGTTTCGACCTCGCCTGATCGGCTAGCGCCGTAAAGACGACGGGTCGCGGACCCGCCCCCGGAGACATGGGTCTGGGGGCGGGTCTTTTTTTTGCTTAAAGCGACAAAAGATTCGCACGGGCGCGTTCATTCTGTCTCCTTTGTCGCTTTAGCGAAGGCGTCTTCGCGCAGCGCGGCATTAACGACCGCCATGTCGGGACCACCGCTGACGTCGATCGCGCCGCCCTTCAGCACGCGGACGATGGTCACGCCGTTGAGCGCACGGTCCATCGCAATGCTGAATTGATGCGTGCGGCCCATAAAAATCGCGCGGTCCCATGCGGCAGCGAAGCTGGCTGCCTCGGGCCGCTCGCGCAGGCGATAGGCGGAGGCGCGGCCCATGCCGACGGCGCGCGCCGCCTTGCCGACCGAGCCCATCGCTTCGAGTGCGCGGATGAAATTGGCCTGCGTTTCGGGTGTCCAGCCGTCGGCGCGGTTGCGTTGTTGCGCGACGGGGGTGAAGGCGAGGCAGGTGTCCGCGAGGAGCGGAGCGGGTGGGGTGCTGTGTTCCATCGACCAGTTTGAAGCATGGCCGGATAATGTAGGAAAGGATTATTCGGATGTCCGCTTTGGGGTGGAGAGCTGCCGTTAAGTCCTCCCTGCTGCGAAGCGGTGGGGAAGGGGACCGCGCCCGTAGGGCGTGGTGAGGGGCGGCGGCGTTGCGCTATTCGCCCCTCCGTCAGCGCTTCGCGCTGCCACCTCCCCATGGCTTCGCCACAGGGCGGATTTAGTGGGCATCCTTCGGTGCCGGGCCGCCGATCGGCGGGGGTTTGCAGAAGGGGACCATCACCAGCGCGGCGAGGAAGAGGTAAGCCATCAGGCGGAACACGTCGTCGAAGGCGAGGGTCAGCGCCTCGCGCCCGATGATGCGCGCCAGCGTTCCGCTCGCCATTTGCGCCGCGAGCGCGGGGTCGGCGACATAATGGCCGATCGATTGCGCCAGCCCTGCCGCAGCTTCGTTCGCGGCTTCGCTCGACCGGCCGAGCGCTTCGGAAAGCCGCAGCATGTGCAGTCGCAAATTGTCGCCGAGCCAGGTGTTGACGAGCGCGATGCCGATCGCGCCGCCGAGGTTGCGCATCAGGTTGAACAGGCCCGAGGCATAGCGCAGCTCCGGCCCTTCGAAATTGCCGAGCGCGAGGCCGACCGAGGGGACGATGCACAACATGATCGCGAAGCTGCGCACGACCTGCGGCCAGAAGAGCGCGGCAAAGCCCCATTCGGGGGTCATGAAGCTGAACATCCAGAGGCCCACCGCGAACAGACTGAGCCCGAAGGTAATGACGATGCGCTGGTCGACCTTTTGCGACAGCGCCGCGGCGATCGGCACGCCGAGCAATTGCGCGATTCCGGAGACGAACACCGTCGTGCCGATTTCCGACGCGTTGTATCCCTGCACCCGGCCGAGGAAGATGGGCACCAGATAGGTACTGGCATAAAGGCCGAACCCGATCACGAGGTTGAAGACGCAGGCGAAGACGAAGGTCGGCTTGCGGAATGGGGTCAGCTTCACGATCGGCCCGTCGGAGCGGAACGAGCGTTCGAGGAACAGGCCGAAAGCGACGAACGACAGCCACGCGCCGATCGCGATCGACGGTTCGCTGAACCATTCATGCTTCGGCCCTTCTTCAAGCACGAACTCGAGCCCGGCAAGAAACACCGCCATCGAGGCGAGGTGGACCCAGTCGATGCGGCGCAGCATCGGCAGGTTCGGCCTGTCGATCTTGACTAGCGCTATGATCGCGAGCGTCACCGCGGCGCCGGGCACGACGTTGATGAAGAAGACCCAGCGCCAACCCATCGCGTCGGTGATCCAGCCGCCGACCGTCGGGCCCAATGTGGGCGCGAGCACCGACACCATGCCGAGGATCGCGGGGATCATCGCGCGCTGCTTGCCCTCGAACAGCATATAGCCCGTCGCGAACACCGTCGGGATCATCGCGCCGCCGACAAAGCCCTGCGCCGCGCGGAACAGGATCATCGATTCGATGTTCCACGCGAGCCCGCAGAGCATGGACGCGATCGTGAACAGCCCCGCCGACGCCGCGAACAGCCAGCGCGTCGAGAGCGCCTGCGCGAGGAAGGCTGCGAAGGGGATCATGACGAGCTCGGCCATCAGATAGGCGGTCTGCACCCAGCTGATTTCGTCGGGCCCCGCGCTGAGTCCCGCCTGCACCTCGTTGAGCGACGCGGCGACGATCTGGATGTCGATCAGCGCCATGAACTGGCCGAACGCCATCACTGCAAAGATCAGATATTTCCGGGCATCGGGCATCGCCGCCGGGTTAAACGGCGCATCTGCGGCAGCGGGGGAAAGCGGGATGGAGGCCATGGGTCTTGTGTCCTGTCGTCTTTATATTATATGCGTCATATAAAAGGAGACGCAAGTGCGCTATTCACAAACCCACAAAGCCGAGACGCGCGAGCGCGTTTTGAAAGAGGCGGCGAAGGAGATCCGCGCCAAGGGACCCGACAATGTCGCGGTGTCGGGGATCATGGCGCGCGCCGGACTGACGCACGGCGGCTTCTATGCCCATTTTCCGTCGAAGGACGCGCTGGTGAATGAGGCGATCGGCGCGATGTTCGCCGATGCGCGCGCACGGACCGAGCGGATCGACACCGACGGTGATCCGCGCAGCGTGTTGCGCGCCTATGTCGATTTCTACCTCTCGGCCAAGCACCGCGACAGCCGCGACCGAGGTTGCCCGCTGCCAACTTTGTCGGGCGATTTCGCACGCTCGCAACCCGCGACACGCGAACGGTTCGGCGCGGGGGTGGAAGGGATTGCGAGCCGCCTCGCGGCGCCGCTGGCGAAGCTTGGGTTTGCGGACGCGCAGGCGGAATCGTACGCCTTGCTCGCGCAACTGGTCGGCGGCGTCGCGCTTGCGCGTGCGGTCGGCGATCCGGCGCTGTCCGATGCGATGCTCGCCGACACGCACGCGAGCATCGTCGCGCGTTACGGACTGGAGACCGCGCAATGACGCTGGCGAAGGTGCAGGGGCTGATAGCAACTGGCGGACGCCCTCCGATCGGCGAGACGCTGGGGTTCCAGCTTGTCGACGCCGGCGAGGGCTGGGCCGCGTTCGAGGGCGTACCCGGACCCGAGCATTTTAATCCGATGGGTATCGTCCATGGCGGTTATGCCGCGACTTTGCTCGATTCGGCCTGCGGAATCGCGGTCGTGACCCAGCTTGCCGACGATCAGGCGATGACGACGCTCGAGCTCAAGACCTCGTATCTCAAGGCGATGACCGGCAAGACGGGCAAGGTCCGTGCTGAGGGCCATGTGATCTCGATCGGCCGCCGCGTCGCCTATGTCGAGGCGAAGCTGACCGATGCGGAAGGGCGCATCCTCGCGACCGCGACCTCGACGCTGCTGGTGATCCAGCAATGAACGCGCCGGTGACAATCGAGGCTGAAGCGCCGGTTCGCCGCACGATGTCGATTCCGAAAAAGGCTTGGAAGGTCGGCGCGATCGCGCTTTTGATTGCGGCCATCGGTGTTTGGTGGCTGCTCGCGCCGCGCACAGTGGAGTCGACCGACAACGCCTATCTGCAAGCCGATGCCAGCGAGGTCGCGCCGCGCGTCGGCGGGCTCGTCACTGCGGTGCTGGTGCGCGACAATCAGGCGGTGAGGGCCGGCGATCCGCTCGTCCGCATCGACGTGCGCGATTATGACTCGCGCCTGCTCGCGGCGGAGGCAGCAGTCGCCGACGCCGATGCGCAGGTCGCGACCGCGCGCGCGACGCTCGCCTCGCTTGGCGCTGAGCAGAAGCTTGCCGCCGCGCATATTCGTTCGATCAACACGCAGATCGCCGCCGCCGACGCCGAATCGGCGCGCGCGTCGGCCGACCGGCGCCGCTATAATGCGCTGCTCGTCGATGGCTTCGTCACCCGACGCGACGCCGAACAGGTCGATTCGACCGCGATCGGTGCCGCCTCGGCAGCGCAGCGTTCGCGCGCCGACCTGGGGGCCAGCATCGAGGAGGCGTCGGTGACGCAGGCAAAGGGGCCGATCCTTGCGGCGCGGGTGCAGGCAGCCGAAGCCGCTGCCGCCAAGGCGCGCGCCGCGCTGGCGCTCGCAAAGCTCGACCGCGGCCATACGCTCGTCATCGCGCCGATCGATGGTGTCGTGGGGAACCGCCGCATCCAGGTCGGCGACTATGTCCAGCCGGGTTCGCGCCTGCTGTCGGTGGTGCCGGTGCGGTCGATCTATGTCGTCGCCAATTTCAAGGAAACGCAGACGCGCGAGATGCGGCCCGGACAAAAGGCCGACGTCTATGTCGACGCGCTCGGCGACACGGTAACCGGAACGATCGAAAGCCTGGCGCCGGGATCGGCGAGCGAGTTCACCCTGCTGCCGTTCGAGCCTGGATCGGGCAATTTCACCAAGATCGTCCAGCGCGTTGGGGTGCGCATCCATCTTGACCCGGGGCAGGCGGCGCTGAAGCAGCTGCGGCCGGGCCTGTCGGTGACGGCGACGGTGCGGCTGCGCGACTAAGTCTCGGTTCGACGCGTGCGGGCGGCGTTCCGGCGCGGTCAATGTTAACAATGTCAATTTTGACTTGACCCGACTCGCTAACTGCGCCCATGTTGACGTCGATAACATCGCAGCGCGGAAGGAAAGGTCATGCGAACCTTGCTCTATGCCTTGGGGCCGATGCTTTTCGATTCCTTGGGAATCATCGTCTTTGCGATCCTGCTCGCCACCGGCGCCGGGATCGTTCCCGCCGTGATCGCGGGCACCGTCGTCGCGGTCGCGGTGGTCGGCTATGAGCTGGCGCGCGGGCATCAGGTCGCGGCACTGCAATGGATCAGCTTGGCGTCGGTGCTGTTCACCGCTGCCGCAACCCTGCTCACCGGCGACCCGCGCTTCGTGATGGCGAAGCCGACGGTGGTCTATCTGATCGTCGGCATGGTGATGCTGCGCAAGGGCTGGCTGAGCCGATATATCCCGCCCGCGCAGATGGCGTTGGTCGGCGACGTCATGGACCGTTTCGGCATGATCTGGTCGGCGCTGATGTTCGCGAGCGCGGGGCTCAATCTGATCGTCGCGCTGTTCTTCACCCAGTGGTGGCCAATGTTCATCGGCATTTTCCCGCTGGCGTCGAAATTCGGGCTGTTTGCGGTTCACATTGCGGTGGTGCATTTCGTCGGGCAGGCGCGGCTGCGTCGCATGGAAAGTGGTAGCTCGGCTGCGGTAGCCGCCGAATAGTCCGAAAGCGGCCGCCGCTTTCCAGGACATATCCCGTCATCCCCGCTTTCCCGGGTGCACTTATGTTATAAATCGCTGGAAGCCGCCATTTGCTGGAAATGCGATATTCTCTGCATCATCGATATGCAAGACAGCTTCTGTTTAATGGGGGAGGCTGCGATGTTCCGGGTCCATACTGCTTTTCGTTCGATGTTTCTTGCTTCTGCGGTAGCCCTCGCTGGATGCGCTAGTGTTCCGACAGAAGAGGCGGGACCGAGCACCATTATTCGTGGCGGACCGATTCTCACGATGGAAGGCGATCAGCCCGCCTATGTTGAAGCCGTGGTGGTGGACGGCGGCAAGATTGTCTTTGCCGGCAGCGACGCCGAGGCGATGGCGCGGAAGGGCACCAATACCGTCGTCAAGGATCTAGGCGGAAAGGCATTGCTGCCCGGTTTTATCGATCCCCACAGCCATTTCATCGATTCACTCGCGCTGGCCGATCGTGTGAATGTTTCTGGCCCCCCGGTCGGCCCGGCTTCCAATCCAGACGAGATTGTCGCGGCACTGCAAGAGGGCGCCGCCGCCAAGAGCTTGAAGCCGGGGGAGCTGCTGCTCGGATGGGGCTATGACGAAAACTTGATGCCTAAAGGGCAAGTGCTGTCGCGCGAGATCCTCGACAAGGCGTTTCCGGACAATCCTGTTGGCGTGATTCACGTCTCCATGCACGGCGCCGTCATCAACTCCAAGGCCATGGAACTCTATGGCTACAAGGATGGAATGCCGACGCCTGCAGGCGGGGTCATTCTGCGTCGGCCAGGCACGCAGGAATTGCAGGGGCTGGTAATGGAAGCGGGCTATCTGCCCATGCATGCCAAGCTTCCGTCGCCCAATGAGGAGCAGGAAATGGCGGCCGCCCGGTCAGGGCAGCTTCTTTATGCCGCAGCGGGCGTCACGACCGCTCAGGAAGGCGCCACCACTCAGCCCATGCTGCAGCAACTCCAGCGGGTCGCGTCCAACGACGGGCTTATTATTGATGTCATTGCCTACCCCTTTATCGTCGATCTTGAATCCATATTGAAATCCAATCCGCCGTCGACATTCGGAAAGTATAACCAGCGATTGAAGATCGGTGGGTGCAAGGTCACGGTGGATGGCTCGCCGCAAGGCAAGACGGCCTGGTTCACAACGCCCTATCTGACCGGTGGTCCGGGCGGCGAGAAGGACTGGAAAGGCGAACCCAGTATTCCCCTCGATGCCATCGGGGCAATGGTGAAGACGTGCTACGATAATGATCTGCAAGTTCTGATGCACGGGAACGGGGATGCGGCGATCGATTTCATCATCGCGACCCATCAGGAGATGGCCGGAGCCGATATCGCCAAAGATCGGCGTACCACCTGCATCCACTGCCAGTTCATTCGGCCTGATCAGATCGCTGCGTTTGCGAAGATGAAGATCATCCCGTCGCTGTTCACGGATCACACATTCTTTTTTGGCGATACCCATGTCGCCAATCGCGGCCCGAAGCAGTCGAGCTTCATCAGTCCCATGAAGGCCGCGATCGATGCCGGTCTCCGTCCAACCAATCATACCGATGCCTTTGTCGTCCCCATCGACCAGTTGATGACGGTGTGGACGGCCGTAAACCGGCAATTGCGGTCTGGCGGGACTCTGGGAGCCGATCAGCGGATCACCGCCTATCAGGCGCTGCAGGCCATCACGATCAACGCGGCGTACCAGTACCGCGAAGAAGCGTCCAAGGGATCGATTGCTGTCGGCAAGCGAGCCGACCTGGTGATCCTCTCCGCCGACCCCACCAAAGTTGCACCGGAAGCCATTAAAGACATCAAGGTCATCGAAACGCTGAAGGACGGCAAAACCATCTACAGCCAGCCCTGACGGGCCCGTCCCACAAGGCCATCTGCTCCGGGCACTGCGCTTTCGGGCCAAGGCGGAGCTTGGACAACTTCTTTGCAGGAGGCAAAGCGATGCCCCGTCCCAATTTGCGAACAATAGCCGTTCTGTTCTGTGTCGTTTCGCCGGGGACAGCATTCGCAGAGGCACCCTCAGTGAGCGGATCGGCAACGATTTTCACGGGCGCCAAGATTGCTGGCGACGGCAATAGCGACCCGCAACTGGGGGGACGTCTCGATGTCAGCATCGCGGCGCCGATCAACGACCGGATTACCATCAACCTCCACCCGGAATTCGTCTTCGGGAACAATGTGAATGATATAGGCGACGGCAGCGTGCTGCCCTTGAACACCGCGCTCATGTTTCCGAGCAACGGCGGCGAGGATTTCGACTTGTCGATGCATGCTACCGTGAAAATAGGCGAATCGGCGTCACTCAATATCGGCAAGATCAACTTGTTCGATCTTGTGGCGAAGACTCCGATCGTCGGTGGCGGCGGACTTGACGGATTTCAGAACATTGCGCTCGCCGCTCCGCCGAGCGGGCTTGTGCCACCATCGCTTCTGGGCGCGATGCTGTCGATCCCGACAAAATCGGCGGTGTTCGGCTTGTGGGTCTACGACCCCGCAAACCAGACGAACAAAACGGGATTCGAAGATCCGTTCGGCAGCGGCACGTCCTTCCTGGCGTCGGCAATGGTACCGGTGACGATAGGCGGCAAACCCGGCTATCAGAATTTCAAAGCGTCGGTGAATACCAAAACCGGCTTCGATTTGAACGATCTCCCCGAGTTGGTGTTGCCGCCTGAAACCCGCGTGACCGGCACGAACAAGGGGGCATGGAACGTCACATACGCCTTTCAGCAGTTTCTGTGGATGAACCCGACAGCGAAGGGGCGCGGTTGGGGTGTATTCGGACAGGTTGGGCTGTCCGACGGAAATCCGACACCGCTCGACTGGAGCATGCATCTGGGAGTTGGTGGTCAACCCTGGCTATCGCGCCCCGACGACCGCTTCGGCTTCGCTTATTTCCGCCAAAGCTTCAGCAATCTGATCATTGATGCCGCCGCTCCGATCGCGCGTATCCGCGACGAGCAGGGACTCGAAGCCTTTTATACTGTCCAGATTGGCAAGCCGTTTCGACTAACCGCCGACGTTCAGGTCATCGATGGCGCTGTGCCCGACCGACGCACCGCTGTCGTTTCCTCACTTCGTTTAAAAGCCGGTTTCTAACTTTCCTAAAAGGAATTTTTGATGCGACGTTCATTTCCTGCCGCTGGCGCGGCCGCCCTGATCATGATTTTTCATCCGGCCGCGAATGGGGCAACGCCCGCTAGCGCCGAGGCCGACCTTCTCGACGTGACATGCGGCCAGTATATGGCAGCGATCAAGGTGGCCCAGCCCGATGCAAAGGCTACCGCGGCTCAAAAGGCGCTTGCCAATGCCGCGCAGGATGACCTCGCGAGCACCATGTTATGGGTTCACGGTTTTCTATCGGGGCGCGACGGTGTTAATCCGGCGGCGCGCCCGCTGACAAAGAGCTGGATGGCTGACACGGTCGTCAAACTTGCCACGCTCTGCTCGGCGAGCGACGCCGGACTCCGCCTCTCAGATGCGGCCACAAAACTGTGAGCATGTCCCCACTTCGCGCGGTTGGCGCCGTCGCTCTCGTCATGCTGACGGGACTGGTCGTAACCGCCGATGCACGCGAGCGGCGGCATCATGGTGGCGGCTATCATGAAAATTATTGGGAAAAGCGCCGTGATGCGCGGCGGATCGGGGTGGTGACGGGCGCGTTGGCAACGGGTGTAGCTGGTGCAGTTGCCAACAAGCGCGTCGATGACAATTATGAGGAGTGCGTGAGCGCGCGATCCTATGGTGATTATCCGGTCGATTGTGAAGAGATCCGATACCGCGAGCAACGGCGGGGTGCGGTCGTGACAGGCGTCGTTGCGGGACGCACCGCGCGGATTATCGCCAATTGATCTCCATTCGGGGGCTCGGGCGATGCTTCGATTTTCGCTCATGCCGCATTTGGTCTTCGAACCATCATGAGGTGTAGATGATCGCTGCGCTCCTTTCGGTTCCCTTCCTTACGTTGCCAGGGTTCTTTTTCGCGCTCCTCGGTTGCGTCGAACTGGGAAGACGTATTCGGCAGGGGGGAATAGCGGCGACATTCCGACAACGGGTCTGATCGAAACCGCGGTTTACGCGCTTCTGGGCCTGTTGTTGGCACTGTCCTTCTCATCCGCGGCCAAGCAGTTCGAAGAACGCCGGGCGCTCATCGTCGAGGAGGCGAACGCAACCGGAACAGTGCGCCTTTCCATTTCGCTGGCGCCACAGGACCTGCGACCGGGCCTGAACTTGGCGATGGACCGGTATCAGGCGTCGCGGCGCGCAAGCCATGAAGTCGCAGGCGATGAGTCGGCTTTTCGTAAACGCTTTGCGGCGACCCAGGCGCTGCAGCGCGAGCTTTGGTCTCACGCTGTCGAAGCCGCGTCGCGGCCAGACGCGTCTCCAGGCGTCAACATGCTGCTGCTCCCCGCACTCAATCGGCTATTTGATTTGGCGACCGTTCGCGCGATGGCGCTCACCACGCACATGCCCGACATGGTTTTCATCGTGATCGGCATTGGCGTGATCATCGCGTCGGTGTTGACCGGATATTCGCAAGGAACCGGTAAAGGCCGAAGTTGGCTCCACGTCGTCGCCTTCACCTCGCTTATGGCTCTGGTCTGCTACACGATAATGGATCTCGAATATCCCCGGCTGGGAATTATCCGGATCGAGGCGTTCGAAGCGAAGCTGCCAAGCTAGTCTGCCGTCGTTTTCGAACCTGCGCCTGCGACCATGGCAAGCGTCCAGGCCAGTTTCCCTGGCTGAGAAGCGCGGTCATTTTGGCCCCCCGCAGATGAGCGCGAATGGTCACATTACTCATCATGGAAAGCAAAATCAGCCAACGAGGGGATATCAAGCAATCGCAACCGGTTATAGCTCTTCGTCACCCAGCCCTTTTCCATGAACTGCCCAAGGACGCGATTGACATGATGGCGCGACACATTGGCCATCTCACCAAGTTCTGACTGGGTAAGAAGATAACCTTCGGGATCGGAGGGCCTTACGCCTTCGAGAGCCCCCGTCACGCGGAGAAGAACGGCTGCCATTCTACGCGGAGCAGAGGGGATGAGTAGGTCGCAGGCAATATAGGTCAGGATGCGGGCGTTCGCGCTGGCGAGTTCGCCGACGAAGCGCGACGTTTCAGGGTCATCCTGCATCAGCGTGATTAAAGCCGGGAGTGGCACAGTCCAAAGTAGGGAGTCCTCGACGGCACGGCAGCCAAGGCTGCGAACGCCGCGCTCCAATGCTGGCCCATGGCCGAACCAATCGCCCTCTCTCATGATGTGGCCAAGGCGCACAGAATGGTAACCCGAGCACGCCTCCATGCCTATGCCGCCAGACAATATGCCATAAATGCCGCCGGGGGGATCGCCATATGCGAAAATCCTCTGCCCACGATTCACGGACATCGTGCGGCCACTGTCCATAATTCTGGACCGGATCGCGGGCGGCATGTCCGTCATCCAGCCTCTGCGCTGAAGTATTTCGACATGGTGCGCCAATCGCGCAACCGAATTCGCGTCGGTGGTTGATCCTAAGTTTGCACCCACCAGCATCGCCCCCGCAGATTCTGCTTGGCTTATATCGAATTTTTTGTGAGCCGGAACGGGAAACCGCGACACGCGATGCTAGCTGCAGGGGATTAGGTTGAGTGCGTCTTCAAGGCTGGGCAGCAGGCCAAGGCGCGCGCCTTGCATGGCGCGCGTCGGCCCGCCTATCTGCTCTCGGGGGCTCCTCGAATGCGGCGTCTGCGGCGGTGTCTATGCCATTGTCGTAGGAGACCGCTATGGTTGCGCCGGTCATCATCGCGGTTGTGCCTGCACCAACGGTCGGACAATCCGGCCTGAGGAACTGCAGCGCCGGGCGCTGGCAGCATGACCCACCGGCTCGCGTCGGCAAGATCGTGCTGCATCCCGGTGCGATGCGCGGCGAAATCCATGCTACCCTTCACGGGTCGTTGATGGGGATACTCGACTTCGCAAACGACAATCCCGCACCCGACGCCAACCGAGTTATAACATCGGTGGCCTCGGGTTCGCCGGGGTGACGATCAATATCGGGTCTTGGGCAATCTCTAGTCCGCGTCGAGCCCATAAGCCGTGTGCAGCACGCGCACCGCGAGTTCGGTTTCGTCCTCGTCGATCAGCACGCTGACCTTGATCTCGCTGGTCGAGATCGCCTGGATGTTGATGCCGCGGTCGGCCAGCGCACGGAACATCGTGCTGGCGACCCCTGCGTGGCTCTTCATGCCGACGCCGACGACGCTGATCTTTGCGACCTTGTCGTCGCTGATGATGCGGTTGAAGCCGATCTTGTCCTTCGCGGCCTCGAGCAGGTCGATCGAGCGGATCAGGTCGGTGGCGGGAACGGTGAAGGTCACGTCGGTCTCGCCCTTTTCGCGGCCGACATTCTGGATGATCATGTCGACGTTGATCCCCGCCGCGGCGAGCGGGCCAAAGATGTTCGCGACCGCGCCGGGCTTGTCGGGCACGCGCGTGACGATGATCTTCGCTTCATTCTTGTCATGGGCGATGCCGGTGATCAGCTGCCGTTCCATCTGATGTTCCTCTATTTCCTCGTCGCTGACGATCATCGTGCCTTTTTTGGGAGCCTCATCGCCCTCGACGAAGCTCGAGAGGACCTGCACGCGCACGCCCTCTTTCATCGCGAGCCCGACCGAGCGCGTCTGGAGCACTTTGGCGCCGACGCTCGCGAGTTCGAGCATTTCCTCATAGGTCACATAGTCGAGCTTGCGCGCGCGCGCGACGATGCGCGGGTCGGTGGTATAGACGCCGTCGACGTCGGTGTAGATATCGCAGCGATCGGCCTTGAGCGCCGCGGCAACCGCGACCGCGCTGGTGTCGGAGCCCCCCCGGCCGAGCGTCGAGACGCGGCCATCGTCCATCAGCCCCTGGAAGCCGGGGATCACCGCAACCTCGCCCTTCGCCATCGCGGCGGCGAGCGCGCCGGTGTCGATGTCGGCGATGCGCGCGCGGGCATGGGCTTCTTCGGTGCGGATCGGAAGCTGCCAGCCGAGCCAGCTGCGCGCGGGAGTGCCCATCGCTTGCAAGGTCAGCGCGAGCAGGCCCGAGGTGATCTGTTCGCCCGCAGCGACGACGACGTCATATTCGGCGGGGTCGTAGCGCGGGTTCGCTTCGCGGCAGAAATTGACGAGCCGGTCGGTCTCGCCCGCCATTGCCGAGACGACGACCGCAACTTCGTTGCCATTGGCGACTTCGCGCGCGACAAGTTTCGCCACGGTGCGAATCCGCTCGGTGCCCGCCATCGACGTGCCCCCGAATTTCATCACGATCCGCGCCATCTCGCCCCGCTTTCAAGAAACTGGTTTCTGCCGCAACATTCGAACAATTCCGCGGCGCTCGGCTGTTACGGAAGGGGGAGGGCGATGGCAAGCGCGCGAACACATGCGCGGGATAGAATTTCTTGCATGGCGCGAGGCACGGTGCCACATCGCAGGGCATGAGTGCTGCCACGATCAACCCGCACGAAGCCGCCCATTTCGGGGCGCTGGCCGCCGACTGGTGGGATCCGCATGGATCGTCGGCGATGCTGCACAAGCTCAATCCGGTGCGGCTGTCCTATATTCGCGCGCAGGTCGACGCGCATTGGCATGTCGATGCGCGCGAACGGTTTGCGCTGGCGGGAAAGACGGCGATCGACGTCGGGTGCGGGGCAGGGTTGCTTGCCGAACCGCTGGCGCGGATGGGCGCTAAGGTTACGGGAGTCGATGCGGCGCCGGAAAATATTGCCGCAGCGCGCGACCATGCGGCGGGGCAGGGGCTCGCGATCAACTATTTTGCCGGCGAGCTTCGAGAATTGGATTCTCAATTCCCGTTCGCATCGAACGAAGTCGAGATGCCTATCGGTCATGCGCAAACGAAGGGTGTCTCGACTTCGCTCGACGCGAACGGAGAAGGAAGGCGGACCTTCGACCTCGTGACTTCGATGGAAGTCGTCGAACATGTCACCGATCCCGCTGCCTTTATCGCCGAGCTCGCGGCGCGGCTCGCGCCCGGCGGGCTGATGATCCTGTCGACCCCGAACCGCACGATGCTGTCGAAGCTGCTGCTCGTCGAGGCGGCCGAGCGCGTCGGCGCGGTGCCGCGCGGGACGCACGACTGGGACCAGTTTCTGAAGCCCGAGGAATTGACCGAATTGCTTGAAAGTGCGGGGCTGGAGGTCATCGACCGCACCGGTCTGTCGCCATCGCCCGCGAAGGGCTTCAAGCTCGGCGGTAGCGAGGCGCTTAATTATCTGGTCGCGGCGCGGTGGCCAGATAGCAGAGACTGAGTACGCGTCGCCGCCGCGAAGGCGACGATTAGAAGTCGACGTCTTCGTAATATTTCGGCGGCGTCACGATTTCCATCCGCTCCGCCAGCAATGGCCGGAAGCTTGGGCGCGACTTCAGCCCCGAATACCAGCCCTTGGTCTGCTCATGCCCGGTCCAGTCGATGCCGCCCAGATAATCGGCGACCGAGATATGCGCCGCCGCGGTCAGGTCGGCGAGGCTCATCGTCGCGCCGGCCAGCCAGGTGCGGTGGTCGATCAGATAATCGACATAGTCGAGATGGTTGTTCGCCGCCTTCATCGCCTCGCGCAGCGCGCCGGCGTCGGGCGGCTGGCGGTGGACGATGCGTTTCTGCATGCGCTCGAACAGCAGCGGGCCCGTGACCTCATAATAGAAATCATGGTCGAACCAGGAGGTCAGGCGGCGGATTTCGGCGCGGTTCGCCGCGGTGCCGTTGATCATCGCCTTGCCTTCGACGGTTTCCTCGAAATATTCGGCGATCGCCATGCTGTCCATCAGCACCTGCCCGCGCGCCTGATCGACCATCACCGGGGTGCGCCCCGCCGGGTTCAGGTCGATGAACTCGTCGCGGCGCTCCCACGGCGATTCGCGCACCAATTCATAACCGACGCCCTTTTCGCCCAGCAAAAGGCGAACCTTGCGCGAAAAGGGACAGAGCGGAAATTGATAGAGTTGCCACATAGGCTTGGCATAGCGGCAGCGGGGCGCCGCGCGCAACGGCTATGCGAACAAAGCGGGGAGACGGAGCGGGAGGTTTAGCGGCGGGCGTCGGCGCGCTCGCGTTCCCATTGGGCCGCGAGGTCGCGCGCCATGTCCTTAAGGACCGGGGCATAAGCCGCCAGCGCCGATGCGGCATGGCCTGCCATGCGCGTCGTCGCGCGGACGTCGTCGCCCATGCGCTCGGCATAATAGGGGTCGCGGCCGGTCACCTCGCCAAGCGTCGCGTCGGGCGGGATATAGGCGGCGTCGGATTCGGGATCGATCTGTGCCACTGCTTTTGCGAGCGGACCGACCTGCATCTGCATCAGCGCGCCGACCATCGCGGTGATTGTGTCGGCCATCCGGTCCTGCGTGGCGGGGTCGTTGAGCGTCGCGACGGTATCGTTCATTTCGCTGGCGGCAGCCGGAAGCGGCGCGGCGAGCGCGAGCAGGGGGAGGGCGGCGAGGGCGATACGGGTCATGGCTCGTTCCTTTCGGCGGACGAGGGGCAGCGAAGTGGCGTTCTTTAGAGGATCGACGCTTTCGCTGCGGTGAACGCGGCTGAGATTTGCGGCGAAGCGCCTTTCGGTCGGGATAAGTGATCCTCCCTGTCGCGCAGCGATGGGGAGGTGGCCGCGCGAAGCGCGGACGGAGGGGCGTATGGCGCAACCTTGCCGCCCCTCCACCATTCGCTTCGCGAACGGTCCCCACCCCATGGCTGCGCCACAGGGAGGATTTTGCAATTACTCCGCCGCGACGACCTCGACCTCTTCCTCGTTCAGCGAATGCGTCAGGCGGCTGAGCATTTCCTTCGGGCAAACCTGCCAGAAACGGGTCCGCCAGCGGTCCCAGTCGGCGAGGATCTCGGCGGACCATTTGCTGCCGGTCGCCTTGGCATGCTCCTCGACCAGCTCCTTGAGCACCGTTTCCCAATGGTTGCTTGCGAGGCGCTGCCAGACGATCGATTCGGGATTGGCGCGGCGTTCGAACTGATCGTCGGTGTCGAGAATGAAGGCCATGCCGCCGGTCATGCCCGCGCCGAAGTTCGATCCGACGGGGCCGAGGATCACCGCGGTGCCGCCGGTCATATATTCACAGCCGTTTGCGCCGCAGCCTTCGACAACGACCTTCGCGCCCGAGTTGCGGACTGCGAAACGCTCGCCCGCCTGGCCCGCCGCAAGCAGCGTGCCCGCGGTCGCGCCGTAAAGGACGGTGTTGCCGACGATGCTGTTGTGCTGGCTGACGAGTGGGCTGGAGACCGTCGGGCGCACGACGATGCGCCCGCCCGACAGGCCCTTGCCGACATAGTCGTTGGCGTCGCCGAACACTTCCAAGGTGATGCCCTGGCAGAGGAAGGCGCCCAATGACTGGCCCGCGGTGCCGCGCAGACGCACCTGGACATGGTCGTCGGCGAGGCCCTTCATCCCGAAGCGCGCGGTGATCTCGGCCGACAGGCGGGTGCCGACGGCGCGGTGCGTGTTGCGGACATTGTACGTCAGCTGCATGCGCTCGCCGCGTTCGAACAAGGGCTTCGCGTCATTAAGGATCTGCGCGTCGAGGCTGTCGGGCACCGGGTTACGGAAATGCGGGCCTTGCGAGCGGCGCTGATCGTCGGGCGCGTCGACCTTGGCGAGGATCGGATTCAAGTCGAGGTCGTCGAGATGTTCGGCGCCGCGGCTGACCTGACGCAGCAGCTCGGTGCGGCCGATCACCTCGTCGAGACTCGTAACCCCCAGCTTGGCGAGGATTTCGCGCACTTCCTCGGCGATGAAGGTCATCAGGTTGATGACCTTCTCCGGCGACCCCGTGAACTTCTGGCGCAGCTTTTCGTCCTGCGTGCAGACCCCGACGGGGCAGGTGTTGCTGTGGCACTGGCGCACCATGATGCAGCCCATCGCGACGAGGCTCAATGTCCCGATGCCATATTCCTCGGCGCCGAGAATGGCGGCGATGACAATGTCGCGGCCGGTCTTGAGCCCGCCGTCGGTGCGGAGGCGGATGCGGTGGCGGAGGCCGTTGAGGGTGAGCACCTGGTTGACTTCAGACAGGCCCATTTCCCACGGGGTTCCGGCATATTTGACGCTGGTTTGTGGGCTGGCGCCGGTGCCGCCGGTGTTGCCTGCGACAAGGATGACGTCGGCATGGGCTTTCGCGACGCCCGCCGCGACGGTGCCGATGCCCGCCGAACTGACGAGTTTCACGCAGACGCGCGCCTTCGGGTTGATCTGCTTCAGATCGTAGATGAGCTGCGCCAAATCCTCGATCGAATAGATATCGTGATGCGGCGGCGGGCTGATCAGCGTCACGCCGGGTGTCGCATGGCGCAGTCGCGCGATGAACTCGGTGACTTTGAATCCCGGAAGCTGTCCGCCTTCGCCGGGCTTGGCGCCCTGTGCGACCTTGATCTCGATCTCGTCGCACGCGCCGAGATATTCGGCGGTGACGCCGAAGCGGCCCGAAGCGATCTGCTTGATATTGCTGTTGGCATTGTCGCCATTGGCATAGGGGCGATAGCGTTCGCTTGCTTCGCCGCCTTCGCCCGACACCGCTTTCGCGCCGATGCGGTTCATCGCGATCGCCAGCGTTTCATGCGCCTCGGGCGACAGCGCGCCGAGCGACATGCCCGGGGTAACGAAGCGCTTGCGGATTTCGGTGATCGCCTCGACGCTGTCGAGCGCGACGCCTTGCGCCGGATAATTGAACTCCATCAGGTCGCGTAGATAGATCGGCGGCAGGTCGGCGACCCCGCGCGCGAATTGCAGATAGGTCGAATAGCTGTCGGTCGCGACCGCGGTTTGCAAAAGGTGCATCAGTTGCGCCGAATAGGCATGCGCCTCGCCGCCCGCGCGCTGGCGATAGAAGCCGCCGATCGGCAGGGTGGCGACGCGCGCATCGAACGCCGCCTCATGCTTCTCGGTCGCGTTGATGAACAGCGATTGATAGCCTTCGCCCGAAATCTTGGCCGGCATCCCGGGGAACAGATCGTTGACGAGTGCGCGGCTGAGGCCGACCGCCTCGAAATTATAGCCGCCGCGATAGCTGGAGATCACCGCGATCCCCATCTTGGCGAGAATCTTGAGCAATCCGTCGTCGATTGCCTTGCGGAAACGCTGGCGGCAGTCGTCGAGCGTGAGTTCGCCGAACAGGCCGCGCGACTGCCGATCGGCGATCGCGGCTTCGGCCAGATAGGCGTGGACCGTCGTCGCGCCGACGCCGACGAGCACGGCGAAAGCGTGGGTGTCGAGCACCTCGGCCGAACGGACGTTGATCGAGGCGTAGCTGCGCAGGCCCTTGCGCACGAGATGCGTGTGAACCGCCGCGGCGGCGAGCACCATCGCCATGCCGACACGATTTTCGCCCAGATTCTGGTCGGAGAGGAACAATTCCGAACGGCCCGCACGCACGGCGTCTTCGGCCTCGCGGCGGACGCGCGCGATCGCTTCGCGCAAGGTCGCTGCATCGCCGCCGACGGGGAATGTGCAATCGATATCGGCGACGGCATCGCCGAAATAAGCGCGCAGGCGATCCCAGTCGTCCCCGACGAGCACAGGGCTGTCGATCACGAGGACATGGTCGCTCTGCCCCTTTTCATCGAGGATATTGGCGAGGTTGGCAAAGCGCGTCTTCAGGCTCATCACATGCCTTTCGCGCAGACTGTCGATCGGCGGGTTGGTGACCTGGCTGAAATTCTGGCGGAAGAATTGCGCGACATGGCGCGGCTTGTCGGAAATGACCGCGAGAGGCGTGTCGTCGCCCATCGATCCGATTGCTTCCTTGGCGTCCTCGACCATCGGCGAGAGGATCAGTTCCATATCCTCCATGGTGAGGCCCGCGGCGACCTGGCGGCGGAGGAGTTCGGGGCGTTCGAAGGCAGGCAGGCTCGACTTTCCGCCCTTGGGCAGGTCGGCCATCGTGCGGAAGCCCTTGACGCGCGAGGGATAATCCTGCGCGTCGGCGATCTTGTCCTTGATCGCGAGATCTTCGTAGAGCGTGCCATCGTCGAGATCGACCGCGATCATCTGACCGGGGCCGAGGCGGCCTTTCTTGCGGATGCTCGCTTCGGGGAGCAGCACCATGCCGCTTTCTGACCCGACGACGAGCAGATTGTCGGCGGTGAGCGTATAGCGGAGCGGACGCAGCGCATTGCGGTCCATGCCCGCGACCGCCCAGCGGCCGTCAGTCATCGCGAGCGCGGCGGGGCCGTCCCACGGCTCCATGACGCTGGCGAGGTAGCTATACATCGCGCGGTGGTTGTCGGGGACGTCGCACTCGGTCGTCCACGCCTCGGGGACGAGGATCAGCTTCGCCGTCGGCGCATCGCGGCCGGCGCGGCATAGCGCCTCGAACACCGCATCGAGCGCGGCGGTGTCGCTGGCGCCTGCGGGGATCACCGGCTTGATGTCTTCGCTATGCTCGCCGAAGGCGAGGCTCGCCATCTTGATCTCGTGGCTCTTCATCCAGTTCTTGTTGCCGCGGATCGTGTTGATCTCGCCATTGTGGGCGAGACAGCGGAACGGCTGCGCCAGCCACCATTGCGGGAAGGTGTTGGTGGAATAGCGCTGGTGGAAGATCGCGACCCGGCTTTCGAACAGCTTGTTCATTAGGTCGGGATAGAAATCGCCGAGGCTTTCGGCGAGGAACAGGCCCTTGTAGATGATCGAGCGCGCCGACAGGCTGCAGATATAGAAGTCGGCGATCTGCGCCGCGATCACCTTTTTCTCGATCCGGCGGCGGACCAGATAGAGCTGCTTTTCGAACTCGGCGATCGACTGTTCGTCGGGTAGCGGCCCGGCGATCATGATCTGCTCGATCTCGGGGCGCGTGCGCTGCGCCTTGTCGCCGATCACCGAGACGTCGACGGGCACCTGGCGCCAGCCATAGATGGTAAAGCCCGCGTCGATGATCTCGGCCTCGACGATCGTGCGGCATTCCTCCTGCGCGCCCAGATCGGTGCGCGGCAGGAAGACCATGCCGACGGCGAGGCGGTTCGGGCGCACCTTGTGGCCCGATGCGGCGATCGCATCGTCGAAGAAGCGGACCGGCAGGTCGACATGGATGCCCGCCCCATCCCCCGTCTTGCCATCGGCATCGACCGCGCCGCGGTGCCACACGGCCCGCAGCGCCTCGATCGCCGCCTCGACAACGCGGCGCGACGGCTTGCCGTCGGTCGCCGCGACCATGCCGACGCCACAGGCATCGGATTCCATGTCGGGGCGATACATGCCTTCGGCTTCGAGCCGCGCGTGTTCGGGGGTGGGGTAGTGGGTCATCATATTTGTCCTGACAGGCTGGGTGCCTATTTATTGGGTAGCTTCGAACGCTTGCTCGCGTTGGCAGCCGCTTCCTCGGCGGCCTGCTGCGCCGCGAGCGAGGCGTTTTCATAAGCGAGTTCGAGATCCTCGACGCGCTTCAGGTCGTCGGCCGACCAGTTGCTGCGGTCATAGGCGGGGTCGGCGACCGCGTCGGCGGCGTCCTCTGCGGCGGTCGCAGCATCAGCTGCCGCGTCGACCGCATAATCGTCGGCGGCATCGACCGCGACCGCGTCGGCCGCTTCGACGCTGTCGGTCTTCCACATGTCGCGCTGTTCCTTCAGCACTTTCACATCGACCTTCATCAGCTTGGCGAGCTTCGCGAGTTCCTTGTCGTCGAAGTCGGAAAGCTGCTTTTCCTTCGGCAGATCCTTGAAATCCTTCTCGAGCTCGGGCGCGCGGTCGATGAATTTGGTGACGAGCGGCGGAATCGCCTTGACCACCGCGACCATGACTTCGGGATCGGCCTGCAGCGCCATCCATTCATTGGCGTAGAGCGCGCCCGTCGGTGTCGCGAGAAAGCCGTTGAGGTCGGTGAGCTGCGCCGCCGTGAACTTGCGGGCATAGGCCTTGGACATGCCTTCGCGCATCGGCGGTTCCATGTCGCCCAGCACTTCGCTGATCAGCGGTTTGATCACCTTGGTGATCTGGTCTTCGCGTTCCTTGCGATGCGGGTCGAACATGTCGGCGACCTTGCCCTTGGTCGCTTCGTCGAGCGTCGCGATCTGGTCGCTTTCGACCCCGGTCTGGATCGACAGCATCAGGTCCGACTGGCCGCCGAACTCGCCCATGATCGTCTTGAACATCTTGCCATAAAGATTGTCCATCATGCGCTCGAGGCTGCCGGCGGGGATCAGCGCGCCCATCGTCTTTTGCGCGAGCGCCAGGCGCGCCGGCTCGATCGGCGGCAGGCTGCTGGTGTCGAACATTTTTTCGACGAGTGCGATCGCCTCGTCCATTTCCTTCTGCATCTTGGCCTTTGCCTCTTCGGCAGCTGCCTTGCTGTCATATTCGGTCGCGATTTCGTCTTCGGCGGGCGCGGCGACGGTATCGGCCACCGGGGCTTCCTTCGGCGCGGCAAAAGCGTGTGCAGGCGCGATCGCGATTGCTCCGGCAAGCAGGATCGATTTGAACGACGGCATCATGAAATTCCTTCCCCTATTGGTCATGCCGCCTTCTTTTCGCTTTTCGCCTTGGCTTTCAACCACTTTGCCATCTGATCGCTGACGTCGCGGCCGTCGCGGATGCCCCAGACGACCAGGCTGGCGCCGCGGACGATGTCGCCGGCGGCAAAAACGCCGGGCAGGCTGGTCATCATCGTCTGGTGATCGACGCGCAAAGTGCCCCAGCGCGTGACCGACAGGTCGGGCGAACCGAACAGGTGCGGTAGTTCCTCGGGATCGAAGCCGAGCGCCTTGATCACCATGTCGGCGGGGACGTCGAATTGGCGGCCGGGATCGGCCTCGGGGCTGCGGCGGCCACTCGCGTCGGGCGCGCCGAGGCGCATCCCTGCGACCGCGACCTCTTTCACATGCTTGTCGGCGGTGAAGCTTTCGGGCGCCGACAGCCAGACGAATTCAACGCCTTCTTCCTCGGCGTTGGTCACTTCGCGCTGCGACCCCGGCATATTCTCGCGGTCGCGGCGATAGAGGCATTTGACCGACTTGGCGCCCTGACGCACCGCGGTGCGGACACAGTCCATCGCGGTGTCGCCGCCGCCGATGACGACGACATGCTTGTCCCTGGCATCGAGGCGGCCGTCGTCGAACGCCGGGACGGCATCGCCAAAACTCTTGCGGTTCGATGCGATCAGATAGTCGAGCGCGGCGATCACGCCATCGGCCGTGTTGCCGGGAACCTTGATCTCGCGCGCTTTATATACGCCGGTCGCGATCAGGATCGCATCATGCTTCTGGCGCAGCGCGTCGAGCGTCGCATCCTCGCCGACCGCGAAGCCGAGGTGAAAATGGATGCCGCCCGCGACCAGCCGGTCGATCCGGCGCATCACGACATCCTTCTCCAGCTTGAAGCCGGGTATGCCATAGGTGAGCAGCCCGCCGGCGCGGTCGTGCCGGTCATAGACATGCACCTCATGCCCCGCGGCGCGCAGATATTCGGCCGCCGTCAGCCCCGCAGGGCCGGCCCCGATGATGCCGACCGACTGGCCGGTCGCGGCGCCGGGGTGCAGCGGTTCGACCCAGCCCTCGGCCCAAGCGGTATCGGTGATATATTTCTCGACGCTGCCGATCGTCACCGCGCCATGGCCCGAAAATTCGATGACGCAATTGCCTTCGCACAGGCGGTCCTGCGGACAGATGCGGCCGCAGATTTCGGGCATCGTCGAGGTCGCGTTGCTCAGCTCATAGGCTTCGCGGAGGCGCCCCTCGGCGGTCAGGCGCAGCCAGTCGGGAATATGATTGTGCAACGGGCAATGCACCGAGCAATAGGGCACGCCGCATTGCGAGCAGCGCGCGGCCTGTGCGTCGGCGTCGGGCGCGGCGTAGCGCTCGGCGATCTCGCGAAAGTCGTGCGCGCGCTGTTCGGCCGAGCGTTTGTCCGGATAGGATTGTTCACGCTCCACAAATTGGAGCATGCGATCGGAAGCCATGCAGTATCCCCTTCTGGAAGGGCGAATTGCATGGCTCGAAAAGCCCTGTCACGGGCGAATATTGATTTAGGACAACGTTACTAACCTAAAATGAGCGTAAATTTTCTTCAAAATAGGTTCGCGCAATTATGTTTCGTCGACTGATACCGTTTCGGCCCTATCTCATGCCAAGCCAGATCAGTGCGGCGACGCCAGCGATGATTCGATACCAGGCGAAAGGTGCAAAACCATAGCGGGTGACGATGGCGAGAAAGGCCTTGATCACCGCCCAGGCGACGACAAAAGAGACGAGCGAGCCGACGGCAATCAGGCCCAGATCGTTGCTGGTGATCGCATCGCGATGCTTGAACAGCTGGAGCACGGTCGCGCCGGTCAGCGTCGGCAGCGCAAGGAAAAAGCTGAACTCCGCCGCGGTCTTGCGGTCGACCCCGAAGGACATCGCGCCGAGGATCGTCGCACCCGACCGGCTGACGCCCGGGATCATTGCGAGGCACTGGACCAACCCGACGAGGATCGATTGCCGCACCGACACATTCGCGACGCCGCCCACGTCCGTCGTCTTGGCAAAGCGCTCGACGAGCAGGATCGCAAAACCGCCGATGATCAGCGCCCAAGCAACGATCACCGCATTTTCCAGCATGACCTCGATATAATCGCCGAAGGCGAGGCCCAGGATGACCGCCGGAAAGAAAGCGAGCAACAGGTTGCGCACAAAGGCGATCGCCACCGGATCGCGCCGGAAAAAGCCGGTGAACATATCCCAGAAGAGTTTCCGGTACAGCACGACGATTGCGAGGATCGCACCCGGCTGGATCGCGATGTTGAAGATCGCCCAGCGCGCGGCGTCATAGCCGAGAAGCTCGGTCGCGAGGATGAGGTGGCCCGTCGAGGAGACGGGCAAAAACTCGGTCAAACCCTCGACGATGCCGAGGATGATTGCGGTCAGCCAGATACCCATTATCGCGAGGCAAGCTCGGCGAAACGGCCATTGCGGCGATATTGGACCAGCCAGCCGTCGGCGACCGAACCCAGCGACGTCGGCGTGACGCCCAGCTCGGCGAGCCCCGCGGCGCCGTTCGCGACGACATTGTCGTGCTGGAGCATCAGCCACTGATCCTTGGTGATCGGCGCGCCCGGCGCCCAGCCGAGGCCGCTCGCGAGCGCCGAGGCGACGAAGTCGGGCACGTCGACGAACAGGGGCGAGCGGCCGGTCGCGTCGGCGATCCAGCGCAGCAATTCGGCCATCGTCAGCACTTGCGGTCCGCCAAGTTCGAAAATCTTGCCTGCGGCATTGTCGGCCAGCGCCGCGACGACGGCGTCAGCGACGTCGCCGACATAGATGGGCTGGAACTTCGCCTTCGGCGCAATCACCGGGACGACCGGCGCCATGCGCATCATCGTCGCGAAGCGGTTGATGAACTGGTCCTCGCGGCCAAAGATGATCGACGGGCGCAGGATCGCGGCATCGGCGAACGCCGCGCGCACCGCTGCTTCGCCATCGCCCTTGCTGCGGCCATAGGCCGACGCGCTGTTGGCGTCGGCGCCGATCGCCGAGACGTGGACGAGCGCGGCGGCACCCGCCGCCTTCGCCGCAGCGGCGACATGGCCGGCGCCGTCGGCCTGCACCGCCTGCATGTCGCCGAACGCGCCGACGAGGTTGATGACGGCATCGCTGCCCTGCACGGCGCGAAGGGCGCTGGCGGCATCGCGCACGTCGACTGCGACGAACTGCGTCTGGCCCAATCCGCCGAGTGGTTTCAGGAAGGTCGCGGCGCGGGGTTCGCGCTGTGCGATGCGGACGCGCGCGCCGCGCGCGAGCAGCCGCTGCACGACATAGCGGCCGAGGAAGCCGCCGCCGCCCAGCACCGTGATCAATTGCCCGTCGAGTTTCTGCATGTCGTCCGCCTGTGATCGATTCTCTCGCGGGCGCAGGGGCGCGCCGCACGGCTTCCCCATGCCGCGAAGCGGGAAGGGGGGCAAGGGGCGAGCACCCGATTATGAGGCGAAACCGGCGGCTTTGCGATAAAATGTGCATCGGCGCTCGCACCGCGGTTGACAAGCCGATGCACGCGCCGCTAAGCGCCCGCTCCTACCCCGTGCCCAGATGGCGGAATTGGTAGACGCACCAGCTTCAGGTGCTGGCGATCGCAAGGTCGTGGAGGTTCGAGTCCTCTTCTGGGCACCAGTGACCTTTCCGGCAACGTCCGGGAATGTCCAGCAAGCGGCTGGTTTTCCACCGTTTTTTCGATGAGAATCGCTGAATGGAATCCAGGCTGATCCAGCCGGAACCATCAGCATACCATCAGCTTTGATGGTGTTTTTGATGGTTCCGGTCAGCCTCTTGCAGGTGAAACCATCATGACGCTTACCCACATCCAGATCTCGAACGCCAAGCCCATGGAAAAGGCCTATAAAATGGCCGATTCGGATGCGCTGTACCTCTTGGTAAGGCCGAACGGGGCCAAACTCTGGCGAATGAACTATCGGCACCTCGAACGGCAAAAGACGCTCTACTTCGGGTCTTGGCCGGACGTCGGGATTTCCGCCGCCCGTGAGTTGCGAGACGCGGCCCGCAAGAAAATCGTCTCCGGTCTCGACCCGGCCGCGGAAAAGAAGGTCGAACGGATCACCCGAAAGATCGCCGAGGACAACACGTTCAAGACGATTGCGGCGGAATGGCTGGCGAAAAACGAACGGGAAGAGCGCGCGGCCGTCACGCTTCGCAAAATTCGCTGGCTTCTCGATATCGCCAATCCATTGATCGGCAGCCGGCCGATCTCAAAAATCACGCCCCAGGAAGTTCTGGCCGTTCTCCGAAAGGTCGAAGCAAATGGCCGGTATGAAAGTGCCCGTCGAATGCGCAGCGTTATTAGCAGAGTCTTCCGCTATGCAATCGCCACCGCAAGGGCCGACCGTGATCTCGCGGCTGACCTGCGCGGCGCGCTCACGGCACCCAAGGTAAAGCACCACGCCGCGATCACGACCCGCAAGGAAACAGGGGCGCTCTTGCGCGCTATCGAAGGATATACCGGTCACGAAATCACGGCGATTGCGCTGCGACTGACTCCGCATGTCTTCGTCAGGCCGGGGGAATTGCGACAGGCGGAATGGACAGAGATCGATGTCGAGGACGCGGTGTGGACGATCCCGGCCGACAAAATGAAAATGCGTCGCCAGCACTGTGTTCCCCTGTCGAGGCAGGTTCTCGAAATGCTTGAAGTACTGCACGGCCTCACCGGCCATGGGCAATTTCTGTTTCCGTCGTTTCGGACCTCCCGGCGGTGCATGTCCGAGAATACGGTGAGCGCGGCACTGCGTCGCCTCGGCTATAGCCGCGAGGAGATGACGGCGCATGGGTTCCGATCGACAGCAGCCACGCTCCTCAACCAGATGGGCATGTGGCACCCTGATGCGATCGAGAGGCAGCTCGCCCATCTCGATGCCAATGCGACCCGCCGTATCTACACGCGAGGCGAATATTGGGATGAGCGCGTCCGCATGATGCAACATTGGTCCGACTATCTGAACGAGCTTCGCGATGGCGCTCAAATTCTGCGACCCGCTTTCGGGAAACCGGCGAACTCAAGTGGCTAGCCGCCGGTCAGCGCCTTGAGGCTCTTGAATGGAATTAATGTGGACCGGCCGACCTTGACGGTGTCGAGGTCGCCGGACTCGATGAGTTCATATATTCGTGATCGACTGATGCCGGTAAGCTTGACGGCGGTCGAAATCCGCACCGTTAGGGGCTCGACAAATACGATCTCGACCGGAGCGTCATCAGAATCCCGCATCTTTCGTGTCCTCGCAACGAGACATTTTTGCGCGCGGTTCCAACGCAGCTTTCGCCGGCTCGAGTATTCCCGGCGCCACGTTCGTCACAAGGGTTAGGGCATAAATCTGCCGGTCGGCGGCATTCCTGCGCCGCGGGGGCAATCGGACCAATGCTGCAGCCAAGCCGAGCGAGGAGGAAGAGAGGGGGGGATTGCGTGTCCGTCCTGATGAAGAGGCTTGCCATGCCTGCTGGGTTTTCAACGTCTCGAAAGCCAGAACTCGAGGTCGCCGGGGCTGCTCTTGTGCGCCGCTTAGGCGGGGCTTGGTCAGGCGATTCTGGCATGTGCTGCTGTCCTGCTCATGACGATCGAACGCCGAGCCTGTCGGTCAGGGTTGGCGAAACACGACTTTTGTTCAAATGCTTTGCCGGCTGCGACATTTCCGATGTGCTCCGGGCTCTCCGTCGCGACGATCTGACCGCCCTCGACGCGCATGACGGCAGGGGTGTGCCATCCTGCCTGCCTAAGGAATGGCTACAGCGGCGTGCCCGTGAGCTGTGGGGCATTGGTCGGCCAATAAATTGGACAATCGCGGAGACCTATTTGCGGAATAGGTCGATCGATATTGCACCTGACTGCCTGCGCTTCGCTCCGCGAACGCCGCTTGGCAGGGGGCGACTGGCCGTGTTCCGACCGGCGATGCTCGCCGCGGTAACAGATGATTCGGGATTGGTGGCCGTCCACCGGACCTTCCTGGATCGCAAGGGCCGACGCGCGCGCGACCTCCAGCATCCTCGCAGATTGCTCGGTCACCCCCGCACAGGTGCGGTTCGACTCGCGCCCGCCACTGATACACTCGGAATTGCCGAGGGCATCGAGACAGCGATCTCGGCGATGATCCTCCTCGGCATTCCGGTCTGGGCTGCGCTCGGCAATGAGCGCATCCCACGTATTGCTACGCCAGATTCGGTGTCGCGTCTCATCCTGTTGCCCGACAACGACCGTGCCGGCCGCCTCGCCGTGCCGCTCGCCATGAAGGCGCAGGCGGTCTCCGGACGGCGTATCGAGACGATCTGGCCATGGAACGATCGGAACGACTGGAACGACGTCCTACGACATGGAGGGAAGGGAGCGAGGGACTGGCGGCGCCGAGCGGCCTGAATGGTCGGGCCATCGCCGCCAGGAGACAGACTATGACATTTCCCATCATATACGCTCTCGCGCGCAATTGCGTCGTGTCGCCGCTCAATGTCCGAACCGAAAGCGACCCGGATGCCGATGCCGAACTGGAAGCTATGATCGGCCAGGCCGGCTTCATCATCCAGAATCTGATTGGCACCGCTGTCAAGCGCAAGAAGGATCAGTACAGCATCTTCGGCGGCGGGCGCCGTCTCACGAGGGTGCACGCGCTGATCGAGAAGGGCGAGCTTCCGGAAGATTTCAAAGTACCGGTCATGGTTCGGCCCGACACCAAGGACGCGATCGAACTCAGCTATGCTGAAAATCGCAAGCTGCCGATGAGCGCTGCGGACGAATGCATGGCGTTCAAGAATATGATCGAGAAAGAGGACAAGACTGCGGCCCAGGTAGCGGCGCGCTTCGGCAAAACCGAGCGTTTTGTTCTCGGTCGCGTCCGTCTCGCGGACCTGCACGAGACAGTCTTCGATGCGCTGCGCAAGGGCGAAATCACCCTCGAAATCGCGAAAGCCTATGGCAGCACGTCGGACACAGCCCGACAGGCCCGTGTCTTCGAGCAATATCGCGAGAGCTATTACCGTAATGACCCGTTCACCATCCGGCGTGAGCTCGCCGCCGGCAACTATCGAGGCAACGACCCGAAGGCTTTGCTCGTTGGACGCGAAGCCTATGTCGAAGCGGGCGGGCGGATCGACTCCGACCTCTTCTCCGACAGCGCGTCCGAAAACTGGATCGACGGCGACGTCCTCGACCGGCTCGCCGATGAGAAGCTTGCGGCGGAAGCTGAATCGATCCGCGCGCGCGAGGGCTACGCGGAAATTCGCGCGGTCCCAATGACGCGCATCTCGTTCGCGGATTATGACGGCCTCCGCCCGGTCCGCGGCGAGATCCCCGAACCGACGGCAGAGGAGGAAGCGCGGTGCGCCGAGATCGAGGCCGAGATGAACTCCATCGCCGAATCCGCTGACGAGAGTGATGACGGCATCACCGAGGACGAGGAACAGCGGTATCGCGAACTCGAATCCGAACTGAGCGGCATCCAGAATCGACCGGCAGTCCTCACCGAAGACCAGAAAGCCGCGGCCCTCGCCTTCCTCGTCATCGGCGAAGACGGCCAGCCCCGCGTTCATCATCAGGCCTACATGGTCCCGAACGAGGCCGACGAAGACATCGATGGCGACGAAGATGACGACGGCGACACCGAAGGCTCTGTTTCGGCGAAACCGTCGATGAGCCAGCGGCTCATCGACGAACTCGCGACGATGAAAGCCGAGCTGCTCCGGGTCCATGTCGCAAGCGATCCGCGCTTCGCGCTCGATCTCGGCACGTTCGTGATGGTCGATGCGGCTTTGCGGCGCTACGCCTCCGATCTCGCGAGCGACCTTCGCGCCGACTCTGCGCCGTCGCGCGTCATTGGCTTCGAGAGCGGATCGCTCGCGGCTGACGAATGGACGAAGCTCGAAGAGGGGCTCGATCGAAGCTGGGTCCAGCCGAACATCGGCGTCGCCGGGCGCTACGATGCCTTCTGCGCGCTCGGCGAAGAAGCGCGTGCGGCTTGGCTCGCCTGGGCGATTGCCCGGACGATCCATGCGGTGCCCATGAAAGATTCCGCCAGCGGTTTCGTCGATCATCTCGGTCGCAAGCTCGAGATCGACGTCGCCGCCTGGTGGCGCCCGACGGCCGCGAATTACTTCAAGCGGCTGACCAAGAGCTCCATCATCGACCTCTTCCAGGACATCGGTGGCAGCGAACTCAGCCAGCGCTACGGGGCATCGAAGAAGGACTTGCTCGCGTCCTCGGCTGAACAGCTCTTCGCCGGGAACATCATCGTCGAGGCGGACGTCAAGGAAAAGGCGCTTGCGTGGCTCCCTGACGCCATGCGCTTCGAGCACCCGGTCGCCGAACCGGTGAACGATGATCGCGATGACGAAATGACCGACGCCGTCGATCCCGAGGCGGCGGGCGATCCTGCCGATGATGTCGACGAGGACGAGCAGCTCTCCGACGCGGCCTGATTCTCCGTCCGGCCTATTGGGTCGCGGCCACACGCCGCGGCCCCTCTTTTCCTGCCATTCGCGTCGGGAGGAGAGGGGGAAGGGCGATGGCAGCGGGGGCGTGTTGCTCCCGAACTTCTTCAGGAGAATTGCCATGACCCTTCCGCTTCTGAGGCTTGCCGAAATCCCGGATACCGCGGCCCGAGAAAACGCCGAACGCCTCTATGGCGTCGCGCGCGCACTGCGCGACCGGCTTGCTGTTCCGCAATCGGTGACTCGCTCCCTGCTCAAGCGGTTGATGACCGAAGCGTTCGGCGGGTCCGATGCCGACGGGCGCTGGTCGATGCGCGATGCCTATGACGCGCTCGAAGCCGCGCAGGCTTCTGACACGCTCGCGCCCGACAATGAACCGAACCCGGACTGCGCGCCCGAAGATGATTTCGCGGATATCCTCGCGTTTGAGAAGGCGCTGCCGACCCAGACCTACCGCAGCGAGCACCAGATCGACATGCAGCAGTTCAGCACGCCCGCCGCGCTGTCCTGGCTAGCGGCCCGAACGGCGGCGATCATGACCGACGATCATGTGCTCGAACCGTCGGCGGGCACGGGCATGCTCGCGGCGCACGCGATTGCCGCCGGCGCGAGCGTCTCGCTCAACGAGCGCGATCCCTGCCGGGCGGCGCTGCTTTCCCTCGTGACGAGCCGCGCGGTCACGACCCATGACGCCGAATTTATCAACGACCGACTGCCGGCGGATGTTCGGCCCACCGTCGTCCTGATCAACCCGCCCTTCAGCCGTAGCGAGGCGCGCGGCCAGGACCGTCATGCCGGGGCTCGCCATCTTCGCTCCGCGCTGCTGCGTCTTGCCGAGGGCGGACGCTGCGTCGCGATCATGTCGCCGACCTTCGCGCACGATGCGAGCGGTGCGAGCGGCTATGTCTCCGTCGCCGAAATTGCCCGCCCGCGCGTCGAGATCACGATTCTCGGCCGCCCCTATGCGAAGCATGGTACCAGCGTCGCTATCCGCCTGATCGTCTTCGACAAGGGCTGGATCGGCCAAACTGAGCGACACACGGTCGACACGATCGAGGCGGCGCTGCCGATCGTGCTCGCGCTTCCGCCGCGGCTTGACCCGTCCGACGAACCGCCGCCCGCGTCCCCGGCGGTGATCCCGATGCGGCCCGCGCTGGGGCCTTCGTCGTCTTCGCTCTTCTCCGGCCTCGCTGGCCCCAGGATCATTGCGCCTTCACGGATTGCCGCCAAGGATGATTCGGCGCGGCCGCTCGCCTATTCGGTTCGCGATACGCCGTTGCCGGTCGGCGATCCGGTCGGCATCTACGCGCCCTGGCGGCTCGCCCGCATCGATATTCCGGGCGCGAAGCCACACCCCGACAATCTCGTGGAATCGCTCGCCATGGCGTCGGTTCTGCCGCCGATCCCCCAATATCGTCCGCTCTTCCAGAAGCGGGCGAGCGAGTCGCTGTCCGACGCCCAACTCGAAGCGATCATCTACGCAGGCGATGCCTTCTCGCGCGACCTGCCGAGCCGGTTCGTCACCAACACCGCCGGCGACCTGCTGATCGAGGATTCCGAAGGCCCCGCCTATCGCATGGGTTTCTTCATCGGCGACGGGACGGGCGTGGGCAAGGGCCGCGAAGGCGCTGCGATCATTCGGGACCAATGGAACTGCGGCAACCAGCGCGCGATCTGGATATCTAGGGGCGCGACGCTCCTTGAAGATGCCCGGCGCGACTGGAGCGCGCTTGGCGGACTTCCGATCGATGTCCAGCCGCTCGACGCCTTTCCGCTCGGCCAGCCGATCGGCATGGCGAGCGGCATCCTTTTCCTCACCTATGCGACGCTCCGGTCCCAGCGCCACGACCAATGCTCGCGCCTGCAGCAGATTCTCGAGTGGACTGGCGCAAACTTCGAAGGCGTGATCCTGTTCGATGAATCCCATTCGATGGGCAACGCCGCGGGCACCAAGGACGAGTATCGGCGGGCCAAGGGTTCCGAACAGGGCCTTGCCGGGGTCCGCCTGCAAAATGCGCTGCCGCGCGCCCGCGTCGTCTATGAATCGGCCACCGGTGCGACGAAGCCCGAAAATTTGAGCTACGCCTCGCGGCTCGGCCTCTGGGGTCCGGGCACCGCCTTTGCCAACCGTGACAGCTTTCTCGCTGCGATGACGGATGGCGGCATCGCCGCGATGGAAATCGTCGCCCGCGATCTCAAGTCCATGGGCCTCTATACGGCCCGCGCCCTCAGTTTCGCCGGCGTCGAATATGACCCACTCGAGCATCAGCTCACGCCCGACCAGATCGACATCTACGACGCCTATGCCGACGCGTGGGCCATCATCCACCAGAACCTCGACGAGGTCCTTATGGCATCGAACATCGTCGACCGCATGTCGGGCCAGACGATGAACGCCCAGGCCAAGGGATCGGCGCTCAGCCGGTTCGAGAGCGCGAAGCAGCGGTTCTTCTCGCAGGTCCTGATCTCGATGAAGATGCCGACGGTCGTTCGCGCTATCGAGGATGAACTCGCCACGGGCCATGTCGCCGTCGTCCAACTCACCAGCACGGCCGAGGCAATTCTCGGCCGCCGCCTTGCAGATCTTTCGCCCGAAGAACGCGCGAACCTGTCGATCGATGTCTCGCCGCTCGACACGCTGATCGATTATCTGAGAACGGCCTTCCCGACGCGCCAGATGCGCGCCTTTCGCGCGACCGATGGATCGATGCGCTCCGAGCCGATGCTTGACGACGAGGGCAACGGTGTCCTGTGCCAGGAAGCGGTCGACGCGCGCGACGAGCTGATCGAGCGGCTCTGCTCGATACCGCCGGTTCCGGCTGCGCTCGACTTCCTGCTCGCGCATTTCGGGACCGACATGGTCGCGGAAGTCACGGGACGCACGCGGCGCATCGTCGTCGACGGGCAAGGCCGGCAGAAGGTCGAGCGTCGCACGTCCAGTTCCAACATCGCCGAGACCGACAATTTCATGTCGGGGCGAAAGCCTATCCTCGTCTTTTCCGAGGCGGGCGGCACCGGACGCTCTTATCATGCCGACTTGGGTTGCCCCACAGCGCACAAGCGGCGCATCCATTTCTTGCTCGAGCCCGGGTGGCGCGCCGACATCGCGATCCAGGGCCTCGGCCGCACCCACCGCACCTACCAATCGATGCCGCCGGTGTTCCGCCCCGTCACGACCAACTGCAAGGGCGAACGTCGGTTCATCAGCACCATCGCTCGCCGCCTCGACATGCTCGGCGCGCTCACGCGCGGCCAACGCCAGACGGGCGGCCAGAACCTGTTCGATCCGGCCGATAATCTCGAAAGCTGCTACGCCCGCGAGGCCCTGACCCAGTGGTATCACCTTCTCCACGCGGGCAAGCTCGCGAGCGTCAGCCTCGAGAAGCTCCAGATCATCACCGGTCTGAAGCTCGTCGATGAGCACGGCACCTTGCTCGACAAGCTGCCGCCGATCCAGCGATGGCTCAACCGCATCCTCGCGCTGCGGATCGCGACTCAGAATGCGATCTTCGAGGAGTATATGGGTCTAATACAGGCCCGGGTCGACGCCGCGCGCGAAGCCGGAACGCTCGATCTCGGCGTCGAGGCGATCCGCGCCGAGCACATCGTCCCGATCTCGGAGCGGGTGCTCAAGAAGGACCCGGTGTCCGGCGCCGAAACCCGGCTGCTCCGCCTCGAGCTTCATCTGAAGCCGCACGTTACAGGATGGGCGCGCCTCGACAGAATCTGGGGCGGCACCACAGATGTCCAGTATCTCCGCAACAATCGTTCGGGACGCGTCGCCCTTTGCGTTCCATCCTGGTCGATTACCGACGACGAGGGGCGCCCAGTCAAGATGCTGGAGTTTGTCCGACCGACGGGTTCCAAGCGCATCCAACTCGCCGAGCTTTGGCAGACCTTCTGGAAGGAAATTGATCGCGACAGCTTCAAGGCCTTCTGGGACGTAGAGGTGTCCGAGGCGCTCGAGAAGGTCGATATTCATACGATCAGCGTTGCGACCGGCCTCCTACTGCCCGTCTGGAACAAGCTGCCGCAAGATGATGTTCGCGTCTGGCGGATCGATGACGCAGCGGGAACCTCGATACTCGGACGCATCGTGATGCCCGCGGCGCTCGAGAAACTGGAAACCGCATTTGGTCTTGAATCGTCCATCAAGCTTACCCCTGCTGAATTGATCGAGGCGGCGCGTGGCGGCGATGGCACACTGATCCCGGGCCTCCACGGCGCGCGCCTCGTTTCCACGATGGTGAACAGTAGCCGGCGCTTTGAGGTCCGGGATTTCCAGCCGCAGGATCGCGAATGGCTCAAGGCTCGCGGCGCGTTCAGCGAGGTGATCCAGTACAAGACGCGGCTCTTCCTTCCGGCTGAAAAGGCCGACGAAATCCTCGCAGCAATCATCGACCAGCGGCCGCAGTGAATCCAAAATCGAAGAAGGAGAACGCCATGTCTGGCTCGGGTCTGCCGGTCGATCAGGACTTTGTCGACCGCTTCAACACGGCCCTCATCGCGCTCCGGAGCGAGGCAATCGGAGCCGGGTGTGGCGGCGGAATTGTCCGCAGGGCCATCGAGACGATGCAGGTTCGCATGACAGACTGTGCATCTGCGACCATTCGAGTCCCTTTCGTTCCGGCAAACGCTCGTTTCTATCCACGCCGGTCTCGATCTTCGCCTCGCAGATCCGACCCAACTAATTCTGAAAGCCGACCTAACCCGTGGAATCGGTCGATGTCGTGATCTATTTTGCGGACGAACCGGAGTGCCTCCCTTCAGGAGCGCCGGTTGCGATAACGAGCATTCCAAACGGAGAAGCGACCAGTCGGCTTCGCGCCGGATATCGGTTGCTCTGGCGGTCGTCGCAGAATTCTGAAATCGGACAGAAAGTTTCGAGCATCGAATTCAGGCCGGCGTTGCCGATGAGCGCATCGGGTCCAAGAGGAACAGCTTGTATGCCGGGCGGAAGCCGGAAGTGTCTATTTTTGTGTCGTTTCAACGGCGTAGGCGTTATTCAGGAACCGTAGGTCAAAGAAATTGTCAAAGTTGCGGTCGTCCGGCACCTCTCTGATTCTGCCCCGCCCTGAGAGAAACCGCGCGATCGGATGGAGTGATCGTGCAAAGGCACCTGCATTTCCGTCTTGTCCCAGATATGCCGACGTCAATTGCTGGCGGCAGGGCAGGACTCCCGTGCCGCGCATCATTCGCGCAGCCTCCTGTGGATCGACACCCAGCTCGCGCTCGACGATTTGCGCCGTTTCCTCGGGGTGGTCATGCCAGAACGTGATCGCAGCGCATTCCGCTTGTACATAGCGGGCGACCAGTTCCGGCCGCGCCTCGGCTAGCGCCTTGGTTACTACGGCGATGTCGCCAACAGCCAGGCCATGTTTTGCCATGTCGCGATTGTCTATCAGGATACGGCCGCCATCTGCTACCATCTGATGAAGTGCCGTCTCCCAAAGCCAGGCGCCATCGATCTCTCGCCGGTCCCATGCGGTCCGCGCTTGCGATGGTGTCATGTCGACCAGCGTGACGGCATTTTCGGGAATATGTTCCAGCCGCAACAATGACAGCAGGAGATAGTAGGACGTCGACCCGAACGGAACCGCGATCCGCTTACCCGAAAGATCGGTGGGTGCGGAAATGGGGAGGTCGGCCCGCACGACCAAGCCTTCGACGCTGCCCAGCATGTTGAGGATGAAGAGGCCGCGATAAGGAAGTCCGGCCGATATGCCCGCCGCAGCGGGGGGTGTGCCAACGGCTCCGAAGTCGATCCGGCCGGCGGCAATGGCGGCGTTGACCTGTCCGCCCGTTTCGAACGGCACCCATTCGACTTTTAGCCCGGCCCGCTCGTGGAGGCCGAGCGCCTTGCTGACCAGTTGCGCGTTGGCAAGGCGCAGATAGCCGACGCGGATCGTTCCGGAAGGCGCCTCGGGCGCTGCCGCTATCGGTGATGCAAGGGCGATTGCGGCGATCAGGATCGCAGCAGACACGCGCTTCACAGCTCCCTCGCGAAGAAGGCGGTCATTTCGCTCATGAAGGCCTCGGCATCGCCGGGCCGGCTGCCGATCGTCACGCCCTTGCGCCCAAAACCGGCCTTGGCGGCATAGCTCGTGAAATCCTTCGCCGTCAGCGCCGGGTCGGCTTGTCCAGTGCGTGGATCGATATAGATGCCCGTATCGGTCATGTAGATGGTCGGAAAGGTCGTGGAGGTGATCGCCCCGGGGATCGGCGTCGGCGGGACGTCTGCCCTGTCGAAGGCGTGGAGAGCGCCGGGCACGATCCGCATCGACGCCGCCTGGCCGCCGACGATCATCGCGTGAACCGCATCCTGGCATTGCTGAAGCGACACCCAGTCGTCGCGGTCGCCCTGAAGGACGAGCAACGCCGCCCCTCCGGACAGGCGCGCCGACTGGAACTGCGTCCCGCACCAGGGATAGCCGGCGACCACCGCGCGCAGCCCCTTGCCTGGCCCCAGCACCGCCTCGGCAAAGGGCGCGGCGGCGGCCATCATCACGGCCGTGCCGCCACGGCTTCCGCCGAGCGCGCCGATCCGCGCCGGATCGATGTCGCCTCTGGACTGGAGATAGCGGACCGCCGCCAGCACGTCATAAGTGCTGGCGACCCAGGTCAGCCGTCCCTGATCGGCGATGGTGTCCGCGATTCCGCGCGCGCGGAACGGATCGATGAGCAGTACCGCATAGCCTGCCGAATTGAGTGCGGCTGCCTCGGCCAGATGGTGCGTGCCGATATTTCCACTGCCCGGCACCATGATGATCGCGGGCAGTTCCTTCTCGCGGCGGACCGGGAGGAATATCTGCGCATTGAGTGTCACCGCCGGTCCTGTTTCCCCTTGAATCGTGGCCGCCCACTCGGTGGGCGTGCGACTTTCGAACGAGATGATCGTTCCTTTGATACCGTTCGAAAGCGTGACTGGCGCGGAAGCAAAGCTTGCGCCGCTGACGGTCGGTAAGGGGGCGTCCGCCCCGGCGGCGCCCGACGTCGGGCTGAGGCTTGCCAGCAAGGTTGCGGCCAGTAATCGTACAAACATCGAGTATCTCCCCATTCGCGCATGCAAGAAGGCGAATATTGGCGCATGGCCTGCCGGGGTCTGTCTTCAGGGGAACAATTGGATCACTCGCCACGCGCAAATTGTTCGAGCGCGGCTACATCCCGGACGACGATGCGCCCATAGCCCAGCTCTACCATGCCCCGGCTTGCGAGATCGCGCAGTATCTCGTTGATCCGGGGGCGCGTGGCACCGACCGACATCGCCAACTCCTCCTGACTGATATGGTCCAGCGGCGACACCGGCCCCGCATCCTCGCCATAGGGCCATCGACCGAGATCGCAGAGACGCGCGGCGACTCGCTGGACGAGCGGCAGGCCCATGCCTTCGATGATGAACTGAGCCAGCTTTCGCTCCGCCGCCAGTTCGGGCGCCAGCAGCAAGCGGTATGTGGCGACGTCGCGCTCGAAGATACGCGCCACGTCGGCAGGAGCCAGCGACAAGGTCCGGGCGCCATATCTCGCAATGCCTGAATAGGCGTGCGGCAGGCCGTCGAGGCAGCTCAGATAGCCGACCCACTCACCGGGATGGATGACGCCCATGATGACCGCCCGGCCATCGCGCGAATGGCCGACGACACGAATGTCGCCGGAGAAAACGCCGTGCAGGCCGGTCGGCGGGCCGTCTTGTTCGAACAGCGCCGCGCCGGGCGCGATCGTGCGCACGCTGCTCGCTTTGAAAACGGCCTGACGCACCGCTTCGGGCAGGGTCGCAAGCCAGCCGCCGCTGCGCAGCATCGCTTCGAATACAGCGGCTTTGTTCACCATCGAACCAATTGTCTCCCCAGGAACAGTCGCCGGCGATGCTGCCATGTAGCGCCATACAAGCACAAGTCGATGACCCGAAGCGCGCGGACGCATCAGGCATCCCGGTTCGCAGGAGGCCGTCCGTGCAGCATCAAGGGGGATAAGATGAACCGACCGAACCGCAACCTGTTTGCCGCCCTGTCAGGGATTTCCTGGCTGGCGCTTTGCCCGCCTGTCATGGCACAGCAGAACGAGGCGCCCGCCACGGCCGTGTCGGAAGAGGATGGCTCCGCCCCGGGTGACATCGTGGTCATGGCGCGAAAGCGGGAAGAGCGGCTTCAGGATGTGCCGCTGTCCATATCGGCAATTTCCGGCGACACTGTGGCCAATGAGCGGTTGTTCCGCATCAGCGACTATGCTGGAAAAATACCGAACTTCTCCGCGCTTCAGCAAAATACACGTACGTCCGGCCTCTATATCCGGGGCGTGGGCGGCAACGCCAACAATGACGGCGCGGAACCGGGCGTCGGGCTCATCGTCGACAATGTCTTCTTCACCCATGTGGGCTTCAGCTGGCTGGACTTCGTCGATCTCGATCATGTCGAGCTGGTGCGCGGGCCGCAGGGAACGCTGCTTGGCAAAAACACGACCATCGGTGCGCTGGTCGTTACCACCAAGAAGCCCAGCTTCGATCCGGGCCTTGAGCTGGAAGGCACGGTCGCCAACCGCAATCGCTATGAAATCCGGGCCAATGCGACAGGGCCGATTGCAGGCGACACGCTGGCCTACCGGGTCACTTTCTATAACACGAAGGGGGATGGCTGGGCCCGCAACGCATATAATGGCCGCAAGCTGCTGGACCTCAACCGCTGGGCGGTGCGCGGCCAATTGCTGTTCGAAAATGGCAACGTGACCAATCGGGTCATCGCCGAACATTATGAAACGTCGGAATATAACAACTTCTATTCGCCCTTCGCCGACGTCAATACGCTGAATGACGGCACCGTCCGCAATGGCTGGGAGCGGAAGATGCGGACCCTGTTCGGTTATGACCCGAACTATGATTTCCCCAACAATGCCAATTCCGATCAGCTCGGCCTGATGAAATCGAAGACCAACGGTCTGTCGAACCAGCTCGATGTGGAAATCGGCGATCATACGCTGACCTCGGTCTCGGCCTGGCGGGACTATAGCTATCGGCCCGATCATGACTCGGACCTGTCGCCCTTCTCGATCCTGAAGGCGGGGTTCGACCTCGACGTATCGCAGCTGTCGCAGGAAATCCGCCTGGCCTCGCCCACCGGCGGCGCGTTCGATTATCAGGTCGGCGGTTATTTTCTGCGCGAGAAGATCGACAGCAACAACCGCTCGCGGTTCCAGAAGGACGCGACCACCTATTTTCTCAGCCCGCTTTTACCGGCGTCGGTGCTCGACGGCGTGGAATATGACCAGTTCGGCCGCGCCAGGATCACCAGTTACGCCGCGTTCGGCCAGGCGAGTTGGCACGTCACCGATCGCGCGACGCTGACCGGCGGCCTGCGCTACACCATCGAGACCAAGGAAGCCTCCAATACGGGCAGCAGCTTCGGCGGAGAGACGCTCCCCGCCGGGCTGGAACCCTACCGCGCCGCGCTGGTCAGTGCTTTTGGCGGTCCTTTCCTTGTCGAAGGCAAACGGACCTACCGCTCCTTCTCCTGGCTGATCAATCCGTCCTACAAGCTGACCGACGATATTCTTGCTTATGCCTCGGTCAGCTATGGTGAAAAATCGGGTGCGGCCAATCTCTCTGCCCTGCCGGGCCGGCCGCTTTTGATCGATCCGGAAAAATCGACGGCCTATGAGATTGGTATCAAGACCAGCTTCGCCGATCGCCGCGGCACGTTCAACGTCGACCTCTACTGGAACGACATCAAGGATTATCAGGCGGGACAGATCGATCCGGACCGCCTCGCACTAGGCACCTATCTCGGCAATGCCGGCTCGGTTCGTATGCGGGGTGTGGAATTCGATGCGGCTTACCGCATCGATCGGCATTTCAACCTGTCGCTGAGCGGCGCCTATAACGATGCGATTTACAAATCCTATGCCAACGCGCCGGCACCGATCGAATATGGTTCCGGCATCCTCGACCTGTCCGGACAACGAACCGGCGCGCCGAAATGGTCGGGGCAAGCCAGCCTCAACTATGAAGCCCCGGTCACGTCGAACCTCAACATTTCGGCATTCGTGAACCAGAGCTATCGCAGCCGGACCAACCTCCTCAATCCGCTGTCCGTCTATGGCGAGCAGGAGGGATATGGGCTGACCAATGCCGGACTGGGCATCAAGGATCCCGACGATCGCTGGTCGGTGCAGATCTGGGGCCGCAACCTGCTCGACAAGATCTATGCCGTCGGCATCCAGTCGGCCAATCCCGTGGCACCCTTCTTCAAGATACCGGGCGATCGCCGCACGTTCGGCCTGACCGTGAAGGGGCGCTTCTGATTGGGTCTGACATAGACGTCACGATGGGTTTCGACCAGCATATGGTCATCTTTATCCCTTCACGCTCCGTCAAAAGCTTGGCGCGATCACCGCGACCTCACCTTGGTATGCGGCAGAAATGCGCCCAATATTGGTCATTCGAACGGATGTTGCATAATACCTGAAAGCTGACTTTCGGGAGCGGGCAAGAAAGTGCACAAGCTCGTCGCTAGGGGCGAGAAAATTATGGTTGCTTTCCCAACGCCTCTTCCAACTCACTGAGTGCGGCGAAAACTGGCTCGTCCACACTGTCTCCTTTGGAGTGCCTTCGGGCGAAGGCACGCATCGCGTTGACGCATTTTTCCAGCTTGGGTCTTATGTCGCTGTTGATGGCATTTAGGTCTCGCAGCTGGATGTCTTGCCCTAGCGCCGACGCAGTCTGCTGAAGTGCCTTCGCTCGATTTCGATCAACAGAAGCAGAGCGGCAGCATTTCGCTATCTTCCGGGTCAGCGGCTCGAGCTGGGCGGTCAGATCGTTGAAATGGACATTATGCTCGAAAAAGTCGCGCCGAGCGTTGGGGATGATCCGGCGGTCCAGAACGTGGATTTCAGCGACTGCCCAAGAATTGAACCGGGGTTCCGCGAAATAATCGATCAGGACTTGGTGGTCGCCGACTTGGATGTCGCCGGCCCTCAGCCGGATTCCTCCGATGCGCGCACGACGCGGCAGGGCGCCGAGATAATCGTGATGAACGATCCAGCCGACTGCGGCGACACCGCCGTCGCGGTCTTCGAAGGTTAGAAGTTCGCATTCCGAGATATGCCCGTCCTCATTGGCCTTTGCCGGGAATTGGTCGCGGTGGGGGCGCCGCAACGGTTCGCCGTCGTTGATCCGGATCTCTAGTTCGGGCAGCGGTGCGTGCGCCTTGATATGATGCTCGATAGCCGACGCGAAGGAGAAGGCGCGGTCGAACGGGACGGGTGCGACCTCGGCGAGATAATCAGCGATAAGTTCCTCATTAAGCAAGGCATCCCGTCGATGGTGTCGGACGATGTCGCGCAGCTCGACCTCAAAGAAATGTGGCGGGTCGGAGGGATCTGCAGGCTGCACCGTTAACGTGACAATATCGTCGACGACGCCTGGCAGATCATCATTCTGTCCGAGTGCGCGCAGCGCCGCTCGCAGCCGCATACAGTCCCAGCTGAGCTCTACAACCTCGGTGTCGCCTGCGGCGCGGGTCCGGAACAGGAGCTGGCGACAGTAGGCGAGGCCCGCGAGGCGGCCGATGCCCCGGAAACCGCGCGCATCCGTTCCGCGCTTGCGGCTTCCTCCGATCGCCAGAAGTCTCCGGGGAGCCTCGCTGACGGGTATGCCCGTGCCATCATCCGTAATGCGGACCGAGCGTGCATCATGGTCGATGCGGATATCTACCCGGCCTCTGCCTCGCGGTCCGTCGAGCCGTCGTGCCTCGATGGCATCGGCTGAGTTTTGTACATATTCGCGGTAGATCGTCAGCGGGTCAGTGTACATAGCGCTGCTGAGCAGCTCCAAGATGTCCTTTCCGATGACGACAAGGTCGCCCGGCGAGGCCGAGGCGCCCGTTCCGGTGATGGCTGGCGAGGCCGACGGTTGGCGCGCGGCCCGCTTCACAGACCGAGCCTTTCGGAGCCGACGGCGCGAGTGTGTGATGGAACGAACATGTCTTCTTCCTCTAGGCCGGCGTCCTCGACAAATTCATCTGGGGCAGGGGCGTCGGCCGGAATCTTCGTTGTCCGCGCCCGCTTGTCCCAAATCGCGCGCTCCGCATCCTTGCTCAAAGGGATGTAGAAATCGAGAACATGGCGGAGGAGGTCATCCTCCTCCTCGTCGCGAAGGTCGCGGAAGCGGCTGGGATGCCGCGACGAGAGCTTAGCGAGCAACTCCCCCTTCTGCGAGGGTGAAAGTCGGCGGATCGCCGCTTCATAATCGTCGAGCTGCCCTCGTCCGCCTTCCGCTTCGAACCATTCGCGATTGAAAATGAAATGCTGGGGCAGGAGCAAGATACGCCGGAATGCATCGACGTCGGCGCCGAAGGCACGGCGAAAAAACTCTGGCGCGCCGCTGACCACACCATGGGTTGCCTGCAGGACGAGCTGAAGCGAGCGCAGCTCATAGCGGGTCCAGCCGTCGCTGACGAAGCTGCGCTCGGGCAGGTCGGTCGGCTGGTAGCGCATGGGAAACGACCAGATTCGAATATCGAGTTCTTCGTTGAGCTGGACGTTGAGCCACATCCGCTCGAAGAGATCTGCGGGGTCGTCGCGGAAATTGTAGAGCATGTAGTTCGACAATTCGCGAAGGCCCGCATCGGCCGAGTATCGGATCGCCTGTTCATAGGGCTTCTTCAGCCCGAGATGATCGAAGGCGATGCGTAGCGGTTTCAGGCAAATCGTCGCAAGTTCCTGCAGATACATCGGATCTTTGCACAGGATACGGGCGTCGACGCCCTGGTTGAAATCGACCCGGCGCTTCGATGCCGTGCGTTCGCCCGGGCGCTTCAGCGTCGCGCCTGCTTCGAAACCGAGGTCGCGAATCTCGGCGATAATCTCGCGGAAGCGCGGCGACGCGACGACATTATTGTCCATCAAGGTAAGGTCGCGCTTCTCGCCGTGGCGCTCGCGAATGCCGTTCACATAGTGGGTGAGGGAAGCTGCGTCGCGCTGCGCACCTTCGAGCTTCGGTACCCCGCAGAAATGACATTTGCGGATGCAGCCCCGGGACGCATAGGCGAAATAGGCATCCTTGACCGGGTAAACATATTCGATCTGGTCGAGGATCGCATAGTCCGGGATCAGATCCTCGATCGGCGTTCCGCCAAGGTCGTCCGCGTAGAGGTCGCCGTAAAATTCGTCGAGCTGGAGGGCGGTTGCCGGGGGCTGTGTCAGCAGGCCCGAGATGAACCGCACCCCCCGCCAGCGCGCCTCTGTCTTGAACCGCTCGGTCATCAGCGACGCCGCAATGCCGCCGACGAAAACGCGGTCGGCGCGCCCGCCGACCAGCTTCAGCGCATAGTCGATCGTCTCGCCGATCTTGCGGTACTCGAAGGAAAATAGCGTGGTGACATAGACGCGGTCCCACACGCTCGCTTCGGCACGCGGGTCTTGCCCCTTGATGAAGGTGACATGGTCGCCCTTGCCATGGGGGCCGTGATAGGCCGCGATCTTCATCAGGCCGAGCGGCGGATATTTATTCTTGTAGCCCGGCTCGATCAGCAGAATCCTACGACCGGCCATGACGGTCTCCTGTGGCGGTCAATTTTACCTTCATGGTCATAGATCCCGGAACCGCTTCAGGAGCAATTGCCGCGCCTTGTTGAAGGTCCGGGTATCGAGGAGCGACTGGAGCACGTCGAAGACGATGTCGAGAATATCGCGGTGGGGCACGTCGCCGTTGTTGGGCGACGACCGGCGTGACGTGATCGTCGGCTTCAGGACAACCGATGCCTCTTGGGCGAGCGCGCGAAGGCGAACCCCGGACTCGCGGATATCGGTCTGTTGTTCCTCAGTATAATCGTCGAGGTTGAGATTCTCGAGGCGCTTCAAGGCCGCATTCAATTTGCGCTCGGTTGCCTTGCGATCCGGTGGGGGCTCGTCGGCCTGAGGATTTGCCTTCGGCTTCAGCGATTCCTCGACCTCCTTGATTTCCGTATCGGTCTGCAGTTTGACCTTGTCGAAATCCTTCGATTTCCGCTCCCGGCTCGCCTTGTAGGCCTCGCGGGCGAGCGGTACGATTTCAGCGAGAATCTGACCTTCTATCTCGCGCCAGGCCGTCGAGTCCTCGAGCCCGTCGCGACGCGCATTCGGAAAGACGGTGTCGCCTTCGATGAAAATCTCGCCAATGTGCCAGGCACTGAAGCGCGAATAGGATTTGCCGTGCTTTGCGAGGGTGCGGCTCAATATCTCCGCGTCGCCGAGCTGGATATTTTTCGTGCGCAGGCGGAAGCCTCCGAAGTCGTCCTTGACGATCCCGTATAATGCAGTCTCGGCGTGCCACCCCCACCAGCGCGAACCCGAAGCCTCGCCGCCGTTGAAGAAATTGATGCGGCGTATGGTCGCGGGTTTCGAACCGGCATGGATGGTCTGCTGGTAAGGCTTTCGCAGTTCCTCGCCCGGTTCGTCCGGCGGACCCAGAAAGACCGGAACCGTCGGAATGGTCTGGCCGATATTCTCGGCGTGCCGCTTGATTTCCTCGCCCGGTGCCCAGTGCGATTTATAGTCGACGGGCGCGACCATGCGCAGATAGTCCCCCAACGAGGCGATGTCTTTCATCTCGGCCGGCGTTTCCGAGAGGCCGTGGAGCGTGACGAGCGTGTAGTGATCGTCGAGGGCCTCGCCATCCCGCGTCTCGTGCGAAATACTGCGTCTGAAGACGGGCTCGAGCTCTTCATTTCCTTCGCGCAGGGCCTTGCGGATTTCAGAGCAGTTATAGGAGACGATGCTGGTAACGGCTTCTCCGGGGGCCTTGCAGGTAAATTCGAGCCTGTCGCAATAGGCTATGCCCGCGAGCCTTCCGATTCCGCGAAAACCGGCTTGGCGACGCGCGGTCTTTCGCGACGATCCGATCGAGGTCAGCGTCTCCCAGACCCTTTCAGCCGTGATGCTCGCACCATTGTCGCGGATTTGAATGAAGCCGTCGCCGCTCTCGGAAACTACGATATCGATGCGGGGCGGAGCCTGGAGCGCGACCGACCCGTCACGAGAACTCCTTATCGCGTCGAACGCATTTTGCACATATTCGCGGATCGCGTCGCGCGGCTCGACATACATGCCCGTCGTCAAGGTCTCGAGGACATAGGAACCGATCAGAAATTTCGGTTCCTCATCCGTCTTGGGCTGGGCTTCGCTTTCGTTCGTCATCTTTCATCCCTTCTCCATCACCGCAACTGCAGTCCGGTGCTGGTGCCCCAATCGATCAACCCGGTAAGCCCGTCCCAGCAGACGCTGTCAAATCGAGACAGACCCACGTCGAGTTGGCTCTCCGGAACGCAGAAATAGCCAGCGAGTGCATGGCGCAGATCCGCCACGCGCGCCTGCGTCACTCCGCCCATGATTCTGGTGAGCGACCGCGGGCTGTCGCGCGCGACATCTTCGAGCAGCGCAAGTTCGCCGAAGTAAAGACCCTTGAGTTCGCGCACGCCTTCAGCGTCCCGCTCGGCAACGGGCGACAGGCTGAGCTGTGGCGCGGCCGGATCCGGCGTCACCATAAAGAATCTGCGGCTCGGGCCGATGCGTTCTGCAAGGCTGGTGACCGCATCCCGCATTTGCGGGACGGTTTGCAGTGCGAAAACATCCTCCAGAGGCTCGCGGAGCGGCCGGTCGCGGAGCTTCCCTTGCGCATCATAATAGAGCGCCTCGATCGAAGCGCGTAGGATGGCCACGCGCGCCTCGCGGTTGATCCCGAACGATTCGGTGATGATTTCCCGAAGCAGGATGCTGGCGGCTTCGACATCCCTCTCGGCAGCCATCATCAAACGCTGCACGAAGGCCCTGACATCATCGATGGCGGCGTTCTTCATCAGCGCGTCGCGCAGCCCCGCGACGGCTTCCGTGGCGGCTGCGGGATCGCTGCTGGCGAGCGCTTCGACGAGCTGGCCTACATCAATGCTGGACACAGGTTCCGCAGGCTCGGGCGCTGCGGGTGCGTCAGTTTCGGCGCCATCAGGGGTCGTGGGCAAGGGGCTGACCGGTTCGGTCGGGGTAAAGGCAATCGGCTGATATGCGTTGAACAGATGCTCGGCGTCACCCTGAAAACTATGCAAGGTCTGAGCGAGCATGCCGAGGTTGAGGATCGCGAGCCCCGCATCCTCCCGCGCCTGTTTCATTTCGTGGACGAGCAGCGGAAGAGGGAGAATTACCTTCAAGCCATTGCGGCCATCATTTCCTTGCGGGCGACCGTTTTCCTCGATGACGGTTGGCGGCGTATAAACCCAGTCCTGCTTGTTGTCGTTGGTCAACAAGACCACGCTTCCACTTTCGAGTGTTCGCACATGATCGAGTATCTCGCGCCATATGATGAGGTCGCCGTATCGATTGTCGGCCGCTCGCTGCTTGTCCGCCTTTCCCTTGTCAAGGAAGCCGGGCGGGTGGCCACCGATCGCCCGAGCGGCGAATTCCGCATCCAGATTCGCGATGCCGCGGTAGATGTCGCTCTGCAGAACCGACTTGTTCACGACCTCGACGATCCAGTCGCTACAGTCTTCGACCGTTTGCCTTGCCTGGCGCAAAAGTCCCGCCTGCCGAAGCAGCGGCCGCGCAAGCGAGTCGAGATTGCCCAGATAGCTTAGCCGGTCGGACTGCTCGTCCGTCGCCTTGGCGCGGCCGTCGTCGACGTATCGCCGAGCCTCGACCTGCAGTGTCTCGACGGCTTGAATGGCCTGTTCGGCCGCTTTGGCCATTGGGATGAACAGCTCGGGCTTGGCCGATATCTTGCCAAAGACTTCATGCCCTACCCAGGCTGGTACGTGAAATCTGTTTCCGAGACCCGCAATCCAGCGGTCGAGGTCGCTGCGCGCAACGGGGTTAAGCGATGCTGCCGTAATCAGAAACGAAGTGTCGGCGAAGAAATGGTTATCCTTCGCCGTCAATGCCGTTCGCAATTGTTCGTTGAGTTCGGCGCGTTTTACCGAACGGGACTGCAGCATAATTCCCCCCTCTCGATTTGTTCGGCTGCTTGGCTGTGCCGAGTCAAGGGGGAACTGGGTTCAATTCTGCTGATAATTTTCTCGGATGTAGGGGCCCGGCACCGTCAAGCCGTAGCGGCGCGCCGAAATTGTCCGCGTACATCCCCTCGATCCGTTCGGTCTCGTCATCCGTCAGCGCTTCGAACTCCTTGTCGCGCGCGCGCAGAGAGGCGCCCCTCATTTTGGGCGAGGAATTTGCGCAGGAGCTCGACCTTGGTGGACGGCATGTCGACCAGCTGCTGCACTGCTCCGTTGAAGGCGTCGAACGCCTTGAGGAAACGGACCTCCTCGGGAAGGTCGTGCTCGAGAGTCTGTTCCACGCATTCGTATAGGAACTCGGCGTGGCGGCTGCAGTCGATGTAACGGTAATATTTGGCCGTTTCGTTGAGGGCGTCGACATTGCCCTGGTTCGTGCGCCGCCAGTTGATTTCGGGGAGCAGCCGCTGCGAATAACTTTCGAGGACCTCCCAATATTCGTCGACCGAGGACGAAGCCGCGATCTAAGCCCTTGCCGTTACGGGCACCTTGACATTTCCTGGAGATCGACTAGATCAAAAGGGGAACGGAGTAGGTCATGCAAGTTGCGACCGGAGAAGTGCCGAAAGCCTATGCCCGTCAAGGCGGGTGGCGGATTTCCGTCGATCGTGCCTGGCGTTCGCGACAGATGCGACAGACTTTTGAGGCTGATACCGGGACGGCTCCGCTCGATTCTACGGACGAGCGCCGCAATGCGTCCGGGGAGACTGCGGCATATTACGAGAACTTTCTCCTGTGGGCGACGCGCTATCTTCGGCTGGAAGAACAGGCTCCTGCGCCTATCCGTGCGAAGCTCCTGGGAGACTGATCAGCTCCGCTGGATCCGGATTCCGTGGATATCGCTTAGCAAGGCGACGGCCTTCAACAGGACAGCCTTCTTCGTGTCGTCGGCCTTCAGGGTCTTGATGGCTGCTTCGATATTTTCGCGCCGCCGGACCTTTGCAGCTGCGAATGCGGCATTCTTGTCGCGAAGCTCGCGGACCTCCTTATAGGCGGTGCCCAAGCGGGCGGCGTCGCGGGTGGCTTCCGCCACCGAGATGACGGTTCCAAGGCCCGGTGTCGCTTGCCCGATATCCTTGATGATGTCGTTCCTCGTCTCGATGAGCGTAGCCTTAGCGGTTTCTACGATCCTCGGTTGATAGGCGATTAGTTCGGTCAGGACATGATCCTCGAATTCCCGGGCCAGGCCGGCAGCAACCTCGGCAATGCCTTCGGCGTCGAGCGCGTGAAGCGCCTCTTCACCGTCCGGAAGCGCCGCCGCATTTCGGTAGTCGCGGATTATGCCGTCATATTTGTCCTGGAACCCGGTTTCCCTCAGGGCGTCGCCGAGCTTGTGTACGGTCGCGAAGTCAAGCGAGTCGATGATCTGCGATGGTGCGGCCATGGCGTGAATCGAATCGAGCGCGAACCCCATGAAAGCTTCAATGAATATGGCGGTCTCCGACAATTGTTCGGCGCTGCTGTCGCGGCCAGCCAGCATGCCATCGACTGCTCGGAAGGCTGATAGGGGATGGAGGTCGGTCCCGGCCTCGCATCTCACTACGCCGGTGCCGACGAGATGATAGCAGGTAGCCGCGAACTGAAGCATGGAATCCCGCGCCGCGGCTGGCAGGCCGCCGATATAGCTTCTCAGCGTAACGCTATTGCTGAGATCGAGCGCTGCAACCTCCTCAGCGACCTTCTCGACGTCTTCGCCTGACAGGCCCGCAGCGCGGAGCATAGCGACGACATGCGAATTCCCTTGCCTCAGCCCGGCCAGAAGAAGTGTTCGGAATTTCTCGCCGACATCCGCCAGCGCCCATGGCATGGCGGAAACAATGCTGGAATCAAGACGAGCGATATGATCGTCGAGGCGGCGGTCCGTAATGCCTGCCTCGCTGAGACCTTCATTCGACGCGATCAGGTCAGCGAGGCTTTCCTTGTCGGTACGAAACGCTGGCACGATCGCTTCGCCGGAGAAAAGGTCGGGGTGCTTGTCCATCAGCAGCACGCCGAGCGGCGAAACGAGATAGGCGCTGTTAAGCGTGACGATGCCCTTGGTGATCATCTTCACCTTGAGCGCGCGTGCGGCAAGCTCGACGCTTTCTTCCGGTTGCTCCGGATTGAAGTGTGACGGCAGCAAATCGGTCGAATAGATGCGAGGCCCACGGAGCTCCTCGGCTTTCACCACGCGCCGCGTATCAAGAAAATTCGCCAACGACTTGCTCCTGCGACTGATTGCGCAGCCATATCGGCAATCGACCGATTAATTCAATTGCAGTCGATCAATGAATTGCCTGTCGGCTATGATCACCTCTGCTCCAAAACCCGTCTGTCCGGTTTCGGCCAGAACTGCTTCAAAACAGACTCGTGAGCGGTTGACCAGTTTGACTGTTTGGCCGTGGCAGCGGGAATGGCCGCTTTAGCGGCCCGGCTGCGAATGACGCTCTAGCCTGAATTCGGAATGATCTCGACCGTCTGGACTGATCGTCGGCTTCCCTCGTTCAGAGGAGGAAGGGGGGTGAGGGCGGAGTGCGTCCAAAGGCTGATCGGCCTTCCGCGCAACCCATCCCACCAAGGAGAGCCACCGTGGCCACGCTCGCACCCACAACTGGAAATCCCGTTTCAGGCGCCTATCGCGTCGATATCTCCCGCGGCCGAAATATCGGGCGCGTATCTTCCGAATGGTTCTCGCGCCCCGACGATGAGCGCTATCTTTCGCTGACCGAGCTTTACGCGGCCGTTCGTGCCCGCGCCGACCGCTCCACCGCACGCGTCGTCGATAGCAAGGAAATCCGCGTCGAGGCGCGCAGCGACAGGCCCGAACGCCTCTCGCTCATCGTCCCCGGCGAGGAACGACCCGTTGCTCCAACCAACTGGTCGTTCGGCCAGCTTTGCAGCCTGGTCAGCGCACCCGCATCCTATCTGCGCGAACTGCCCGCGGCGCTCGCGGGGATCAACCTTCAGCACGGGCTCGTCGCGCACCGGGCCGAACAGGTCAAACTCTACCAGACCCACGATGGACGGACCGAACTGCGCGCTGCCACCGGTCCCGACTATGGCCGGATCTTCGATCACGAACTCGTCGCTGCGGTGATGAAGATCGCCGGAGATGGCGTCGGGCAGACCCGGTGGAAGGTTCCAGGCGTGCTCGACTGGTCGAACATGCACTATAATCCCTATGTCGACGTCAGCCGCGACACGACGACGCTCTATGCGTCCGATCGCGACGTCTTCCTGTTCCTCGTCGACGACACGCACCCGATTGAGGCGGGCAAGCTTCCGAACGGCGAACCCGATCTCTACTTTCGCGGCTTCTACAGCTGGAACTCCGAGGTCGGCGCCAAAACGCTCGGTATGGCGACCTTCTATCTCCGCGCCGTCTGCATGAACCGGAACCTCTGGGGCGTCGAGAATTTCGAGGAGGTCAAAATTCGCCACTCGAAATTCGCGGCCAACCGCTTCGCGCACGAGGCCGCACCGGCGCTCGAGAATTTCGCGGATTCCTCGCCGATGCGCTTCGTGAACGGCATCAAGGCGGCGCGCGAGCGCATCGTCGCCAGGAAGGACGAAGATCGCGAGGATTTCCTGCGCAAGCGGGGCTTTTCCAAGGCCGAGTCCGCCAAGATCGTCGCAACCGTGCTCAGCGAGGAAGGCCGTCCGCCCGAGAGCATCTACGACTTCGTGCAGGGCATCACCGCCTTCGCCCGCACCAAGACCCACCAGGACAGCAGGCTCGATACCGAGGGCAAGGCCCGCAAGCTCCTCGAAGCCGTCCACTGACATCCAGCGCCGCCGGGCGCGATTGTCCGGCGGTCCCCCTTCGAATGAGGAAAACTATGGCCGACGCACGCCACATCCTGCTTGCGACGATGCAGGACCTCATGTCCAACTATCTCGTCGACGAATGCCCCGATCATGTGACGTGGGAAGATTTCGATCCCGATATCGACGGTCTGCGATCCACCGTCATCGACCTGCTCGACAAGTTGCTGTCGCCGACCGCTCCGGCAGATATCATCACCTATGTCGTCGACGTCGATTTCTACAGCGGCGATGACTGCTTCGCGACCGAGGTCTTCACGATCGACGCTTCGACGCCCAATGGCGCCCAGCACCGCGCGCTCGATCTGTCGCTCGATAGCATCTACAATGACCCGCGCGTTCCTGACCTTTCAAGGAGGGCTTCGGCCCAGTCCACCGATGACGGCGCGGGCAGCCCGGAATGATCACCGACCGGACCCAGCGGTGGCGCAAGCGCCGGTGCCGCTGGGTGCCGGGCACTGCGGAAATCGACCCCGCAACCCTGTCCGTCGATATAATCGATACCCGGCGCGAGGCCGCGCCGTTCGTCAGGGAACATCATTATGCGGGGTCGATGCCGGTCGCACGGCTCTCGGTCGGCCTCTTCGCCAATGGCCGCGGTGGACGATCGGAACTCGTGGGCGTTTGCGTCTTCTCGCACCCGGTCAATAATGCAAGCGTTCCGAAAACGGCGGGTCTCGGCGATCCGCGCGCGGCGTGCGATCTTGGACGTCTCGTCATACTCGACAGTCAGGGCGCCAATTCGGAATCGTTCCTGGTGGCACGGGCGTTCCGGCTGCTCCGCCGTGAGAAACCCGAAATTCTGTCGGTCATATCCTATGCCGACCCGGTCAGGCGCGTCGATGCAGACGGACACGTGTTCCTTCCTGGCCATGTCGGCGGCCTCTATTCGGTGATGGGAAGCCGCTATATCGGCCGATCGAGCGCGTGCACCGACCTCATCCTGCCCGATGGCCGCCCCATATCGTCGCGGGCAATATCCAAGATCCGCAATGCCGAATGCGGTCAGAGATATGCGATGGAGGATTTGATCCGAGCCGGTGCCCGCGCGCCGCGCTTCGGCGAGGACCGCGGCGAATGGCTGGCCAGCCTCGAACGCACCGGCCTTTTGACACGGCGGCGCCATCCTGGCTGCCACGCCTATCTCTTTCCTTTGACGAAGGCGGCGGTGCCGAGCCTGCCGTATCCCATTCTCGACCGGGCGGCGACAGAAGGCGACGTCACGAAGCTCCCGCTCCTCGACCTCGCTGCCTAGGCGGTCCCTTCAGCGATCGGTGCTGGCGGCCCCAAAATCCGTTCGTTCAGGGAGAAAGCGAATGCACATCATCCAGATTCAAGGTCGGATCGACGTGCCTGACGGCACCACTCCAATACCAGGCATCGAGAACCAGTTTCGGCTTCCTTCAGGACAAATTGCCTCAGTTCACCCTGTAATCGAACTGGCAATCGGTCCCGATACGGATGACCACCGCGATCTCACCTATTCGGAAGCCGCAAGCATGGGAATCCTCCTCGACCTGTACGATCGAACAGCGACTCTCCGCACATCGAATTGAGCTCAGGCTCGACAATCCAGCACGGCCTGAAATTCTCGGCAAACAGCGACCGATAGCGCAGCCATCGTGGCAGCTGCATGGAGAAGAGGGGGATGGGGCTTGGGTGATCGTCCAATTCAGGAGGCGCCACCCATGAAAATCGAACTTCGCCGCATCACCTATAATTCCGCTCTGTCTCAGGAAACCAGCGCCTACACGGCTGACGTCTATATCGATGGCGAACTGGCCTTCCATGCCCGCAACCAGGGGAAGGGCGGCGCTGACTTCTTCCACAAGATCGGCCGCTGGACCGAGATGGAAGTCAACCAGTGGTTGCTCGCGAACCGGCCGCCGCGATCCTTCGGCAGGTTCAGCTATGATCACGACCTCGAGGTCGAAGTCGGCGATCTCCTGGCCCGCGAACTCGAACGCCGCCGGTTGAAGCGGCTGATGCGGACCTGTCTCGTCACGATCGAGCGCGGTCAGATCTACCAGTTCCCGCTTCGCAAGCGCCCGGTGGACACGATCATCAGCGCGGTCCGGGCGACCAATCCCGATGCGGTCATCGTCAATGGCGCGAGCGGCGATGTGCTCGCCCAGGCCGTCGAGGTTCTCCTCTCACAGAAATGACCTGTCGCCACGAACCCCAAGGAATCCGAACATGGCCAACAACTATGTCGAGACGGCCTTCAATGTGCCCGTCACGCCCGAAGAAGCATCGCTGCTCGAGGAATGCTTTCTTGTCGCCGAGAAACTGTCCCCCGGTTTCAGCAAATCATCGCGCGCGGCGATGCAGGCGCTCGAGTCACTCTGCGCCGCTTGCAGCGATGCCTTCCGCAAAACATTCCCAAAGCAAGATCAGGAGGAAAATCCGTTCGCGTCCTTCCTCGAACTCTGGCTCGATCCTGATGTTCCTACTTTCGATGCGGACATCACAATCGACGAAGAGCGCGACGATACGGGCCTCGTCGCGTTCATTCGCGGACATGAAGCCGATGTTCAGGCGATCGCATCGCTGATCCAGAAGGTCTGCAAAAGCGCGCTGCCATTCGGTTTCGAGTGGGCCTCAACCTGCGACAAGTTCAGGCCGGGCCAGCATGGCGGCGGATATTTCGTGATCAGCGACACGCAAATTCTCGGCGCCTCGACCCGCGAGATGATGGACGAAACCCTTCGATCGCTCCGCCCGGGAGTGAGGACGTGACCGGCATCGCCAGCGCGAGCGTGACGCACTATGTCGATGTGTGGGACGAGCAAATCATGTGGCAATCGGCCTTTTCCGCCTATGAAAAGACGAACGGAATCGCCGACCAGCCCGATTTCGAACTGATGTGTGGGACGCAGCACAAGCCCGATATCTGCGCCTGCCTCCAGATGATCTTCGATCCCGGCACCAGCCCGATGGGCGTCCAGAACGAGGATTGCTGCGCCGAGCTGATCGAGAATAGCGGACCGGAGCTGACCGAATGAAGCGGGAGGAGAGGGGGATGGGCGTGGGCGGGCGCGATGGGGCGTCCGGAGGCAGGAGCCTATTCCATGGCCTACGATATCGCGTTCCGATTCCAGCAAGCGCTCGATCCTTCGGGCTTGTCGACGCTTCCGGCCTGTCTCCACGCGCTGACCACCGCGATCAAAGATTGCCGGAACGCCGGTAAGTCCGACGATCTCGATCCGGCCGTGATTTTGCTCGCGCGCCATCTCGGCGCCGTAGCGAGAGACTTGGGAGAGAATGACAGTCTGCTTCGCCGCGTCTGCATGGACCGGATTGCCGACATGCGAGGCAAATCCGCCCTTGCGGTGCTCGCGCAGAAGGGCGTCAGCTATGACGAGCAGGCCAAGAAGCTCTTCCATAGCGATGGCCGCAAGGCGTTGAAGCGACTCGGCGACGCCCTTTGCCTCGCCGACGGAAGCTATGACCTGCGCTCGAACAAGGGCGGCATCGCCGTCAGCGGCGAGATCATCCTTCATGGCGAAGACATCTATGTCCAGCTCGGCCTCGGCATCGGGTCGGGCCGCGAGGTGATGTTCCGCCGTGTTGCAGGACGACGCGACTATTGCGGCGACCGCAATCATTGGGCTGCCATTGGCGAACTGCTCGAGCCCGATCGCCTCGCCGTCCGCATCCGCCGCGACCTCCATCTCCCCAATCCCGGAACGCCGCCCCTGCGGCTCGTCGCCTGAGGAGTAAATCGATGGAAATCCTTGTCTCCCGTTCCCGCCTCGCGGGGACGCCGCCCCATTATGTCTACCGCGTCCTGGTCCCCGTCGACGGCGTGGCGGCTGAACGCCGCGCAATGGGCGGCGTTTCGGTAGCGCCCAGGGTCGCGGGGCGGATCGCATGTGTTCGCGTGGCGCCCGTCGTGGCGCCCGAGCGCTATTTGATGATGAGCCCCGTCGAACGTGCGGCCCTCGCGCCGCGCATCGGGGCGCTCAGCCGCAGGATCGAATTGCTGATCATCCGCTCGATCTTCCCCGAGATGACCGCGGACTCGGTGCCGATCATATTCGAGCTCGACCATGACCCAGGCGATGCGTGCGTCTGGATCCAAATCGCGGACCTCACGGCCGCATTCGATCGCCTTGAGTCCAACCTCGACATTCTCACGGCCTTCGACCTCGGTCTGCGCCAGGGCGACAATCTGCGCGCCGCCTGATGTCGGCCGGCCGAGTCCACGAAACCTGCAACCTCGTCATGAAGTCACTCAAAAAGAAAGGGTCTGAAATGACCGTTATCGGACATAATCACATACGAAAGGTCGAAACGTTCGACGGCTACGATATTATCGCGCACCCGCTACCGGCACGCGATGAACGCGTCTATTATCCGACGGAACCGGACAGCTGCAGCGCAGGCGTCACCTATGCCTCGCACGATGTGATGGTCGCAAGGCCGACCGGCATCGGCAAGAAGGGCCGCCTCGCCATATTGATGCACCATGGCGGCGGCCGCCATGTTCTCGAATTCTACGAGGGGCTTTTGCCGGTCGCTTCGGCCCTGCTCGCTCTTCCCGAGCGCGAGCAATATGCGCTTGCCTATACGATCTTCGAGCAGGCCGACGAATGCGCGGCGGGCATGCGCGCCGCCGAGGCGCGGCGCTGGGCCGAGGCCCATGTCGATGGCCGCATCCGCAAGCGCCGCCGCGGTCGCTCACAACAGGTCTATGTCGAAACCGAAGCCGAGCGAGCCATTCGCCGCAGCCGATAACGGGCGCCATCTTGGCGGGCCTATGCGCCTGCTTCCCGAATGCCGGGAGGGAAGGGGGGAGCGGATCGATGCGGCAGCAATGATGTTGCCGGGCAACCGGAGATCCTGACATGGCGCTTCCCAGCGAGATTCGTCCATCAGTCGGCGATGAACTCATCACGAAGGTATCGCGCCTGTTCAACGGGACGATCACCGATGTCCTCAACGAGCTGTTCCAGAATGCCCGCCGCGCGGGCGCCGGACGGATCGAAGTTCATGTGCGCGATCATGAGGGCGGCTCGAGCCTCCACATCGCCGACGATGGCCGCGGTGTCGACGACCCTGCTTCCTTCGTCACGCTTGGGCGCTCTGGCTGGAGTGACGAGATCGCGCAGCGCGAGGACCCGGCCGGCATGGGTGTGTTCAGCCTTGCCGGCAGGACCGTGACCGTGCGGTCCTTCTCGCGGGTCGCAGACGAGGGCTGGGCAATGACCATCCCAGCGGACGCCTGGGAAGGAACGCAGCCTCTGGCTGTTGAAAGCTGTCGGATCCGGGCGGGGACAGAGATCATCATCGCCATGCCCAAGGAATGGCTCTGCAATCTTCGCGCCCAGGTCGAGGCCGCTGCGCGGCATTTCCCGCTTCCGATCCATTTTCACGGCGAACTTCTGCCGCGCGAAGATTTCCTCGAGGGAGCCCATCGCGTCGAGGAATGGAATGGTTGCCGGATCGGCATCTTTCGGGGCAGCTATGACCTCGTGAATGAGCCGCGCATCAATTTTCACGGCGTCAAGGTCGCCTGTCGATTGCCGTCGGTCAAAGAAGTCGATGCTTCGTATCCGTGGACCGCCCGGATTGATATCGTCGACGCCCCATCGTTGCAGCTCGTGCTCCCCGCGCGCAAGGAAGTGGTCGACAATGCCGCACTGGGCGCGCTGCGGGCCGCCGTTCAGACCGCCATCTATCGAACGATTGGATCCGAGGGCAGCCATCGTCTCTCATTCCAGAACTGGCAGCGCGCCGCGGACCTCGGCATCGAACTTCCCGAAGCCAGCGCCTGGCTCTACGAATGGCGCCCGTGCACCGCGGACGATCGTGGCGGCGCCGAGGGCGCCCGCATCGAGGCCGTCCCGATGATCCTGGTTCCCGATCATGACGCCGATATCGAGCAATGCGCGGCGCCGCTGCTGACCGAAGATCGGCTCGGCTTGCGTGCCGTCCGCGCCGAGGACGCTTTCTCGGGCTACACATGGTATGATGGCCTTCCCCGCGTCACGGGCCTGTCCTTTGCGACCGAGATTGACGGGCGGCAGATTCACTACGCCGACGGCGATGTGATTTTCCCGGACATTTTGTCCGGACGCGTTCCAATGATCACGCTCGAAGTTCCAGTCGTCCGCTGCGCCGCCTCCGACGAGCCGATCGTGACGCTGTGCTTCCCGGTCGATATGCTGGTCTGCGCGAATGGCGGAACGAGTCTTGATGAAACCCATGTCTTCGTTCGCGAAGGAGCCTCTATCGCACCGGCGGCGCTTGCGCAGAAGATCGAGGACTGTTGTTTCGCCTACGACGAGGATTGCATCAGCGACAGCTGGCGCACCCAGCAACGCGATTTCGAGCGCGATGCCCGAAAATTTGCAAATGAACTGCTTCTTGGAGCCGATGAAGCGCTGGCGGAGAATATCCGCGCCGTCTTCGCCGAAGAGGTTCAATGGATGATCCCGATCGGGCGGCGGCTCACGCTCGAGGCCCACCAAGGCGATGTGCGGGTCGCGCTGACGGCCAATGACGCTGACCCTGAAATCACCACGGCATGACCATGCCCAAACCCTGATCCGAGCGGGCGAACCGGTGGTCGCCCGCTCGGCCCGATTCCCGAGGAGTCACTCCCGTGGCGGAAGATGAATTCGACAATCTCATCGACAACGCGACCCATGCGGTCAACAATTTGATCCCATCCTCGCTGCTCGCCGGAATGGATGCCGAGGGGCGGTCGAATCTCTTGATCCTGATCAACGATGCCCTTGCGCCCATCTTGCGCGACCTCGGTCCTCCCGAGGGTGGCGACGCTGGCTCCGCGAGGACGCGCCTTTCGACGATGGCCACCTTCATTTCCGAACTGATCGAGACGCATGTCGACAAATGCGAAGACGTCGGGTGCGGTCCGGACGAGCGCCCGGCGCACATCGTGTCCGAGACATTCGGTACGCAGGCCCAGATCGCCAGCATCGCGACCAGTTCGAGGATCGATGCCGCGCATATTCATATCGTGCTCGAAGGCGGCGATGCCTTCCGGCTCAAGATCGAACGCGTCGGCGCCTGAAGGCGGGCCTCCCTTCATTCCCTTCGACTGGACCTTGTCATGGCGAACGCTGAACCATCGACCCAATTGTCGCCGCGGCGCGCGGAACTCGCCTCGTTCGAGCGCTGCTATGCGGTCGCTGTCAGGAACCGCCTCGCCAGCGGCTGTATCCAGTTCATCGTGAGCACCGGGGAGGCGCTGCGGCCCTTCAGGGTTTCGTCGCGGCCGCCCGAAAAGGGCGAAAACTTGACAACCCTCGTAGCCTGACCGGCCCGAAGCGGAGGAGGGAAGGCGGGGTCATTGGCACGATCCTCTGAAGGGTTTTCGCCGATGACATCTTCACGCCCACATCATTCGCACCACTTCTTGCGGCGATCGCTCGACTGCCGGAACCGCTGATATGGCTGCCGCGCTCGCCCGCCTCGCGTCTGGTGTCTGGCTACGCCCCTGCCTTACGGACGATCCTGCGCTGCCACGCACGCCGGTCATCGCCGCGTGGGGTATGGGACTCGACAGCACGGCGATGATCATCGAGTGGGTCGCGCGCGGCAGGCCCCTCGACCTCGTATTGACGGCCGATACCGGCAGCGAGCGTCCGGAAACCTATGACTATCTCCCGATATTCCAGCGCTGGATGGACGTCCGCGGCATCGCGCACGAGATCGTCCGCTACGCGCCGAAGCGCTTCAAGCATTGGCCACCCTATTTCTCGTTGCTTGAAAACTGCCTGACCAACGCGACGTTACCCTCGATCAGTTTCGGACGGCACAGTTGCAGCCAGAAATGGAAGATCCAGCCGCAGGACAAATGGGTCGAGAGCTGGGATCTCGCGAAACAGGCTTGGGCGCGCGGTGACAAGGTGATCAAGCTCATCGGCTACGACGCTTCGCCAGCGGACAGCCGCCGGTATGCGCACCGCGAGGGACATGTCGACCCGCGCTATGACTATTGTTACCCCTTACGCGACTGGGGCTGGGACCGGCATCAATGCACGGCTCGCATCAAAGCCGAAGGTCTTCCCGTTCCCGTCAAGTCGAGCTGCTTCTTCTGTGCGGCCATGAAGCCGCACGAAGTGCAGACCTTGCCCGCCTGGTGTCTGCGACTGATCGTTCTCATGGAAGCGCGCGCGGCACCCCGACTGATCAATGTCGAAGGCCTGTGGCGACGGTCCACTGGTGCGCGTCCCGGTACGATGACCGAATTTATCCGGGGACGCGGCCTTTTGCCGCCCCTCGAGATTGCCGCGATCGTGAACGGCGCCCCCGTCGCCCTCGTCGAATTCCAAGCCGTCGCGGCACAGTTTCCAGTCGAAGCGCGCCCGCCGCTGCGCGAATGGATCGACCGGTTCAACGAAGGTGTCATGCGGCTCGCTGCGTGACCGTCGAGAACCGCGGACCCGACTTCGTCGCCCGAACCGCAGACTCTGTTCATCGGATGGTTTCTGATCCGAGCTCACCACCCAAGGAACTCACTATGGAAACTGGACAATATCTTGTGCTCAGTACCGCACATATTCGCTGTGCGACCGGGCAGATACTCACCGCCTGGGCGGATTATCCGCCACACAAGCAACCGTTGCCAGTGGCGCCGACGCAATATGGCTGGTTCCTTCATACGATGACGCCGCCGCCCGAAGCGCAGCGCCGCCTCCCCAAAGAATTGCCCCCGATCCTTGCGTTCGGCCGCGACAACGGCTGCGATTATGTGCTGCTCGACAGCGACGGCCCGACCGAAGACTTGCTCCCGACTTTCCCGTGGTAGGGCACAGAAATTGGCAGCCTCGTTACGGTTCAGCATCGGACTGCGGTTTTACTTGCATTTGTTCCCGGCAAAATGCCTGCTATTGGACAAGTTAGATAGCTTGGTATTCTGAAGGGTGAACTCATGGACGATTCCGAAACGCTAGGGCTGAGACTCATTCAGAGCCAGAAGGCCAAGGTAGTGACCAGCGCGACGGCTGACAGGAAGTTGGCGGCGAGCTTGTCGTAGCGTGTGGCGATCCGACGGAAGTCTTTGATCCGGCAGAAGGCATTTTCGATGAGGTGCCGGCTACGGTAGCGGTGCTGATCGTATCGGATGGCTCGCTTGCGGTTGCGGCGACCCGGAATGACGGGGCTGGTGCCATTCTCGCGCAAGGACGTCCGCAGCCGGTTTGCGTCGTAGCCCTTGTCGCCGAGCAGGTAGCGCATCGGTCCGGCGCGTTCGAGCAGTGCCGGTGCAGCCTTCACATCGCTGACATTGCCCGCCGTCAGCATAAGGGCATAGGGGCGGCCGAGAACGTCGGTCAGGGCATGGATCTTGGTTGTCCAGCCGCCGCGAGAACGACCGATCGCCTGCGTCTGGCGCCCCCTTTTCCACCAAAGGCCGAGCGCTGGGCTTTGATGTAGGTGCTATCGATCGCCGTGCTCTTCGTCACCGCACCCGCCCCTGCCAAGGCATCGAGCAACTTCGTCCAGAACCCCCGCCGCGACCAGCGGTTGAAGCGGTTGTAGACCGTCGTCGATGGTCCATAGTCTGCCGGACAGTCGCACCACCGGCAGCCGGATTTCAGTACATGAAGGATGCCCGAAATCACCCGCCGGTCATCGACCCGTCGCGCACCAGGCTGGTTCCGGGGCAAGTACGGCTCGATCGCCAGCCAAGCTTCGTCCGACAACCAGAATAAAGAACGCGACATCGTGAAGGGCCTCCCGCTGCGGTGAAGGCCCTTTGAATCAATACATACAAGCAATTTCAAGAGGCTGATTGGGTTTTAACCCTAGTACAGGACTTCGCGCTCCCCGTGGCAACGGACACGATTAAGGCCATTTTGGGCATTGGAGATTGCGATAGCGACATTATCCGGCGTTTCACCTCTGATAGCGTGATATTTCTCGAGCCGATAAACGCCAAGGCTGAGGAGCTCGTGACGGCTGAAAGAAGTTACGACGAACTGTCGCGGTGCATTGCCAGCGTTCTGGAACGGATTTCAACGCCGGACGACGCGCTTTCGAACATCCGGGAAGCTATTGAGGATGGGACTCTATCGATCGAGGAGGCGATTTCGAACATCGCTTTTGTCCTGTCGGCTGGCATCGACACGACGGTCAATCTGATCGGTGCCGGCTTCAGCAACATCGTAGACAAATCGCTTTCCGCATCGGATCTGCATGACGAGAGGGTTATCAATGAACTCCTTCGGCTTTCTCCCTCGATTCATATGACCGGACGTGTGGCGGCCGAGGATATTTTACTTGGCGAGCATCTCATCAAAGGCGGAAGCATGGTAATCGCCGTCCTCGCGGCCGCAAACAGAGACCCCTGCGTCTTCGACAAACCGGACGAGATCGACCCTTATCGAAGAAGCCTCACGCCGTTGAGCTTCGGTGCCGGGCGCCATTTCTGTATTGGCGTACATCTTGCCAAGCTGGAAGCGCAGATCGCCTGGAGGCATTTGGCCCGTCGCCTGCCGTTCGGCGATGTTGCCGTCACCGAGATCGAATATGAGCGCAGGGCCTTCATCCGCACACCCCGTCGCATGATTGTCCGCCAAGCGAAGCGGCGGCTAGGAGCGTGAAAGACATCCGCCAACGATCGCGGCGCGTCGTCGGGTTCGCCTCTGCAACTATATTGATCGATCTCGCGGGGCTGGGCATCATTTTGCCCGTCATGCCGGAGCTAATTTTTGAGCTCACCGGCGCTTCAATCGGCGAAGCGAGTGCGATTGGAGGATGGCTTCTTTTTTCCTATGCTGCAATGCAGTTCCTTTTCTCTCCGGTTGTCGGACATCTAAGCGACAGGTTAGGGCGGAGACCCGTTCTGCTTGCTGCGATCGGCGGCTTGGCGGTCAATTACGCTCTTATGGCTATTGCGCCGTCCCTTTTGTGGCTCTTCGTTGGCCGACTGTTCTCCGGCGCTCTCGGTGCGACATATCCGGTTGCCGCCGCAAGCGTTGCCGACGTCACCGAACCGGAAGAACGGGTAAAGCAGTTCGGTGTATTGCACGCCATGATCGGACTGGGACTTATTTTGGGGCCATTGCTCGGCGGGCTCGCCGCAGGCCATGGGGTGCGAGCTCCCTTTTGGGTGGCCGCCTGCATTGCAACGGCCACGCTGATTGCAGGATATTTTCTGTTTCCCGAAACCCTCTCGGGCCACGATATTCGTCAAAACACAGATGAAGGCACCCGGAAGATTATGCGTTTCTCGACAAGTTTTATGTCATCGTCTGGATCGCTATTCATTGTTTTCTTTCTGGTCGAAGTGTCTTTCCAGGCGCTGCCGATCATATGGGCATTTTATGCGATCAATAATCTGGGCTGGAATGCTACGACAATCGGATATTCGATGGCTATCTACGGCGTTTTCATTGCTTTGGCCCAAATCGTCCTCCCGCGTCATATGGAGGGCCTGTTCGGATCTAAAGTCGCTGGCATTGCCGCACTTTCCTGCGTCACGCTTGCCTATCTGGGACTTTCATTTTCTTCAAACGAAACGCTGATATGGGGGCTAATCCTCGTCATGGCCGCGGGCACAACCATTTTTCCGATCCTTCAGGCTGTTCTTTCCAGGAGAACCGAGCGCGAATCTCAAGGCGCTCTGCAGGGATCGATGTCCTCTATCACTGCCGTCGCATCAATCGTGAGTCCACTCGTAATGACACAGCTTTTCAAGGCCTTTGTTGGAAGTGATCCGATTTTCGGCAGCGTGTCATGGCCAGGAGCGCCCTTCTTCGCCGCCGCGGTACTGAGTGGCTTGGCTCTGCTCATTTATGCCCGCTTCTTTATGTCGGCACGGACGACCGCCACCAACCACAAAGAACACGAGCATGGCTGATACGGGTGAAGCTGCGCCGGATCTCCCAGCAAGTTGCGATCTATTGTAAGCGAAATCTGGGCGTTAGCCAAACTTGAGCCCGCGTCGCCTCAATCAATCCGCAGCAACACAGCGGTTGCATCGTCCGACGTCTTCCACCTTGGAAATTCCAGCCCTGTACGATCACTCGTCTCCACAGTGCGTATTTCGTCGACGATGCTCGTCAGCCCCCTTTCCAAGGCTGCCGCTATTATCGAGGCACCAGTATACCGTGCATAGAGGTCTATAATCGTTGAAAAGCCGTCGGTCATCGCCAGCACATGCGCCGGTCGATCAACCGGCATGCGTTCGACGAATGCATTGTCGCCGCAAGCCGAGTCCAAACCAAAAACATGCGCGGCGCGGACGGACGCTATTCGCCTGCTTCGAAGGAGTTCAATCTGCGGCCGCTGCTCAAAATCGAGCTTATTGCGCGCCGTGACGCCGGCGCTTCGGACCGAGCGCTCCTCGTCGGCTTTGCTCTGGCTTGTGAATGAGCGAACGCCATTCGAATCCAAAACATACGCGGAGCAATCACCAAGCCGGGTAATCTCGATCGCGCCCTCGATCTCGCTGACCACCAACATGGTCGCAGACGGCTGGGCCCACAGAGGGATATCAGCTCCATCCGTTTTCGAGAGCCATTCGTTCGCTGCAGCATTGGAAATTTCGCGAATGACTTTCCTTGTGTCCGGCTCGGAATCCGACACAGAGAGCCCGGCGGTTGCGCGCTTGGCGAGCCAGGAGGCGTCGCTCGCCGCGCCAGAGAAAGGTGTGTCGACCAAATCCGTTGCCCCATCGACGACAAAGGCGCGACGGGGTGTAAACCCGAACATGTCGTCGTTCTGAGTCTCACGAGAACCGGCACAGCAAACCGCATCAAGCAAGGTCAACATCGGTCACACCTATGTATAACAAGTCGGAAACACAACTTTCAATCCACACCTTTAAAATGATCCAAGGCATGGGTGAATCTCTTTTCAAATATATCCAGCTCGTTGGGAGCTACGAATTCCTTGTTATACACTAAGTATGAGGTGGCCAAGTCCCCATCAATCACCACATGAAGGTGGATTTTCAGCCGTTCGTACAAAGCATCGATATATTGCGGAACTATTTCGGACTTCGACAAGACGTCGGTTTTGACCATCCCGGCAATCCGAAAACTGAACCCCGCATCCAGAGCCGGAAATCGGCCTTGTTGAGTGCTGTAGGCTTCTAGGATGAGATCAAGGGTTACATCAACATTCTGATAATGACGCATTGCCTGTGCAACGAGGAATTTACGCAATGCGGCCCTGCTCGAGTCAGCTCCTTCGGGGAAACACCAGATCAGATGGCGAAACATGCATCCGATTATCCGGGAATCTTCCGCCGATCGCCTGTTGTCTATAGTCGATATAATATTGCGTCTGCTTATTCGGGTTACCGCTTCCAGCCCTTCATAAAGTGCGCAAAGATGAGGAAACTGTGTAACCTTCCTCGATCCGAACATGCTTCTGATATCGCAAGAATGTATGACTTTAGAAAGGCAAAGACTCGCTTCCCTATCGATGAGGGAGGCATTGGATTCGTCTTTCGAAGAGGAGAGTAATCGCTCCCAATATTGCAATTGCCGCGATTGGACCAAGGGCAATCGCTCATCTTCGTTTACACATCGATCCAGAAATTCAAGCTGCATGCCGCTACACGACGGCACCCCCAAGATATAATCGTTCAGATATTGGTGCAGGATCGAAACCGATGTCGCGTCGCACATCGCATGATGGAAGCTCAGGCAGATAGTATACCCGTCTAACGGCGATCCAATAATCGAAACTCTTCGGGGTATCTCATCGTATAGAGCATATTCGATATGCTTGTTCCTGGAAACGACGCCGCTCACCAGATCGGCATGATTTCGCGATACGCCTCTCGTAGCATACCACTCCCGATAGTGCTGAAAGATGCTCTCATCCCCAATGAGGCTCTTTACCTCATATGAGGAATCTAGGTATTCAATGAAATTGTCAGTATCATCTATGGACTGATAAATGCATTCGTCTTGGGAAATTTCGAACCTAGCGTTCAGAGCTGGATGAAATGCCAGACATTTCGAGACACGGTTGATAACGATACTCGAATCCAGATCTACAGGGAAGTAGAGGCAGGCTCCGACATTCATGTCAGCACCGTAATTTTTTCGCCCAGAAACGAGCAGGCAGTATCTTTGGATAGGGGAGACGGGATATATTTTCATTTCCTGTGGCCTGAAGGACGCTATAACGCGCATAGATCGGACATCGGCGAACGGGAAACATAGTAACGATGTGCTTCCACGCATGAAATCGAGAGATGATAACGGTGGAGCCGCAAGCCCGCAAGGCACCCACGCCGTTCAGTCGGAGGCCCCAGCTTATCCCGAACATATTGATCACATCCACCAGCTTTTGCAATCGGTGGCCAGAACGGGACGATTTATGAGCAGATGTTACGGGGAGTCCATATGTCCAAATATGCTTTGAAGGTCGGGCAGTCAGCTGTCGAAAGGTTGGCCGTTCTTGACGAGATTCACGCGGTCACATCGTCGCATATCCTTTCAGGTGTTTCCTTGCCCGCACCGTCACGGATCCTAGACGTGGGTTGCGGTGTAGGGCACACCACGATCCGTCTCGCGCGCCACTTTGGCTCACAGGCGCACGTAGTCGGCATTGACCGCGAGCCATCGCAGATCGACACTTCTAAACGGGAAAATCCTTCTCCCAACATCGAGTATCGAGTTGGGGATCTCAAGGATTATCTGGAGCAGCTTTCCGGGTACGACCTGATCTACGGCCGGTTCGTCTTTGGTCACAATCGCGATTGCATCGATCTGCTGGGCAGAATTTTCGCCAACATGCGATCCGGAGCGCGCTTGATATTCGAGGAGCCCGACATCGGCACTGCAAGGACATTAGTGGGCACTGGAATTATCGAGGAAGTTGAGGATCTCTACCGAAAGCTTGGCGATTCGCTTGGCCAGAATTTTTCGTCGAGCCTGAACTTGGCGAGCGAGGCGGTTGCGCTCGACAGCGCCGCCGAGATCCGTTTCGTGCAGCCGGTGATTTCTAGGCCCCGGTACAAGCAGCTCTATCTGCTCGGCCTCAAGGAGGTCCGTGGCAAATATATAAGCCAAGGCATCGCCGATGAGTTGGCGCTAGACGATATCGAGCGAAGACTGGAGCGAGAGGTGAATGATCCGTCCTCGTTAATTGCCACCGCGCGTCTGATCCAGATTTCATTGCGAAAGTCCTAGCCATAGCGGTCGGCTGGTTGCTCGGCACACGATTGGTATTAACTCCACGTCGGCTTTTAAAAGCTCCACTTGCCGGCGCAAGGCCCATTGCATGACGAAACCGCCTGTCGGCGCGCGCGCGAACTCTGCTCTGCAGTCGAGGATTTCGAGGTGTTTTGAATGCTCGATCGCGAATCGGATCAACAGCGCAAATGATTTCGGCTGGCTATGGCCGCCCCCTTTTAGCTGCTGCCCACGAGGTCACGCCGCCGTTGTGCGGTACGCGGAATGAGGGCGCATCTGCCTATTGGTATTGAAATGGTATATAACTGTGTTATAGTCGGGATAACTTTGAAGAGGGGAGTGAGCAAAATGGGCCAGATAAAAGGCGGATTCCTGCGGTGCGGATCGGCGATAGCTTCATCGATTGCGCTCATGTCAGCAAGTGCCGTGTTTGCGCAAGAATCCGGTAGCGCAACGAGCGAGGCACGCGCGGAGTCGGATATCATCGTCACCGGAACGCGCGTCCGTACGCCCGGACTGACCTCCACCAGCCCAATCAGCGCGGTCGAGGGTGAGCAGATATCGCTTCAAAGGGCGGTCACGATCGAGGATTTCTCGGTCAAGATGCCGCAGCTCGCGGGCGGCGTGAACTCGACATCGGTTGGTAGCGACGCATTCGGTGCGCAGACCCTCGATTTGCGCAATCTCGGGCAGAACCGCACACTCGTTCTGATCAACGGGACTCGCGCCATTCCGTTCAGTTTCCGAAACGCGGTTGATGTTAACTCAATCCCGGCGCCCCTGCTCAAGCGCGTAGACGTGCTCACCGGCGGCGCGGCGGCGGTGTATGGTGCTGACGCCGTGGCGGGGGTCGTGAACTTCATCATCGACGATTCATTCGAAGGGTGGCAAGCGAACGCCAATTATCGCGCGGTGGCCGGCGGTGCTTCGCAGTTCGGCGGCCATGTAATGGGCGGTCTGTCACTGGGTGGTCGGGGAAATCTGGTCGTATACGGCGAATATACGGAGCGAGATTCGCTTCTTGCCGGGAACCGCGACTTCGCGCGCCGCGGCGTTGCGACGCTGCCGATCGGGGGCAACTTCACCGACGTCGCGAGCGGGCGGACCTTTTCCTACGACGCCTCGGGCAATTTCACGCTTACGCCGCAATCGACCGACTACACGCCCGATTTCCTGCTCGTCCAGCCGTTGCGGCGCATCAATGCGAGCGCGTTCCTGAAATATGACGTGCTCGATAATGTCGAGCTCTATGGTCGCGTTATGTATTCCGACCTGCGGACGCGCGGCGGTAGCCGGTCAGGGCAGAATCCTCCGACTACCGGAGCGAACGGGATCAACGTCCAGATTGCCGAGAATAATCCGTTCCTCGACCCTCAGGCGCGGGCACGACTGACCTTCGTGAACGGTTTTGCTACCGTTAACGTCCGGCGCTCGCTCGGCGAACTCGGCGTGACCTATGCGCAGAACAATCGCGAAACCATTCAGGGCCTGATCGGGCTGCGCGGTGACATCACGCCGGCGATCGGTTGGGACGCCTATTACCAATATGGTCGGTCCAAGGAATCGATCGTCGTCAAGGGCGACGGTACGCGTTCCGCCTTTGCCGGGCTCGTCAACACGACCGATATCTTCGGGCCGGGCGGCGACTTCACCAGCGTGCTGCGCGATTTCAACTTTGGCGACCGCAAGCGAACGCAGCAGGTGGCCTCGGCATATGTTTCAGGTGATACGAGCGACTTCTTCGCTGGATGGGCCGGGCCGATCGGATTCACCGCCGGCTATGAATTCCGACGCGAAACCGGCCGGTTCGTCTACGGTGCCGACCTTGGAACATCGTTCAACCAAGGCACCGAATCGGCGCCACTTGTCCCGCCCTTCGTCAAGGTGAATGAACTGTTCGGCGAATTGGTTGTCCCGCTGCTGTCGGATTTGCCGCTGGTCCAGAAGCTTACCGTCGAAGGTGCATATCGCCGATCCTGGTATGAAAAATCGGTCGGGGACGACAGGCGCTACGATACCAACAAGCTTGGGATCAATTGGATTGTCTCCGACGACCTGCGGCTACGCGGTACGCGTCAGACCGTCATCCGGGACGCCAATATCGGCGAATTCGCCAACCCGGTCTTTTCGATACCTTTCGCCAACCTGCGGACGGTCGCCCGTCTTTTCCCGCGTTATGCCGGGGATCCGTGCGTGGGTGCGACCAATTCGGCGACGATCGCGCAATGTACCGCGCAAGGGTATCGGGGCCCCTATGATTCCAACAACCCCGCAAATCTGCAGGGTGGCTATTTCTTTGGCGGCAACGCAAACATCGAAGCCGAACGAGGCAAGACATATACCCTTGGCGGCGTCTTCACCCCAACCTTCCTGCGCGGTCTCAACCTATCGGTCGATTGGTACAAGATCGATATTCGGAATGCGGTCGGCCAGATCCAGCCCGTCGACGCGCTCACGAGCTGCTACATCACCGACCCGACACCGGGCAATCCGCTGTGCGCCGCGGTGACCCGGGATCCGACCACTGGTTACATCTTGAATGCCTTCGTCGATGATCGAAATCTTGCGCTCATCAAGCAGCAGGGCATCGACATCGATTTCCGTTATGGGTTCGATCTCGATTTCGGCCCGCCGGAGAGTCGGCTCACTCTCGGTTATACGGCGAGCATCGTCACCAAATATTCGATTCAGCGCAACGCCGCTCTGACGCCCGTCAATTGCAAGGGGACCTATGGAGCCGCCTGTTCGTCGGACTTGGTGACGCTAGTTGCGCCTGACTTCCGGTCGCGTGCTACGATTACCTGGGATAGCAAACCGTTGACGGTCCAGTTTGGATGGAGGCGTATCGGATCGGTTCGCGATTCGACGGCGGGCAGCGTCGGCCGGATTCCCGCTTATGATTATTTCGACCTGAACTTGGCAGTTCGTCCGCCCGTGGAGGGGCTGACCCTAGCCTTTGGTATCGACAATCTCTTTGATAAGAAGCCGCCGCTGCCGGTCAATCCAGGAGCCTATAATACATTCCCGGACACCTATGACGTACTGGGAACCACCTTTGGCTTCTCTGTGACCCTGAGGCGGTGAGGGCGTGATTGGAGGCTTTATGGACACTTAGCCTCCATGCCAGCAGGACGACTTGCCCGGGGCGCGGTTCCTCAGACGGGTACCTAGGTCTGATAATCGCGCCCATTGGCGCCGGGGGACAACATGCACACGCTACAATTCACGTCGCTGGATTGGTCGATCCTGATCGGATATGTCTTGGTCCTCGCCATCGCTGGCTATGCGTCAACGCGGCGCAACATGGAAAATGCGGACGACTATTTTCTGGCGAGCCATCGTGCGCCGACCTGGCTTGTAGCGGTGTCTGTTCTGTCCACCGTGCAATCGACAGCCACCTTCCTTGGCGTTCCAGACAATAGCTTCCGGGGAAATTACACCTATCTGACCAGCGTGATCGGCGCGCTGATCGGCGCTTGGCTCGTCGCCGCCATCCTGATGCCGCGCTTTTACGCGATGGGCGCCACCACCGTCTACGAACTGCTCGAGGCCCGGTTCAGCCCGACCGCGCGGCGCGCGGCCGGGGCGATGTATCTGGTCGGGCGCGTGTTTGCCAGTGGGGCTAGGCTCTATCTTGCCGCGATTGCCGTTTCGATGATCCTATTCCTCGACGTTGCGCCCGAGCATATTATCGTCGCTTCATTCGTCTTGCTGGTCTTCGGCCTTGCCTTCACCTTCATGGGCGGCCTCAATTCTGTGATCTGGAGCGATCTGGTCCAGGTCGTGCTTTACGTCGGAGCGGCAATCTTCGTCGTCCTGTTCCTACTGTCTAAGATTCCCGCGCCGGCCACCGCTATCTACACTGCGCTTGCATACCCTCCCTCCGGAGCGAGCAAGTTGCAAGTCCTTGACTGGACACTCGATCTCGCCACGCCCTTTTCGGTTCTGGCAGCGGTGACGGGAATGGTCCTGATTAACGCGGCGAATTCGGGTCTCGACCAAGATACGACGCAACGCTTGCTCGCTTGCGATTCGGCGAGACAGGGCAGCCGCGCCCTCTACTGGTCTGTGCTGGCATCGATCCCTGTCATCCTAATTTTTCTCTTCATCGGCTCGCTGCTCTACATCTTCTATGAACGCCCCGACCTGATGACGACCATCCCGGGACAGATCGCACCGACGTTCCAAGGTGAAAAGATCACCGTCTTTATGAGCTTCATTCTGAGCGAAATCCCGCCGGGCTTGCGCGGGTTCGTAACTGTTGGTGTCATCGCCGCCGCCGCTATCAATTCCGGACTGATCTCGATGGCCGCCGTAGCGATCAACGATTTCTACCGCCCTTTCGTCGAGCGCAACGGACCGCGCAACGAACGGCACTTCATCCTTGCTGGGCGTCTTGCGACAGTAATTCTGGGCATTCTCCTCTTCCTGATGTCCATCGTCTGCTTCTATTGGCAGCGGTACAGCGACATTCCGCTGCTCGAATTTGTCCTCGGAGTGATGGCGTTCGCCTATTCGGGACTGCTGGGGGTCTACATCACAGCGGTGTTTTCAAAGCGCGGGTCGACGGCGTCGGTCATCGCGGCCTTGGCGGTGGGCTTCGTCGTCGTCATGCTGTTTCAACCGTTCACGATCGATGTACTAGGCCTGCCCGAAGCACTCAAGAAAATCGCCTTTCCATGGCACTTGTGCGTTGGCGTGACAGTTTCAACGCTGGTTTGCCTCATCGGCAACGCGAACAAGGAAGTTATAGATGCCGGGTACTGAAGCGGTCGACCCACGCTACGCCGAAATAGACGACTGGCCAACGGTTGATGCCGTAACCGCTATGATCGAAGGCCAACGCGAAGCCATCGAAGCCTTAAACAGCCAGGCAGGGGCGATTGCCACGGCGTGCGAAGCGGCCGCGCAAAGGCTTTTATCTTCGCAAGGGCGCCTGATCTATGTCGGCGCTGGAACATCGGGCCGCGTGGCAGTTCAGGACGGCGTCGAACTGACGCCGACCTTCGGCTGGCCACAGGAGAGGTTGCTTTATCTCCTCGCGGGTGGACTCCCGGCGCTCGTCGAGAGCGCTGAAGGCGCCGAAGATGATGTTGTTGATGCCGCGAGGCAGATCGCCGAGCATGCTGTCGACGCGACCGATGTTGTAGTGGCTGTGGCAGCAAGCGGGCACACTCCATTCACATTGCGTGCCATCGAGGATGCACGCGTCCGCGGGGCGCTGACAATCGCGATAGCCAACAATGCGTCGACTCCGGTCCTTCAGGCTGCGCAGCACGCCATCTTCCTCGGGACCGGAAGCGAAATCATCAGCGGATCGACGCGCATGAAGGCAGGCACGGCCCAGAAAGCTGCCATCAACATCATCTCGACGACGATCATGTTGCGGCTCGGCAAGGTCTATCGCGGCCAGATGGTCGACATGGTCGTCTCGAACGCGAAGTTGCAGCGACGCGCGGCCGGAATCGTGCAGATGCTTACAAAATGTTCCGAGGATGATGCCGTGGATGCCCTGGAACGGGGCGAAAACAGTATCTCTAGGGCGGTCCTCATCGCCATGGGCAATAGTCCAAATGAGTCCGCCAAACTTCTCAAAGATCACGGCGGAATATTGGCCAAGGCAATCGCGGCGCTCGGGTAGGAATGAAATGGCCCGATGTCACGGAGCTGCCTGACACCATGCGTCGGCTCTGACCGACGGGCGCCGTGACTCAATCGGCGCGCATCCGCGACCTGCCGCTCGATTTCCTGCGGGGAGCAGATGTGATGCTGATGTTGCTTGTCAACTTTCAGACGGCCGCGGGGCCCGCGATCCTCCGACATGCCGCTTGGCACGGCCTGACGCTTGCTGATATCGTCTTTCCGATTTTCCTGCTCATTGTCGGCATTTCCACATCGCTGGCTCTTGATGGACGTCGGCGGCCGATGGCATGGGTCGCGGTTGTCCGGCGCGGCGCGATGCTCTTTGCGATCGGCGTCGCGCTCAACTGGTGCCTGCGCCCCGAACTTGACTGGGGGCAGTTGCGATGGACAGGCGTGTTGCAGCGCATCGCCATCGTGTACCTCGCCTGCGCCGCAATCATCTCCATTGGGCGCGGTGCGCTCATTCCGCTCGGGCTCGCGTTGGCAGTCATCGCGACGCATACTTTCGTGCTGCTGGCTACAGGTGCGGGAAGCAATGTTGCCAGCCTCGCTCCCGGTACGGGAATTAGCGGATTGCTGGATCGGCAATTCCTCCCGGGACTGATATTGCGCGGCAGTTGGGATCCCGAGGGTGTATTGTCCACGTTGCCCTCGATGGCGAGCGGTTTCTTCGGCATCGCGCTCGCGCGTTGGGCCGGTGCACCAAGGCACATCCGGCGCCTCGCGTTCGCCGGCGCCATTCTCGTACTGGCCGGGCTGTTGGCGGCGACCATCGTCCCGATCAACAAAAATTTGTGGACTGCGAGCTTCGTGCTTGTGACATCGGGGATCGGCGCGCTGGCCTATGCTGTGGCCCACGCCGCATGGCCCCTGCTGCAACCGTATAATTGGGCAAACCAGTTCATCGCGGTCGGCCAGGCAGCGCTGACCATCTATGTGATCCATATGCTCCTGATCGCCCTGCTGCGCCTTCCGCCGGGTGGCGAGGAGCGGATTCGGGACCACCTGCTCGCGGGGCTTCAGGAGGCCGGTCTGTCGGCCATGTGGTCGTCGGTGCTATTTGCGGTTCTTGCGGTAACAATTTGCAGGTTGTTTCTGGTACCGCTTCAGCGCCGCGGTCTTTTGCTGCGGGTTTAGCACAGTCCGCATGATGCCGGCCTGGCCGTTGCGACCCAGCGGATGCCGCCGATCCACTCCCAGCCCGGTTGGGGCGGCCGGAATTATGCCGCAAATATCTTGCCGGGATTGAAGACGCCCTGCGGATCGAGTGCCTGCTTGAGTTGCCGCATGACCTCGACGGCGGCTGCGCCATTCTCTCGCAGCAATGCGTCGCGCTTGCCCAAGCCGATCCCATGTTCACCTGTGCAGGTCCCACCAACCGAGAGCGCGTGGTCTACCATGGCGTCGTTGATGACTGACGCCTTTTGCCACGAGAGCTTGTCGTCGGGATGGAGAATGAAGAACACGTGGAAATTCCCGTCGCCGACATGACCCAAAATCGGAGCGAAAAGTCCCGATTCCTCGATCATCGTTTGCGCGCGCGAAATGGCTTCGGCCAATCGAGAAATGGGAACGCAGATGTCGGTGATCCAGGCCTGCGCCTCGGGAATCATCGACCGCGATGCCCAAAGTAGATGATGCCGCGCTTTCCACAGCGCGTTTCGCTCTTCCGACGCTGTCGCGGATCTCAGCGTCCCGCCGCCGTTGGCGTCTCCGAGCATGCGAACGATTTCCAATTGCTCGGCAATGGCGGGACCGGAGCCGTGGAATTCCAGAAAGAGGGTCGGACATTCGGGAAGGCCGAGATGGCTCTGACGGTTGCACGCCATCATGGCACTCGTGTCGAGAAGCTCCATGCGTGCGATGGCGACCCCGGACTGGATGGTCTGGATCACTGTATCGACCGCACCCTTCACGTTGGCGAAATCCCAGCTTGCGGAAACGATCTGTTCGGGTTGCCCGTGAAGGCGCAGGGTCGCCTCCACGATCAGGCCCAGCGTGCCTTCGGATCCCGCGAAGAGATGCGTAAGGTCATAGCCAGCCGCCGATTTGCGGGCCCGTGTACCCGTCCGGATCAGCTCGCCGGTTGCCGAAACGACCTTGAGGGCCAGCAGGTTGTCACGCATGTTGCCATAACGCACGGTCGTCGTTCCGGACGCGCGGGTCGCGATCATCCCGCCGATCGTTGCGTTGGCCCCGGGATCGACCGGGAAAAAGAGGCCTGTGGCGCGTAGCTGTTCGTTGAGCTGCTCTCGCGTGACACCCGGCTGGACCACGGCGAGGAAATCTTCCGACGCAATCTCTACGATCTCGTTCATGCGCGAAAAGTCTATGACGAGCGTATCTGATGTGAGGGCAGCGGCGTTCCCCTCGAGAGACGTGCCGGCGCCATAGCCCACAACCGGGACGCCCTGCGCCGAGGCAGCTCGGACGAGCTGGCAAACCTCCTCGATCGAAACCGGCTGGGCCACCAGTGCCGGTAACTCACCCGGATGGTGCCCTTCGCTTTGTGTATAGGCGATGCGAGCGGTTTCAGCGGTGATTAGCCGGTCGCCGAGGAAATTCGAAAGCATGTCGCGCAGATGTGTCATGCCCGCGAATATATCTGGCTTGCGGATGGAGGTAAACTGGTATTATACAGGTATTAACATGCAGCCAGCCGCGCACCCCAGCTCCACCCTGATGTTTGCCGAGGCCAGCGAGGCAGGCCAGATCGTCGCCAAGCAATTGTCGGAAAATGCCGTGTTGGCGAAAGAACTTGCGAAGCTGCTAATGCGCCCCGCAACGCACACGATTTTCACCTGCGCCCGCGGCAGTTCGGATCACGCTGCCGCTTATGGAAAATTCCTCTTCGAGACGCGTCTTCGCAAGACGGTATCGTCGCACCCACCGTCGATGGGTTCGGTATATCGCGTACCTATGGAGCATATGGCGGAGCAACCGTTTATTGTCGTGTCGCAGTCGGGGAAGAGCCCCGATCTGCTGGCGTCCGCCGAGGTGGCGAGAGAGGCTGGGGCGATCGTCATCGCGATCGTCAATGACGAAAACTCACCTCTTGTACGTCTCGCTGACATCGTCATGCCGCTCCGCGCTGGACCGGAGCGAAGCGTCGCAGCAACCAAAAGCTTCATCGCGACGCTTGCAGCCTTCGCCCAAATCATGTCCGAATGCATCGACCGACAAGCATTTGAACCCGTCATTTCTGCGCTGCCCGATCAATTGAGCCACGCTTGGGCCGCGTCATGGGACGAGGCTCTGGCGCCCTTCACGCAGGCACGCAGCCTTTTCGTCCTGGGGCGCGGCCCTTCATTCGGGATCGGGCTCGAGGCGGCGTTGAAGTTTAAGGAGACATGCGGAATTCACGCGGAAGCTTTCAGCACGGCGGAGGTAGCGCACGGCCCGATGGCGGTTGTCGATCGTAACTTCCCTATTCTGGTCTTTCCGCCGCTCGACGAGGCCCGGGCAGGGATGGACGCCTTGCTTGGCTTGTTCGTCGAAAAGGGAGCGATCGTGGCGGGAGCCGGAGCGGTTGGAAAGGGTGCCATCGAGTTGCCCGTCGTCGCAGATATGCATCCGGTGACAGCGCCGATCGCGATGATCCAGTCTTTTTACCGCTTTGCCAATGCACTCGCGATTGAACGGGGATTTGATCCCGATACGCCGCCGTTGCTCAAGAAAGTAACCGAAACGATATGACAAGAAAGGCTCTGATCGGCGCGAGAATTCTCACGCAAAGCGGATGGCGAACAGATCACGCATTGCTGATCGACCGACCGACGATCGTCGATGTCGTATCCGATAGTCGCGTCCCGACTGGGTTTGATCCGGTTCGATTGGGCGGCGGCATGCTCGTTCCAGGCTTTATCGATACGCAAGTGAACGGCGGGGGCGCCGTGCTGTTTAACGAATCCCCGACGATCGACGGGATAAGGGCGATCGCGGAGGCGCACCGGGAATTCGGGACCACCGCAATGCTTCCGACCCTCATCAGCGATGATTTCGACGTGATCGAGCGCGGGATAGCCGCGGTGCGCGGCGCGATCGCGATCGGTATTCCCGGCATTTTGGGAATCCATATCGAAGGCCCCTTTCTGAATGTCGAAAAGAAGGGCATCCACGACGCCTCGAAAATCCGCAAAATGGACGAGCGGGCCGTGAATCTGCTTTCCTCGCTCGGTTTGGGGAAGACGCTCGTGACCCTCGCGCCCGAAACGGTCGCGCCCGATCTCATCGCCGAATTGACGGCTCGGGGCGTCATTGTCTCTGCCGGGCACACGCTGGCGACAAGTGAGGATATGGACCGCGCGATCAGCGAAGGGCTACAGGCTATCACGCATTTGTTCAACGCTATGCCACCGTTAGCTAGCCGCACGCCGGGTGCCGCAGGGGCTGGATTGGCGTCTTCGTTGATCTGTGGCGTGATCGCCGATGGGCACCATGTTCACCCGACTGCAATGCGGGCCGCTTTCCGCGCAAAGGGTCCCGACGAATTGATGCTCGTAACAGATGCCATGCCGACGGTCGGCACGGATATCGATACATTTTTGCTTGGCGAGACCGAGATTTTTCGCGATCGGGGCGCATTGCGTTCGAGAGATGGAACCTTGGCGGGCTCGGACCTCGACATGGCTCGGGCCGTTCGGAACGCTGTTTCGAGCATGCGCGTCGAACTTGCGGACGCCTGCAAGATGGCGAGCGCAACGCCGGCGGCTTTACTGGGGCTGGCTGGCACCTATGGGTGTCTGGCGCCGCACGCTCGCGCGGATATCGTGCACCTCTCCGAAGACATTGAGGTCGTTCGGACCTGGATTGGCGGCGAGTAGTGCGTGCGCCGCAGTCGGCTGATCTCACTTTAGAATTGTCAACGCCTCGTCGACCGCATCGGCCAGAGCGTCGACTTCAGCCAGCGTACTGTACATGGCGAACGACGCGCGGCATGTCGAACTGAAGCCCAGCATTTGATGAAGCGGTTGAGTGCAGTGCGCTCCGGCACGGACGCAGATGCCCTTGCCGTCCAGGATTGCCGCTATATCGTTGGCATGGGCGCTGGCAGAGGCAAACGTCAGGATCGGACCGGGCTTTTCGGTATCGCCAAAGACGGTGATGCCCGGAATAGCCGCGAATCGGGCCCGCGCGTGGCGACCAAGCGCGGCCTCGTGGGCCGCGATACTCGAACGTCCCACACTCTCGATATAGTCGAGCGCAGCGACAAGTCCGATCGCTTCGAGAATTGGGGGCGTTCCGGCTTCGAACTTGTGCGGCGCGGGCGCATATTCGACGTGATTGCGACCTACTGTTGCGACCATCTCGCCGCCGCCGAGCATTGGCGACATGCGCTCGAGCCAGCCTGGCTTGGCATAGAGAGCCCCAATGCCCGTCGGCCCATAAAGTTTGTGGCCGGTGAGAGCATAGAAATCGACGTCGAGAGCCGAGACGTCGATTGCGTGGTGTACTACGGCTTGGGTTCCATCTGCGAGCACAGGAACGCCCCTTTCATGGGCAAGCCGAACAATTGCCTCGAGTGGCGTCAATACCCCGAAAACATTCGACATGTGCGTGACCGCCACAAGGCGCGTGCGATGCGTGATGGCGTCAGCGAAAGCGGCGGGATCGAGATTGCCGAATGCGTCAGGATCGACCCAGCGCAAGACGATGCCACGCCGTTCCCGAAGCATATGCCACGGCACCAGATTGGCGTGATGATCGAGTGAGGAGACAATAATCTCATCCCCCGGTGCAACGATCGCGGCAAAGGCTGATGCCACGAGATTGATCGCCTCGGTTGCCGATTTCGTAAAAATGACCTGCTCTGCACCCGGAGCGTTCAAAAAGGCCTGCAGCCGGGCGCGCGCGCCTTCGTAGCTCGCCGTCGCGAGGCCGCTAAGCCGGTGGGCTCCACGATGGACATTGGCATAACGGGTGAATGCACCGTCGGTCATACTGTCCATCACGCTGCGTGGCTTCTGTGCCGACGCCGCATTATCGAGATATGTGATCCTTCCATACCCCGACAAACCCGCGATTAATGGGAAGTCACTCCTGATCGCATCGGGATTCCAGGCCTTTTGGGCGGGCTCGGGGTGCAGCATACTGAAACCTCCCTCAGATCCGCCCATGCTCCTCGAGCCGGTCGATGTCCGCGTCGGAATAGCCGAGCCATTCCTTCAGCACGTCTCCGCTATGTTCGCCGAGCCCTGGCGCACCGCGGCTGATTTCGGTCGGCGTGCCCCACATTTTGAATGCGGGCGCCTGAAAGGGCACTGATCCCGCGATTGGATGCGGCACATCGACGATCTGTCGGCGGTGAAGAACTTGCGGATTGGTGACGACATCGGCGATCGTCGCGACTTTCTCGCAAGGCACGTCCGCCGCGTGCAGCTTGGCGAGGATATCCGCGCTATCATGCTGTGCGGCCCAATCGTTGATCAGGATTTCCAGCGTGTCCACGTTGGTGTTTCGGGCAACGAACGTCGCATAGCGCGGGTCTTGCGCGATGTTGGGTTGGTCCATCGCGGCCGCGAAGCGGTGAAAATGCTGATCATTGCCCGCGACTACATAGACCCAGCCGCCGTCACGACCGCGAAAACAGTGGGAGGGCGCGAGATAGCGGTCGCGATTACCGAGCCGCGGAGGCAACTCGCCGTTCACGAGATATTCGGGAATGGCGGTAGTCATCAGCGCCAGGCCGCTATCCATGAGCGTTGCCTCGACCACCTGCCCGACACCGGTCTCGTCGCGCGCGCGGACCGCGGCCAAGGCCGCGATCGTCGCGTAGAGTGCCGTCGTATAGTCGCAGACGAACACGCCGGACATCGTCGGCGGTCCGTCGTGTTGACCCGTCATCGACATCAACCCGCTGATCGCCTGCGCTGCCCCGTCGAAACATGGATGCTGCGCCAACGGTCCGTCCTGTCCGAAACCGGTGATCCGGACCAGAATGAGACGAGGATTGCGGGCATGCAGGCTTTCCCAGTCCATGCCCATTGATTCCAGCGTCCCCGGGCGAAAATTCTCGACCAGGATATCGGCTTGCGCCGCGAGATCGGCAAGCAAGGCTTGACATTCGGGGTCGCGAAAATCGACGGCGAAGCCACGCTTGTTTCGGTTGGCAGACAGAAAGAAAAAAGTGTCTCCCGCGATCGCCTCGCCGACACGCCGTCCTTCCTCGCCGCCATCGATGCGCTCGACCTTCACCACATCCGCGCCAAGATCCCCCAGCAGTTGTCCGCAAAAAGGCCCCGCGATGTAGCGGGACATATCGATAACCTTAAGTCCGCTTAAAGCACCGGCCATTTAATCGCCTCCAATCGGAATATTTTAGTAAAAATTGGATGGAATCCTTTAAAAAATATGATAAAGTGCATATTGTTCGGATATATTGTGGCGTAACAGAGGGTTCCAGACATGAGAATCACCTATTTTTCATGGCTTAGATCCAAGACGGGATTGTCTTCGGAGGATATTGAGTTGCCAAATGGTTGTAGAAATATTTCCATGCTCATTGATATTCTTTCTGATCGCCATCCGGATCTCGCTGCGGTCGCCAACGCAGAAGGAAGCCTGCGTTTCACAGTGAACCGGCGTTATGTTGAGCGCGATCATCCGATTCAGCCGGCCGATACTGTTGGACTGTTCCCCCCGGTAACCGGGGGATAAGCTTCTTCTCCGCAGATGGGACATCCGGTTCGCCGCGGGAGTTCGATTTTTTCGATCTCACAGGCGAAGGCATCGTACATCGCCAAGGTGCCCGACAGACTGGGCGCGATTTCGAGCAATTCCTTGATCACCTCGATTGCCTGGAGCGAGCCCATAGCACCCACCGCGGGGCCGAGAACGCCGATCAGGGAGCAGCTTGGTGTAACCTCCGCGTTCGGCCGGTCGGGATAAAGGCAGCGGAAGCATGGGTTTTCGCCCGGCTCGTGCGATTTGAAGGTCGTCAATATTCCGCTGGTCAGCTGGATTGCCGCGCTGACGAGCGTCTTGCCGCTCCGCCGGCAAGCGGCGTGGACCGCGTCGCGTGTATCGAAATTGTCGCTGCCGTCGGCGACCAGATCATATTGCGAAACAAGACGGTCGGCATTCGTTGCGCCGATCGGCTCATCGTGCCGGATCAGTTCGATGTGCGGATTGATATTTGTCAGAGTCCGGATCGCGCTGGCAGTCTTCAGCGTATCGAGCCGGTCGATGCCATGGAGGATCTGCCTGTGCAGGTTCGAGGGTTCGACCACGTCGAAATCCACGATACCCAGCGTCCCTATCCCGGCGCCGGCGAGGTACATGAGGAGGGGAGACCCCAATCCGCCGGCGCCGATGACGAGGACCTTCGATCGGGCGAGCACTTGCTGTCCGAGCAGCCCGATCTCCGGCAGGACGGTCTGCCGCGAATAATATTCGCCAATCTCTCGCTGCGCATTCAAAGCGCTGCCTCCGCCGATTCGCGAATCCGCTGCTTCAACGAACGAAGGCCCGAAGCACGGCTGGGCGCGAGTGTGAGGATCAGAGTATCGACGGCCCCGGAGTCGTGCCGGACGATCTGGTCCGGGCGCTTCCCCTCGTAAATCTGGAGGATGACGGCAAGCAGTCCGCGCATCACCAGCGAGTCGGAATCGGCGCGAAACGTCATGATCTGGCCGTTGAGTTGGGCCTTGAGCCAGAGCTGCGATTGACAGCCGTGAATGCGGGTGACCGCGTTCTTGTCGCCGTCTGGTAAGCCATCGAACGCGCGCCCCATATCGATAAGGCGCGCGATTTGCCCCGACACGTCGCCGGCCGCTGCAAACTCGCACGTCAGCGCCCGTGCGGCGGCCTCGATCGGATTGCAGGCCGTGTCCTCGCTGGCTTCGGTCACGACACGCGCTCGGCTGCGGCGACGCGGCCGCCGGGCATTGGGTTCGGCACCCCCGTCGTTTCTGGAAAACTGATCGGAAGATCGTGAATCTTGCGCATCGCCAGAAAGGCAAAACATTCGGCCTCGATCGCATCACCGCGTAAGCCGACCGCCTCGGCGGCGAGGGCCTGGACGTCAGCGCGCCTGGCGAGCTCCGCCATCAATGTCGGATTTTTCCGACCGCCACCGCAGACGATCAAACGATCGGGCCGCACCGGTAGCATGTCTAGCGCCTTGCCCACGGTTCCGGCGGTGAAAGCGGTCAGAGTCATAGCGCCGTCGGCGAGTGAGAGCCCGTCGGCGAGCGCTCCGGTGAAATCGAACCGGTCGAGCGACTTGGGCCAAGTTGCAGAAAGGAAGGGATGAGCCAGCAGCGTCTGGAGCCGTTCCTCATCCGCACTGCCTCTAGCGGCAACCCGGCCTTCCAGATCCATTTCGCCGGCGCCATGCGCGGTGATCCAGTCGTTGATCGGCCCCACGCCAGGTCCAGTGTCGAAACCGATGACCTCGCCGTCCGTCCCGGCCCAGCTGAGATTGGCGACGCCGCCGAGGTTGATGATGGCCGTGTCCGAGCCCGCCCCCAAGTGCTTCAGGAGCGCGTGATGATAGGAAACAGATATGGGCGCGCCATGTCCTCCAGAGCGAATGTCGTCGGTCCTGAAATCATAGACGACATCGATGCCGGTGCGATCGGCCATCAATCGGCCATTCCCAAGTTGGCGGGTATTTCCCTTCCGGCCGTTGTCTGGCGCCTGGTGCAGCACCGTCTGGCCGTGGAAGCCGATCACCCGCACGGAGTTCCGCGCGATGCCGTGCTCATCGAGAAAACGCACCACAGCATCGGCTTGCGCCAGTGTCAGCGCCTCTTCCGCCTCTGCGAATATCCCGGGTTCGGCTCCGTCGAAGCGCCATGCGAGAGCAGCATCGAATGCCTTCGCTATCAACTCCTGCAGAGAGTCGGGATAAGGAGAGAGCGACCAGGGGCCAAATTCCGCAATGTCGCGCCCGTCGGTTCGAACCGCCGCAATGTCGATGAAGCCGTCAATGATCGTCCCGGTCATCAATCCGACTGCCCAGTCGCTTCTGTTCATACGATCAACTCCTCAGGCGATTTCCGTCAGCTTCGATTGTCCGCGCTGTTTGTGCTTCGGAAGCACGTCGCCTTCCGGCTTGCGACAGGTCGAGCAATGGCCAACGCATGCGCGCCCCGCGGATTCGAGCATGCGGCGAAATGCCACCGCGCGGTCGACCACGGCCTCGGGCGTCTCGTCGAAGAGATTGCCGACGACGCCCGCCCTGCCGTGACTGATGACACAAACCGAGACCTTGCCGTCGGGTGCCAGGCAAAGGGTATGGCCGGCCCAGAAACAGGACCCTCCGGGGACGGGTAGGTTCGGGTTGATGTCCTGCAACATCCGGTCGTAGAGGGTCTTGTCGCTTTCGAGGTCGCCGATTTCAGTCACATTGCTGTGCGCCCCGCCCGGAAGGAGGGGGGTAACCTTCACATAGTCGTCGACGCGGCCGAGCAGTTCGACAAACTCGGGGTCATAGGCTTCCTCGGTTTGGTTGAGATCGATCTGATACACGCCGATGGTCGCAAAACGGCGATCGTCGCCGCGCATGTCGAGCAACCGTCGGAGCCCGCCCATTGTCTTGTGGAAATTGCCTTGCCCCCGGTTCAGATCGTGCGAGCGGGCATTGCCACCATCAAGCGAGACGAAAATTTTGTGCGTGTAAGGGACCGCCAGAATCTCCTTCACGCGCTTGGCAGTGAGCATCGTGCCGTTGGTGTGCCACTGGAGTGGCGCGTCAGGAAGCAGCCGACGGGTTATCGCGAGGAGCTCGTTGAAACGCGGATTCATCAAGGGCTCGCCGCGCCAGTTGAGATGGATTCCCTTGACCTCAAGCGTATCTGACGCGGCGAGCCGCCCAAGCGTCTCCTCGAGTTGCGACGGCTCGAGATCGAGTTTGCCATGACTGAACTTTGTATAGCAAAGGCGGCAGGCGAGGTTGCACCGGCTGGTTGGATCGATCCAAAGCCAGATCGGATGCACCATGTTCGTCGTACTTCTGATATCCAGAACGTCACGCATGGCATTTCTCCTCGTTATTTATATAATATGCATTGGCGTTTTCTAACTAGGGACTTTGAAATATTTTGATGAATATAAACTATTTCGGATAGTATATTGGAACGCACCAATGATTATTAGTAGCCCATTCAGTGTTAGGAAGACTGATCGAAGAATCAAATATTTCATGGCATGGCAACTCATATACCCGACCCGTTGTCTGTGGTATCTCGTCAAATACGATATACTTATAGTATCCGCTTTCCATACCATTGGGCATCTGCACGCGATTTGGATAGCGCAAGTCCAGGACCTCGCGCGCGTATCGTTGTTTCCAGCTGACGATTTCGGGCATCCTGCGCATCTGCACGACACCGAGTGCGGCCCGAAATTCATCGAGCCTGTGGTTCATTCCTTGAATTTTATATCGCGAACCGCGCCCGTAATCGCGGAAGGATCGCACGTGCCGCTCGAGATCGGGATTGGCTGTGACCGCGACGCCGCCTTCTCCGGTCGAGATGGTCTTCGTCGCATAGAGCGAGAAGATGCCGGCATCCCCGAATGCGCCCGGCTTCACGCCGTTCCACTCGGCTCCGACCGCATGGGCGCAATCCTCGATGAGCGCGATTTGATTGGCCCGGCAATATTCGGCGATACGGTGAATATCGAATGCGATGTGCCCGCCGATGTGTACGATGTAAGCGAGCGCCGGCTTATGCCGCTCAGCCTTCTCGACGAAGTCCGTGTACGAACCGCACAAGTCTTCGCGATTGCAGTCGTAGAATTCGACACTTGCCCCGGCACGCAGCGCCGATCGCGGGGTCGCAAGAAATGTGTTGGAAGGACACAGGACGGTCTTGCCGGCCACCTGGAAGAAATCGAGAATGGCGGCCGCGGCGCCGGCCCAGTTGTCGAACCCAATCGCTGGCAGTTCGTTCCACGCTTTCCAGGTCGCCTCGAACTCTTCAAGTTCGGCGCCATGGCTCCAGTGATTTCCACGCAACAAGCCGCGCCAGCGACGGATCACCTCATCCTCGTCTCGCGGATCGAAAGCGACGCTAAACGGAAGGGGCGACGGGTGTGCGATATCGCCACTCATAGTAGACTGTCCTCCGCTTCCATGCCCAGCAGGCTCGCTCCGAGCGACTGCCCGAACGGCTGGAACTGATTGGCGGCGTGCTGCCGAGACGCTTGGATGTCGGCAAGCAGGCGGCCGAACGGCGCATCGGAGGTCAGACCGCTCGCACCCGCCGCGACAAAAATCCGGTGCATGAGTCGACAGCAGCGTTCGGCGGTGCGCGACGCCTGCAGCCGCAATATCATGCGGGTTTGGAGCGGGAGGTTTCGGCCCTCCGACGCGGCCGCCGACAGTTGGCGGATGCCGTCACGCAATATGCCCAGCATTTCTTCGATGTCCGTTGCGACTTCGCCGACCGTTAGGCGCACTTCAGGATTCCCGGCGACGCGTTGCCCGGTAATGTCCGTGCGTAGCGAATTATGGTCGATAAGAGCCGCGAGGCCGCTGCGTAGCGCTCCGATCGCCGGGACCGACACCACGCGGAAAAGCAGTTGCGGAAGAGGGATGCGATAGAGCGGCGCTCGATTGACCTCGAGCCCGGGGCTCATTCCAAGGAAGCGCTCTCTTATGCCGTGGATGCGATGGGTTGGGACGAAGCAGCGTTCGATTGACAAGTCCTGACTACCGGTTCCGCGCAATCCGGTCGCGCGCCATGTCTGCAGGATCTCGACATCGTGCCGCGGCACGAGGAAGATGACGGGCTCAATCTCGCCCGCCCGCTCAAGGCGGGCGCCGAGCAGGAACCAGTCTGCATAGTCGGCGCCGCTCGCGAATCGCCATCTGCCGCTCAGCTCGTAACCGTCGCTGGTCAATATTGCTTTTCCGGTCTGCATGTAGCTGCACGCCATGAGGGCGCCCGGGTTCGCATCCCAGACATCCGTTTGCGCCTTTGCTGGGAAGAGCGCGAGATGGAAAGCGAGGACGCCCATCACGCCGGCGAGCCAGCCGGTTGACATGTCGGTCGCCGAGATCTCGATTTGCTTGTCGAAAAATGCTGCGATGTCAGCTTCGCCGCCGCCAAAGCGCCGCGGCTGCAGGGTGCGAAACAAGCCCTCGCTCCGCATCGCATCGAGAATGACCGGACTGATGCGGCACAGTGCATCGCCTTCGGCGGCGTGTGCGGCGACGATCTCGCAAAACGGCGAAGGCGCGCTGGAAATAAATTCCGAAGCGGACCCTTTGTTTGTACCGCTTTCGCGGTCTCGACAAGTCATGGGCATCCATGTCCTCCGCCGATTTGTGCGCGTCGCGTCACAATGCTAGGCTAACCCCAGGTTAGTTACCACATTTGATACAACTTGTTACCCGGTCTATAAGTGGTATTGTTCTTTCGAGTCAAGCGGCGCAACTGCAGCTGACGCTCGCGAATCCCGCGACAAGGGCTTCTCATCCGGGTGCTTGCGGGTAGCGGAAGGATTTTCAAATGGTCGATTTTTCCCTGAAAGCCGCGGCCATCGACAAAGAGCAGCTCGGCGCTCGCGGTCGAGCCATGACCGAGCTTGGATTGCCCGTGAATCTCGAGCTGCATACGTTCGGCGCGCGCGACATCGACTCGCGTGACAGCTTCAAGACCGCGATCGCGAATGTGGAGCGGTTCAAAGCAGACCATTCGGTGAATGGACTCGTTGTCCACGTCCCGCTGCAATCCGTCGCCGTGGTGACCTCGCGGGACTTCGACGCCGACCAGTGCCTACGGAGCATCGAGTTCGCCGACCGGGTTGGTGCGGATGCGATCGTCCTCCATCGCTATTGGGGGCTGGTATTCGGCGAGGGCGCGCCGCGAGCCGTCGACAAGGCCTCCGCCGAAATAGCCTTCAACGAGGTCATCAGGGATCTGGCCGACGCTGCAAGCGGCAAGCGTCTACTTGTCGAGAATGTCGGCCACTATTCATTGCTGCCGCGCGATGGCAGGAACTATCTCTCTGGTCCCCTGGACCATTTTTTCCCTTGGGAGATCGCTCGCTTCCGCGACTTCGTGCGGCAGGAGGGTCTCGACAATGTGGAACCGTTCGTCGACGTCGCGCACGCCGCGCTGTCTTCGAACCTATTCAACCGAAAGAGGGTGGCCTATTCCTCGCTTCGGGATGACCCTAGGTTCGCGTGGATCAGCGAGGAAGACCTTCAGGAGGTCGAGTGGCTCCACCCCTTCGATTTCGTGGACAGTGACATGCCATATCTGCATGCTTCGGACGCGATCCTGCTCGACCGCGACCAGATCGCAAAGGATGCGCTCGACGAAGCGGTGTTGACGCGATCGATAGTCAGCGAGGGGCTCGAGGTCGGTTCGGGCTCGCTGCCCTTCGAGAGGCTCCCGGACCGCTTTGGCCGTACGGGAACTATCGTGCTGGAGGTCGATCCGGCGGTGGGAGAAAGCCATATCGAAAACGGCGCCCAGCGCCGATCATTGGGGGCGCTTCGGGAAATCTACAGGAAGCGGACTGGCGGCCAATGTGCGGGCGCAGAGATGGGCGCCGCCGTATCGCTCTGATCCGCATGGCCATATGACAGGGTGCAATAGCAGTCGGGATTTGCCGTCTGCGGCCGGTCCACCGCGCCGAGATTGCGGCTGACTAGGTCGAGCTGCAGCCGCTGAAACTTAGGGTCGAAACGGCCCGTCAGCCATCCGATTGCAAATCCGGCGGCGAGAGTTCCGGCGGTCGTCGTGATGTAGCCGACAGTGTCGATCTGGGGAATTGCTGACAGGATTGGGTCGTGCCGCACGCCCGCCGCGGCCGCCTTTGCAACCTGAGTCGCGGCGTCGAGACGCGCGCCAGTTGGAAGCAATTCCTGCTCGACGCGCAGCGGGGAAATCATCCCTCGGCAAACCGGACAAGGGTCCGCGGCCAAGAAGCGGACAATCTGCACCAGTTGGCCAGTTACGACGCCGTCGGCTCCCTCGATCAGCCCGCCGCAGTCAATCGCCGGTACAAGATAGCGGGAAGCGATGTCCGCAACGGCCATTCGGCTCGAATGTTGATCAGTGCAGCCCATCAGAAGGTCAGCCTCAACGACCAGGTCGACGATCTCGCGCTGAGGGAGGCGGCCGACCACGGCACGGACCTCACAATGCGGTGCGAATTCAGCAACTGAGCGTTTGGCGACAAGGGCTTTCGGGGTGGCCGCCTCAACGTCGGAGGGACGGCTGCCGTGCAAGCGTTCAAGATTAGAAATGGTGACATGATCGCCATCTATGACAATCAGACGGCCGACGCCGGCGCGGGCCAGAATTGGTATCGCCGCAGAGCCTGTGCCGCCAGCGCCGATGAGTGCGACGGTAGCACGGGCGAGGCGCTGATAAGCTTCCAGTCCGAACGCACTCGTCATCCGCGCCACGCTTTCCGGTGGCTGCGGTGGTGGGGCTGGCCGCTCGCCGCCCGGCCATGCGACGACTTGGGGCATCCGCTCGGCCGCAACGCGATCTATCGCGCGCCATTCTCCATCGATTAGAGCCCTACCGCCAACAGCAATATCGCTTCCGTCGTACGAAAGGATCAAGCTGACGAAGGGGCGACCAGTAAGAAGACTCCCCAGATAGTCCGCCAAGTAGGCGTCCATCTCTTCATCGACCTTGCTCGGCCGAGGCGGCAGACCTCGCGGATGGGAATGGATGAATCCGACCGCGAGTTGTCCGGATTGCGCCAGCTTCGCGACTCGCCGCAAGTAGGGATGATTGATCCGAACATTGCCGTCCCCCCAGCCGATCTCGCCGACCTCTGGAGCGATTAATTCGGCGAGGGTGAAAACAGTGGACGCCGCGGTATCGCGCATACCGAACAAGGCGAATGCGCCGCCTTCCAAGGGGTCGGGTGCATCGAGAACGGTCGCGATCAACCTTGCGAGTTCGGGTTGCGCTAGGCGGAGCAGCGCGCGTCCGTTCGCATGTATCATGCGGCGCCGCCCATGATGAATTGGCGCGTCACAAGAAAACTCAGTCCATCAGCTGCGGCCAATGTCTCTTCGAGGGCGACTTCTTTCAGTCCGGCTGGCGTCTCGAGTTCGATGACGACGTTATCCAGCGGGACCCCGGCCATCCTGGCGACCTGCGCGGCGGGTAGGGGTGCGGGGCCGATCTCGTGAGGGTGATTGTTAATATGGATTCGATACGTTTTTTCAGACGGCATGCAGAATCCTCCGTTCCGTCGGTCCATTCGACTGCTTTCGCACGTCCCGGATTGACCTAATACCAGATTGTAACCAATTTTAGCAGCGGCGCAATCCGTCGGAAATGCAGCGACGGCGACCGAACCACGATGGTCACGCCGCAAGATCCATTAGATGCGCCAGAATGGCCGGAACGGAAGGCGGATCGCATAATTGGCCCTTGTGTTGCGGTCCCGGGCCGGGCATCAGAATGGCGATGCGGGGCGCGAAAATCGACACAGTGGTATTTGACCTCGACGGGACGCTTGTCGACACGGCCCCCGATCTCATCGCTGCGCTCAATCATTCGCTGGAAGTCCTCGGCCGGCCGGTCGTCGAGCCGATGCTCGTTCGGTCCCTTGCCGGCCACGGCGCGCGCGCGTTGCTGTCCGCAGGACTCACGCTTAGCGGAGATGCACCGGAAGAACTGATCACACGAGCCATTCCGGTGTTCCTGGAACATTATGCCGACAATATTTGTACCTTTTCGGCGCCCTATCCGGGGCTGGAACTCGCGCTCGAAGAATTGCGAATCGAAGGCTTCAGGCTCGCGATTTGCACCAACAAGCCTGAGGAACTTGCCAATCATCTGGTCGAAGCGCTCGGCTGGGCCGGTATGTTCGACGCAATTATCGGCGGCGACACATTGCCTGTCCGAAAACCCGATCCGCGCCCGTTGCTCACCGCGATTACGCAGGCGAAAGGGGCCAAGGCCATTTATGTTGGAGATTCGGCGGTCGACGTCGAGACAGCGAGAGCGGCTGCGATGCCGTCGATTGCGGTAGGCTTCGGATTTTCCGACGTGTGCGCCAGCCAGCTTGGTGCGGATTTGCACATCGATCATTTCGACATGCTCCCCAGCGCCGTGCGGTCTATCATTGCACCCGCCAGGTCGAATGCACAGCGCGCAAGTTTCGACCTCGGCCCTGGTCAGGCGACTGTCGCCGTCTGAGCCTTGTATAGCTTTCCGGCCGCAGTCGGCCTTGGCGCGCCCGTCGTTTTTGGGAAGGTCACTGGCAACCCCCGAACCGAGCGCGCCGCGATGAATCCGATGGCTTCGGCTTCGATGAAGTCTCCGCGCAGCCCGAAATCGTCCGCGCTTTCGCAGTCGCCGAGGACCTCTCGCAAGGCCTCCATTATAACGGGATTATGTCGCCCGCCGCCACAAATGATCCAAAGTGCCGGTCGCTCGGGAAGCTGCTGTGCGCCCAGCGCCACGGACCGGGCGGTGAACGCGACCAACGTCGCCGCTGCGTCGGCAGCCGAGAGATCATTCACAATATCGAGTGGAAAGTCATAGCGATCCAACGACTTCGGCCCTTCACGTTCGAAATAGGGATGCGCCAGTAAATGGCTCAGCACAGTCTGATTGATCTCTCCGCTCGCGGCCAGCGCTCCGCCATCATCATATCGCCCAAGACCTCGTTTTTGGACGGTAAGATCGAGCATCCCATTGCCCGGCCCGGTATCAAGTGCGATGATTTCTTTATCGCTGCCGATGAATGTGAAATTCGCGACGCCGCCCACGTTGAGAAAGGCGATCGGGCCCGACTTGCCGATCTTCTGGGCAAGAGCGGCGTGATAGATGGGGACAAGAGGCGCGCCCTCTCCGCCGACGGCCATATCGGCTTGGCGAACGTCCGCGACAACGTCGACGCCGAGCGTATTGGCAATTTTTTTCGGGTCGCCAATCTGGATCGTCAATCCGCGATCGGGCCGGTGCAGGACAGTTTGACCATGATAACCGATTAATTCGATCGTACCGGCTCCGGATTTGGAGAGAAGTTCACGCGCACAGCGAACGTGCGCATCGACGATGATATCGTCGGCCTCCTCCAAAAGTTTCGATTCGGCCGTGCCGGTCGCTACAAACTGCTCGGTGGCTTCTTTGACGATGGCGCGCTCTTCAGTCGAAAAGGAGGTGAGGTGCGTCGGACCAAAGTCGTGAATCTCTTCGCCATCGGAGCTCAAAATGGCCGCATCGACGCCATCAAGCGACGTCCCGCTCATGAAACCAAGAATGCGCATCTCTCGCTCCCCTAACCGTAGTCGACGTTGCACGCTTGCTACCACCATGATACCACATCATCAAGCTACGATATCGGCCAGCGCGCACGAGGCCGACCGCACGTCTATTTAGTGGAGCCGAGATGTTCAACGTCCGTTTGGCGGAAACCCGATCCGGAGCAACGGCAAATGAGGATTTGGTGGGATATACGGACGCCGCGGCTTGGGTCATCGATGGAGCCTCTGGCGCTGGTGAGAACGTCGTCTCAGCAGTCAGCGATGCGCAGTGGTTCGCGCAGCGGGTCGATGCGGAGCTGCGCGATCTTCTGGCTAGCGAACCAACAATGCCCTTCGAGGATTTGTTCGGCACCGTGGTCGACCGCTGCCGGTTGGACTATTCAACGCTCGCGCGGCGCCCGCCCGCGGGGCGCCATGAATTGCCCTGCGCGGCGATAGCTTTTGTCCGCGCCCTGCCCGAAAAAGTTGAACTGGCAACGCTCGGAGACTGTCGGATTGCTTACCGGCCCCTTGGCGGCGAAGCATTCGCCGAACATGGAGACGGCGGCAATATCGGGCCTTTCGAGCAGCGCACCATAGCGCTGGCTCGATCGATCGTCGCCGAGCACCCAGGAATCTCCACGGCCGAGCTTTTTCAGGAGTTGCGGCCGCAACTTGTCCGAAATCGAGCTTTTATGAATGTCGATGGCGGCTATTGGGTGCTTGGTCTCCAAATGGAGGCAATCGAGCGCGCCGATCGCGCCGAATTGCCCGTCGACGACTGGGCGATCGCCTTAGCGAGCGATGGCTTTCTACGCCTCACCGATATGTTTGGCCGACTGGGGGTGTCCGATCTGCTTTCGATCAACAGTCGCGAAGAATTCGAGGAATACTATTCCCAACTTCGCACGCTCGAGCAAGTCGATGGGTCGCTTCGCAATCATCCGCGCGCGAAAATCTCCGACGACGCGAGCTTCATGCGGATCGACATGTATACCAATAGCGTGCCAAATGGTTGAAGCGAACGACCCAAAAATGCTAATGAGTGTTCATCGTTAGGGCCAGCAGCAACGGAAAAATGCGAGCGATTCTCTCATCGCCTGCTTCCTTGACAATGAACAGGAAAGGACTGGAAATGCGAGACAAGCTTGCCGGGTTGAAGGAGAGCAATGCACCGCTCTATCTTCAGTTGGCGCGCAATCTTCGCGAGCATATCGAAAGCGGAGGGGTGGAACCGGGCGAACCACTTCCATCCGAACGCGAATTATCGGAACGAATGGGCATGTCCCGGGTCACGATCCGGAAGGGCATCCAGAAGCTCATAGAGGAAGGATTGCTTTTTCGCCGGCACGGTTCGGGGACATATGTCACCGAACGCATCCTGGCACGCGGCGCAACGCTGACGAGCTTTTCCGAGGATGCGCGGTCGAGGGGCGATAATCCCGGCGTTGTGTGGATGATGCGCGCTTACGCCAGCGCCACCGACGAGGAGGCGGTCGCTCTCGAGATTCCGATCGCCACCAAGGTGGCTAGGCTCGCGCGTGTGCGTCTTGCGAACGGCGAACCACTGGCAATAGAGCATGCCGTCGTCCCCGCGGAGTTTCTTCCGAATTTGGACGCCGTCGGCGACTCGCTCTACGCAGCGCTTGAGGCCTCGGGGGTTTTTCCTGTGTCCGGAACACAACGTATCTGCGCCGCTCTAGCGACGCCAACCGAAGCTGGAATGCTTTCGATTGCGCAGAGTTCGGAAATATTGCGCATCGAGCGCCTGACCCGTGATGCGAAAGGGACGCCCGTCGAATTCACGAGGTCTGCATATCGCGGCGATCGATATGAATTTGTCACCGATATCGCCGCAAACGCTGCGCCGAAATCGCGACGCGACTCTACTGGACTTTCGTGAAGCACTGACAGGGCCGTCTAGCACTACTTTGGCAGAAGTTTGATTGTCTCTTCACGGAGGCGGTGACCGCATTGGGGGCAACAGGCAGGCGGCGGCCTGGATAGGTGATCAAGGATGGCCTGCCGGACTGCGGGCAGACTGGGTTGCGGCGGTGGTCCTGCGATTCTTTTTTTTCCGTCCCGCCTGAGCGAGGCGGCGGGATTGCAGGTAGGCATATGCGATCATCGTCATGAGGGCATGGCGATGAAGACCTGTCCATGATCGCCCTTCAAAATGGTCGAGACCGAGTTCTTCCTTGAGTTGCTGATGGGCCTGCTCGCAGATCCAGCGCGCCTTGATGGCGCCGGCGATATCCCGGATCGGCGTATCTGCGGGCAGGTTCGAGAGATAATATTTGCGCTCGCCGCTGGAGCGATGCTCGCCGACCAGCCATGCTTCTTCCCCGGGCATGTGCTGCGCGCCCGAGGCGCCGATGCGTTGCGGCGGGCCGTCGGCGATGCGGACGCGCATGACGGCAAAGCGCGCGCTCAGGCGTCCCTTCGTTCCCCGACGCCAACTGATCTGTCGCCATTTTGCGTCGTCGAGCACGGCGTGGGCGGCGCGCGATGCGGTGTCCGGAACGTGGTGCTGACGGGGACGCCCGCGTCCCGCCACGGGGAAGATCAGTTGCACATCAGCGGGATAAACCTTCTGGTGCCGTGGGATGCCGACCGCCCAGTGCAAGCCTCTTGTGCTCAGCCCCTGGCGGAAAGAAGCCGAGAGGCCGTATCCGGCATCCGCGAGCACACAGCCAAAGCGCACCCCGGCGGCAATGACCCGGTCGATTTCCTCGATAGCGATCGCCGGCTTGGTGCGATACGGGCGGAAGGGCTCGGGCACGCCCGCCTTGACCATGCGCGCCTCGTCGCTCGTCCAGCTTTCCGGCAGGAACAGCCGCAAGCCCAGCATGATCGGCACCTCTCGCGACGCCAGCGTCACCGATACGAGCGTCTGGCAGTTCGCATTCTTGCCCAGCGCTGATGCATATTGCGGCGCCACTCCCACCGACGCCGTCCCTTTCTTCGGCAACGCGGTGTCGTCGATGATCAGCCATGCCTTGTCGCCGCCGACCAGCGCATCGGCCTGTTCCCACAGGGTCGCCTCAAGCGGACCGCTGTCCCAAAGGCCCGCACCGATGAAGTGATGCAGGCGATCATAGCCGACTTCGCCCGTCCGCGCCGCCATCGGCTGGATGCTCTTGCGATCCCCCGGACCGATCAGGCCCGCGACATAGGCCGGGCACATCCGTTGCCGAGCCTTGTGGCCAAGGCCCTCCAGATAGGGCGCCAGCCAACGCTCCAGATCAACACGCCAATCACCATCCATCGCCGACATCCTTCCAACGTCGGCTCCCTATGAATCACCCATCAACCAAAATGGGAATCCCCAAAATCAAACTTCTGCCAAAGTAGTGCTAGGGCTGAGACTCATTCAGAGCCAGAAGGCCAAGGTAGTGACCAGCGCGACGGCTGACAGGAAGTTGGCGGCGAGCTTGTCGTAGCGTGTGGCGATCCGACGGAAGTCTTTGATCCGGCAGAAGGCATTTTCGATGAGGTGCCGGCTACGGTAGCGGTGCTGATCGTATCGGATGGCTCGCTTGCGGTTGCGGCGACCCGGAATGACGGGGCTGGTGCCATTCTCGCGCAAGGACGTCCGCAGCCGGTTTGCGTCGTAGCCCTTGTCGCCGAGCAGGTAGCGCATCGGTCCGGCGCGTTCGAGCAGTGCCGGTGCAGCCTTCACATCGCTGACATTGCCCGCCGTCAGCATAAGGGCATAGGGGCGGCCGAGAACGTCGGTCAGGGCATGGATCTTGGTTGTCCAGCCGCCGCGAGAACGACCGATCGCCTGCGTCTGGCGCCCCCTTTTCCACCAAAGGCCGAGCGCTGGGCTTTGATGTAGGTGCTATCGATCGCCGTGCTCTTCGTCACCGCACCCGCCCCTGCCAAGGCATCGAGCAACTTCGTCCAGAACCCCCGCCGCGACCAGCGGTTGAAGCGGTTGTAGACCGTCGTCGATGGTCCATAGTCTGCCGGACAGTCGCACCACCGGCAGCCGGATTTCAGTACATGAAGGATGCCCGAAATCACCCGCCGGTCATCGACCCGTCGCGCACCAGGCTGGTTCCGGGGCAAGTACGGCTCGATCGCCAGCCAAGCTTCGTCCGACAACCAGAATAAAGAACGCGACATCGTGAAGGGCCTCCCGCTGCGGTGAAGGCCCTTTGAATCAATACATACAAGCAATTTCAAGAGGCTGATTGGGTTTTAACCCTAGTAACGCTGACCGCCGATATCGTCGCTGCGCATGTCAGCAACAACAGCGTGGCGATATCGGACATTCCGCTCGTTATTCGGTCGGTGCATGAAGCCCTTGCCGGTCTTGGCGCGTCCGAGGCTCCGGAAGTCAAACAGGAGCCCGCCGTCTCGATTCGAGCGTCGGTGAAACCCGATTACATCGTGTGTCTGGAAGACGGCAAGAAACTCAAGATGCTCCGCCGCCATCTGATGACGGCCTATAACATGACCCCCGACGAGTATCGCGCGAAGTGGAACCTCCCCAAGGACTATCCGATGGTCGCGCCCAACTATGCCGAAACGCGTCGCACCCTGGCCAAGGCTATCGGCCTCGGAACCAAAGGTCGGGGCGGCGGCCGCAAGCCGGCCCCGCGCGGCCGTGCCAAGGCAAAATAACTCGGCGCCTCTTCCCATATAGATCGGCCGCGCCGATCACTCGGGCTCCGGGCAAAGTCTTTGATGCCATTAGCCACTTGGATGACCGCCCGTTGGTCGGTGGACGGCGGGCCTATTCGAGCGGCATCGCGACCGCGCCGCTCCGGGACCGCGGGCTGCCGCTCGCTCTGACGCCTTGCAAGGCGGGCGCCTCTCCATTCTTCATACTGCCGACCGACCGTAGGCGCGCCTCATTAGGGGCCCGCCTGCGGCGAACTCGAGCCATGCCCAAGACTCAAACCCCCAGAACCCAAGCCCCAAGTCTCGGCAGTTGATCCGCTGATGGTCGGGTTTGCTGGCGGGCGTTGCTGTAGGGCGGCTGCCCTCTATCGCGGGCACCGCCGCTCTATCTCCGCGGCGCTACGCGCCGCTCCGACCGAGCTCCGGCTTCGCCGGATCTCGGCCCTGCCGGGTAACGATCGGCTGCCGTAAGGAACATGCGCGGGAGCCGGGCGGGGCAAGGTCGGTCGGCCGCGCCCGCGGGATGGCCGGGGATTGGCCTCGCACGCATCGGCCGAGACTTCGAGATCGACCGCGAGCTGACGGAGCGCCCGCGCGGCTCCAAGCCGCTCGAGCCCGTCGCCATGTGTTGCGGAACTTCCGCGATCCGCGCGAGAACGCGCAAGTCGCGCAACCGTCCTCATCGTCTCGGCATCCATGCGCCCTGCATAGCGCATTTGCGTGCCTGAAGCGAGCGGGTGCGTGAGGGCGCGAGGGCGGGAGCGACCGCGGGCTGCGGCGCGGGACCGCGGCGCCGGGACAGAGAGGAGAGGGGGACCTTGGCGGGTGTCGCTTCGGGATTGGCCGGAGCGATGAACGTCAAAGGAAAGTCCCATGAATATCGGTGAGTTCAGCAATAACAACGGCCGTCTGATGGGGTCGATCGCGACCCGCACCATCGATCTGCCGCGTCTCGGTCTTCGTCCGGTCGAGAGCGATCACGAGCGGGCCCCGGCCTATGAGATCGTCGCGCTCAACGTCGGCAATCGCTGGGTCCAGCTCGGTGCTCTCTGGGAAGCCGTCGCCAAAAATACCACCGGCGAAGTCTTCCTTCAGGGCTCGATCGACGACCCGAGCCTCCCCGAGCCGCTCCCGATCGCGCTCTTCGGGTCGGAGCGGGATGGCTACCGCGTCGCGTGGCGGCGCCCGCAGCGCCGCGATGACTTTGGTCCCGCGATCCGCTCGTCGCGCCGCGACTATGGCGACGGTGAGCAGGGCGGCGGCTTCGGTGACAGCACCGCGGGCACTGACGGCGCACTGATGGACAATGGCCCGGATACCGGTGCCGACGTCGACGATCAGATCCCGTTCTGACGGGCACGCCTGACAGGCCGGGGGCTTCGGCTCCCGGCCCATTTTTTTCATCCAGCTTGGGAGGCCGTCATGGCCCAGATTCGTCTCATCGAATGCGGCGCCGTCATCGCCGCTGTCTTCGACATCGTTGCCGGAACCACGCTCGAACCGCTCGCGCCCGTCCTCGCATGGGAGGTCGTCAACGGGCTGCGCCCGCTGGAGGGCATCGCCGCCAGTCCGGCGCAGCGGAAGCCTGCGGGCGCAACGCTCCACTGATCCCCGTGCGGCCGGGCGGCGCAGCCGCTCCGGCCGCTTTTCATTTTTGCTGACCGGAGGTCCATCATGACCAACGCCAACCCCGCGTCCGTCGACCGCTTCGCCGACCTGAAACAGCTTTACGCCGAGGCCATCGCCACCCCTGAATTTCAGGCCGCCTTCGGCGACCCGATCCCGCTCTCGATCGTCTCCGCTGGCGACGAGCCGACCGACCTCGACATGCCCGAGCCTTTCGCCGCGCAGGCCGAATGCGGCGGCGTGATCGCCGCCATCTTCGACCTCTTCACCGACACCCGCCTCGAAGCGTTCGCCCCGGATATCGCATGGGGCTTCGTGAATTCGTTCCATTTCACGGCTGGAAAGCTTGCGCGCCGCGAAGATTCAATCGCGCAGGAACTCGGTGATCTCGCGCGCATGCCCGATCTCAGCGAAGTCTATGCAACGAGCCTCGAGGAAAAGCAGCTCCTCTGCCGCTCGCTCGCCGAGCAGCGCGACGCCATCGAATGCATGCGCGACTATGCCGCCGAAATGTATCGCGCGCTCACCGGCTGGCCATGGTCGCCGGCGAAGGGAAGCCGGGCGTCGTCCGTCTCGATGGCGAGCCAGATCGCGGCGCAGGATTTTCTGCGCGAGCGGGCGCTCGCCGCGCGCGAACGGCATCTACCGCAGGGCCCGATCGTTGTCTTCTCGGGTCCGGCCATCTGGTCCGACTGGGAACCGCTCTGGGCGCGGCTCGACCAGATCAAGGCCCGCGTGCCGCATATGACGCTGGTGACGACCGGCCAGCGCAAGGGCGCCGACGCGATCGCGGCGGCATGGGCGGCGCGTCCGGAGAACAGCGTGCCGCTCGTCGCCTATGGCCTTTATGGTTCGGGACGGAAAACCGCCTTCAACCGCAACCGCAAGCTCGCCGAGTTGAAGCCCGTCGAGGCTTTGCTCTGCGAGGGGTCGGGGCTTCAGGCAAATCTTTATCAGCTCCTTCGCAAGGCCGGGGTGCCGATTCATGCTTTCAAGAAGCCGGACGGTGTTGCGCGCCCGGCGGCACAGCGGGGCCCCGGCCTCCGCCTGACGGCGTGACGGCGATGGCGATTCCCGACGCTTATCGGCGGAACTTCGCGACGCTCCGCCGCGCGGCGGAAAATGGCGACCTCGCCCTCATGGAATGCACCGACGCCGCGTCGGGAGAGCCCCGCTATGTCATCTGCGCGGTGGGGCGCGAGGGTTCCAGCCATGTCATGACCCCGTTCGGACATTTGCATGACGGAAACCCGTTCGAGGCCTATGTGCCGCCGACCGGAGAAACCTTTGATCCGGATTAAGGAAATGAGCGGCCGCCTCCTTTGCGAGGCGGCCGCTCTTCTTGTTCATTCGGTCAGCAGCGCCAGCCGCCGCAGCGCTGCGGCGAGTGCCGCGCGATGTGCGGTGACCTCCAGCGCCTGGGGCATGCCGGTCGCGTGGAGCGAGACTTTGGAGCCGGCTTTCGCCGGCTCGATCGTGAAGGTCAGCCTCATCATGCCAGCATAGGCGGGGTCGGTGTTGGTATAATGGATTTCCTCGACGATGCGCTCATCGGGCACGAACTCGGCGAACTCGCCGGTGATGATCTCGATAGCGGCCGCGGGGCCATCGGTCTCCGTTCGGTCCGAATAGAGAAGGTTAAGACAGAAGCGGCCGCCCGGCTGCGGCTCGAGCACCGAATAGGTGCCTGTCGCGCCATCCGGCACGCGCCAGCCCTTCAGCGTCTCGGCGTCGAAATAGGTGCGGAACAGTTGCCGCGGCGTCGCGAGAATGACCCGCGACGCGCTGTCCACGCGCTCATTCTTTTCGCACCCGTTCAAGATCGTTCAACCTCCAGAATCTGCGCCAACCGCTACGGCCGGACGTCCCCGCTTTATCCTCGCTGCGGCCTGATCCGTTTCAAGGAATAGAGCACATGGGACCGTGCTTTGCGGCAACCATTTGCGAATCGGGGGCATCGAGCCCCCGCTTCGCAAGCCTCTTCTTCTCTCTCAACTCTTTTTAGTGTGGCACGGGGGCAGCGTCGGCCTCAAGAACGACGGGGCCCCACCATTTTCCTTGGCGGGGCGAGCGCCGCACATCCAGTCGGGCGACGGGTGGCCGCCAAAGAAAATCGTGACCCCCATCGCCGCTTCGCGGTCGGGCTGCGCCCGATCCTTGACCCCGTCGCTCAGAGCCCGTGCAGGGAAAGAGACCTCTTTTTCAAGGAGGTTCTCATGACGAAGCTTACACAATCCTTCCGCACCGCAGACGAAATCGCCGACCTTATCGCCGAGGAAACTGTGTCGCCCGCCTTCGAAAACGCCTTCACCGAAACCATAGGCGGGTTCCGGATGGGCTATGCCGACGAGCCCACCGACGCCGACATGCCGCTTCCGCGCGCGGCGGAACTTGCCACCGAAATGGCGGTCCGCACCTTCTTCGACCTGTTCCGAGACACCCGCCTTGAAGGGATCGCGGACCGCATCGCGTGGGGCATCGTCCATAGCTTCCACAAGGTCGCGGACCAGCTCGATGCTGAAGCCGACAAGGCCGCGCTGAAGGTCAAGGATCTGATCCGCGACGCCGACGGCAGCGAGATCCTGACCGCTGAGTTGGAGGAGGCGCAGACCTTCTGCCACTCCCTCGACGAAGCGCGCGACGCGGTGGCCTGCATGCGCGACTATGCCGCCCAGACCTTCGCCGCCGAAACCGGGCGTCCATGGTCGGCGCCGCGGGGCTCGCTGGTATCGAGCAAGCGCACCGCTGCGGTGGTGGCCGCGACCGACTTCCTCGCCGCGCGGCGCCAGCGCGGGATCGATGCCCACGCCCCGCAAGGGCCGGTGGTCATATTCTCCGGCGGGCAGCAATGGGAAGATCACGCGCTCCTCACCGAGCGGCTCGATCAGATCAAGGCGCGTATCCCGGCGATGGTGCTGGCGACGACGGCGCAGTCCAAGGGGTGCGACGCGATCGCCGCCGCATGGGCGGCACGGACCGGAACACCACTCGTCGCCTTCACCCTCAACAGCAAGTTCGGACAACGCGCAGGATTTCTGCGTAACGAGCAACTGCTCGGACTGAACCCGGTAGAAGCGCTGGTCTGCGAAGGCTCGGGGCTTCAGTCCCATCTCGCTCGGCTGGTGCGCGCGAAGGGTGTGCCCGCGCATTTCTTCCGCTTCATCGACCAGCGTATCGCCGCCTGATCGGGTGGTGCAATGGGACGGTCCGGATTGCCGGGCCGTCCCTTTTTCTTTTCGTCAGGGGAAAGGTCGTCCGCACTCAGGGACCCCTGGCGGGGCCCGTCGCGCGACCGATGCGATGGCGATGCCATCGGCCTCCTGCGCGCGGCTTCGCCGTGCTCGTCGCAGGGGCATCCCTTCGGGATGGCTTTATTTGTGGGGCCGTATCGGCAGGGACTTGAGTGCTCCCACCGCCGCTGCGCCGCCACACCAGATAGCGAGGTCGACAAGCTCCCGAAATTCCCGCTCGGTCAATTCCTCGACGGCCAGCTCGCCGATGATCGACGCATAGCGGCCGCGCACGGCGCGGCGGGCAATCTCGACCTCCTCCGCAACCTTGCGCTGACGCGCTTCGAGGTCGGCGAGGCGTTCGCGTTCACTCTTCTTGGGCATAACCATCATCCTTCAAATGGTCTGCCCGCCGGCTTCCAATTCTACCCGAGGGAGTGCGCCATGATCAAACGGCAATTATCATGGCCGGCGTGCCGCCGGCAGGTGAAGAAATCCCCCCGGACGGGGGGAACCCCCGCGCCTTCCGGCACGAGGTGTCGCAGCGACACGTCGCTGCGTTGGGCGGACGCACGCCGTTGGCGTTTGTAATGCACCCTACGCACGGGTTCTGCGGGGCCAAACCTCCCTGCAAATCAATAGCCTAACCCTAAAGTCGAACGCTGGCGCAGGCGGCGTCATTTGGCCGCCGTGGCAGCCAGATGCGGCGGCACTTGGCTGCCATCCGCGCCAATGCCCTGATAATCCTTGGCATCTTTGGGCAGCCGTGGCTGCCGCGCTAAGCTATTGGAAAAACGGCAGGTCTCGGCTATAACAGTGGGGCTACGTGTCCTCACTTGCCGAAGCTCCAGACCAGGAGCTTGCCATGGCAAGACTGACTATTCGTCTTCCCGACGAACTATACGACCGCCTCGCGGCCGATGCCGATGCGGCGGGCGTCCCCACCGCGGCCTTCGTTCGCGATGCCCTCGAACAGCTGAACGGCGCCGACCCCTTCGGCTTCCATGCCCGATTCGACGAACTCCACTCGACCGTCATCCAGGTGCTTGCGATCCTTGCGTCCGACGTCGGCGCGCGCGCGCCCAAATCTCTCGCCAAGGGGATGGAGGATACCCGCCGTCTTCTCCTCGACCGGGGGCTGATCGGCGCGGGCGACCTGCCAGCTCTGGGGGAAGGGGCGTCGTCATGAGCATCTTCCGCAACGACACACTCGGCAGCTGGACGCGGGGCGGCCAAGCCATCGTCCACAATGTGCGGATGACCACCCAGGTCTTCTTCCAGACGACCCTCGCCGGGCTTAGCATCTGGGTCATCGGCGCGATCTGGTACGCCTTCGAAAAGTCCGATGCCTACCAGCGCTTCGTCCTCACCAAGCTCGTTGAGGCAACCTTCAAGGCCGATGCGGCGCCGGGAACCAACGACCCGGTCCTGTTCCGTACGCCGGAGGGCCGCGAATATTGGACCTCGGCCGACTGGCTGGTCGACTCCGCGATCGCGAAACAGGCGCTCGAAAAACTCGAGAGCGACCTCATCAGCGGGGCGATCCTGTCCGGGGTGTTTGCGCTCGCCGCGCTCGTCTTCGCCTGGTTCTATTTCACCCGGACGGGGAAGGGGCTCGGCTCCAACGAGTACCTGCGCGGGGCGCATTTCGGTACCGTTCGGCAGGTCCGCCGGGCGCTGCGCAGGGAGACGAAAGGAAGCTTCTCGATCGGCGGCATCAACGTCCCCCATGCCTTCGAGACCGAGCATGTCCTGATCTGCGGTGCACCCGGAACGGGGAAGACCAACATGATCGTCAAGATGCTCGAAGGCATCCGCGCCAAGGGCAAGCGCGCGATCGTCTATGATACCGCCGGCACCTTCGTCGAAAAATTCTACCGCGAGGGGAAGGACATCCTGCTCAACCCCCTCGACGAGCGTTCGGCCGTCTGGTCGCCCTGGGTCGATGTCCCGCACGATTATCATTACGACCAGATCGCGGAATCGACGATCCCCGACAAGCATGGCGATCCCTTCTGGCCGAAGGCCGCGCGCGGTACTCTGGTCGCCGTTCTGCGCAAGCTCGCAGCGCAGGGACGGACCTATGTATCGATCCTCCTCCACACCATCGTCCGCTCTCCGCTGAAGGATCTGTCCGCCTTCGCCGCGGGCACCGATGCGGCGGCATTCATCTCGATGGAAGGCGAACGGACGTCGGCGGGCGTCCAGGCTGAGCTCGCGTCGGTCATGCGCAGCTTCGCCTATCTTGACGATACCGACGACGGGCTTTCGATCCGCGACTGGGTCGCGACCGAGGGGGACGACAGCTGGCTCTTCGTTACCGTGAAGGCCGACCAGCTTCCTTCGCTCCGTCCCCTGATCACCGTGTGGCTCGATATCGCGATCAGCGCGATCATGAGCCTGAAACCCGATCAGCAGCGCCGTCTCTATTGCGTGATCGACGAGCTTCCCTCGCTCCAGAAACTGCCGTCGCTCTCTGACTTTCTCGCTCGCGCCCGCAAATATGGCGGCTGCGGCATCCTCGGCTTCCAGTCCTACCCGCAGCTCGAGGCGACCTATGGCATCCAGGATGCCGCGGCGATCACCGGCTATTGCTCCACCTGGGTCGCGCTCCGCGCCAACGATACCCCCACCGCCAAGCATGTCAGCGAGAATCTCGGGCAAGTCGAGCAGGTCGAGGCGAACGAGGGGATGAGCTATGGCGTCAACGACATGCGTGACGGGGTCAACCTCTCGCGCATCCAGGTGACAAGACCTCTTGTGATGCACACGGAGGTCACCAACCTGCCGAACCTGTCGGGCTATCTGCGCTTCGGTCGCGACCTGCCCGTCGTTCGGTTCGCGGATAAATATAATGACGTGCCATCCATCGTTGAGGCCTTCGCCGAGCGCAGCCGTCCGCCTCGACATATAGCACCACCACCGTCGTTGCCGTCGTCATCCGGTACGTCCGAAGAGGCATCAAGATCGGCGAAACCGGAGAAGAATGACGCGCCAGCGCGCAAGCGGACTGGCAGACGCGGACCGGACGTCAATGCGCCCGCGTTGAAGCTCGATCACCCGGCGGGCGCATCCGGAAAATCGCGTGACAACAAGAACGGGGAGGTCTCAGCCGCACCTGTCACGCCTACCGATGGTTCGCCCGACCGTCCCGCGACGCCTCTCGAAATTATCGCTCCGCACTGGGACCGCACCCTGCGACAGCATGGGCGTCCGGGTGGTCGTCGCCGTCCGGCGAGACCGGCATGATCCATCCGCGGCGCCTCGGAGGCAAGCCCGGCAATATCGCCCGCTATTATACGATCGGCGATTATTACACCAAGGGCGGGAACGAACCCTCGGAGTGGGGCGGGAAAATTGCGGCCGGGCTCGGGCTTTCGGGCCCGATCGACCGCAGGGCGTTCGAGGCGTTGCTCGCCGGCAAGGTCGAGGAGCAGCAACTCGGGCGCATCCGCCACGGCGAGGTTCAGCATCATCCGGGGTGGGATTTTGCGGTCAACGCCCCGAAATCGGTATCGATCATGGCGCTGGTGACGGGCGATGAACGGATCGTCGCCGCGCATGAGCGGGCAGTCGGCACCGCCATCGGCTGGATCGAAGAGCATGCCGAGCTTCGCCGACGTATGGACGGCAATATTCGGCATGAAACGACAGGCCAGCTGCTCTATGCGCGCTTCACTGAACATGCCTCGCGCGAACTCGACCCGCATCTCCATACCCACGTCGTGATCCTCAACATGACTCGGCATGCCGGCGACGAGCAGATGGCGAGCCTCGAAACCCGCGCCATGTTCGCCGAGCAGATGACTGCGGGACAAATCTATCGCAACGAACTCGCCCACGACCTGCGCGAACTTGGCTACGAGATCGAGTTCGACCCGCGAAGGGGACTGTTCGAAATCCGCGATGTTCCAAATGATCTTATATACGCGATGTCGCGCCGCGCTGAGCAGATCGATGCGCATGCGAAGGAGCATGGTCTCCAGGGGCAGGCCGAACGATCGATTTCCTTCTTCGCGACCCGGCCCCCCAAGCAGAAAGTTGATCTCGATACGCTCCATGCCCAGTGGGCAGAGAGATCGAAGGCACACATTCCCGCGCTCGAAGCTGTCCGCGCCGCCGCCGATGCGCGTGGGGAGAAGCATCTGGACGCCGATCCCGCGACCGCGCGCCGCGCAGCGCTGTTCGGACTTCGCCAATCGGAGACGCGCGAAGCGGTCAACAATCTCGGCCGGCTCATTCGAACTGGGCTCGCTTCGCATGTCGGCGACGTCCGCCTCCGCGACGTCCGGCCTCTGTTTGAGGAACATGAAGCGCGGCTCAAGCTGCTGAAGACGAGGGAGCTGACCGGCGACCAGATTCTCACGCGCGGCAGGACCTCGCGCCGCGCCGCGCGGCTAGAGATCGCGCTATCGACGCATATTTCGCTGAGCCTTGGCGATGGGGTTCCGCTGGCATTGCCGGAACAGGTCGACACGTCGCTGCGCGGTAGCATTCTCAACGATGACCAGCGAAAGGTGCTCGCCGAGATCGCGCTGTCCAGTGACCGCGTCATGGGTGTTCATGGCGTCGCCGGCTCGGGCAAATCCACGCTCATCAAGGAATTGAAGGCCGCGGCCGATGCCGGTTGGACCTTCATCGGTCTGGCACCGACCTCATCTGCGACCGCGAAGCTGGGCCAGGACGCTGCCATCGACTCTCGTACTGTCGCCGCGCTGCTGGGCGGCGGCGGGCATGATATCACCGATCGTCATGTCCTGGTCGTCGACGAGGCGGGCCAGCTCGGGAGCCGGCAAGCGCAGCGGATCTTGCAGATCAGCCACGACACCGGCGCGCGCGTGCTTCTTCTTGGCGACAACAAGCAGACGGGGGCGATCGAGCAGGGCAAACCCTTCTGGCTGATGCAGAAGCTCGGCCTTCCGACGGCTGAGCTCACCGAGGCGGTCCGGCAGCAAACCCGCGCGATGAAGACCGCGGTCGCGACCGCGCGCAGCGGGGATTATGCCGCGTCGCTGCAATCGCTCGACAAGATCATCAGCGGGGAGGGAGCCGACAAGCTCGCGGCCAACCTCGTCGCGGAATGGACGCGGCTCAAGCCCGAGAACCGTGACAAGACCAATATCCTCGTTCTCGACAACGCGACCAGGCTGATCGTGAATACCCAGATCCGAGAGGTGCTGAAACGGGAAGGCGCTATCGCCGCCGAAGATGCGCGGATCGATATTCTCGCTCCGTCGGGCATGACCGACCAGGAGAAGCATTTTGCCCGCTTTTACTCGGGCGGCCAGGTAGTGATGTTCGCGCGCGACAACGCGGGACTCGGGATCGCCGCCGGGGCAGAGTATCGCGTCAGTGGCCTCGCGCGGGATGCGCGCGGCCGCCAGATCGTGCGTCTTGTGGACGAAAAGGGCCGGACCATCCTCTGGAATCCCCGTCTTGGCCGCGCGTCGCAGGTCAATGTGTTCATCGGGGACAAGCGAGATATTGCCGCGGGCGATCGCATTCAGTGGCGGCTGGCGACGAAGGAACTCGACCTAAAAAATGCCGAGCGCGGGACGATCGAGTGTCTCGACGGGACCGTCGCGACCATTCGCTGGGACCGGAGCGCCGAGCCGCAGAAGATCGATCTCGCCGTTCATCGGACTTGGGACCATGGCTATGCCGAGACGGTCTATTCGGCGCAGTCGAAGACCTATGACCGAGTCTATGTCCTTGCCCCGGTCGGATCGGGCCTCGTCAATGGCCAGAATTACTACACCGCCATCACGCGCGCTCGCTATGGCGTGAAACTCTGGACCGAAGATCTCGAGCGCCTTGTGCAAAAGCTCGAGCGGTATTCCGGCGAAAAGACGTCCTCGCTCGAAGGCCTCGGGCGGCTCTGGCGAGACAGCCATCGCATCCGCGGCGCCCGGCTCGCTGAAAGTCTCGACTGGGCGCGAAAGCAGATGCTGAGCACGCGTGCGGATCGCGCCGAGCGAAGGGCCGAGCGGGAGCGGGAATGGAACGAGATTCTGCGCCCGCCATCGCTTGCAGAAATGCTCGCGGGCCGCGCGAGAGACGGCATGTCGAAGCTCGATGCCTATCTGAACGGCATTCTCGCCGGCTCGACGAAGGACCAGCGCGCGCATGCACCGACCGCTCCCGAGCCCGCCGAACAACCGCATTCCCGACAGCAAGGACATGATCGATGAACATATTCCGATTTCCACGGACAGCCGAAGCCGTCAGGTCGCATATCAGGGGCCGCGTTCCGCAAAGTTTGCGGTTCGGCGCGGCGGCGGCCATCTTCACCTTGGCGTTCGGCCTCTCGCTGCCGGCGATGGCTCGCGCGCCAGTCGCGACGGCCAATGCTGAGATCGCGCGCTGCATTCGCAGCGCAGCCCATGGCAAGCCGTGGCTCGAACGTACGCTTTGGGGTTTGCGCGATCAGGAAGGCGGCTGGATCGGCGCCGCTGTCGTCAACAGCAATGGCACTCATGATCTCGGGCCGCTGCAAATCAACAGTTGGTGGGTACCCAAAATTGCGGCGCTTGTCCGGCGATCCGAAACCCATGTCCGGCATTGGCTCCAGAACGATGCCTGTTTCAATGCCGAGGCGGCGCGCTGGATTTTTCTCTCGGGTCTGGCGGTCACGGGTGACTATTGGAAAGCGATCGGCGTTTATCATAGTCCTACCGCTTGGCGGCAGGCGCGCTATGCGACGAGCGTCGCAGCGCATCTCCAAAAGAGATATGGGAAGGCGATATTCTGATCACAGCCGAAGCTCCGCACGGGGCCGCGCCGGACATCATGAAAACCATGGCCCGCATAAGGGGTCGGCAAGGCGGCGCTGGGCGGCCTTGACCAGGCGCTGCACCCGCGACCGGTAAGGTGAGCTTTCTTTGCGCCACCGCTCCGACGCGACAGCGGAACCGAAGAAGGCCTGAGCGATCTCGTGCTGGGTCGCTCCCGTGGCGATCGCGTCCGCTGTTCTCAGTTCCAATATCCATCGCGGCGCCCGGGTCTCGCGCGGCTTAAGGGACGTAGGCAGTTCGCCGTCGGTAGCCAGTGCGACGAGCTGCTGCAGCGCGGAGATTTTCGGCCCCGTGTCCGCTAGACCTCCGATCTGATAATCCAGAAACAGTGGGCCGCCGAGCAGCGTCCCGTCATGGAGATCGAGCCTGATCACCCAATGTCCGTCGGATAGCAGCCAGTGTTCGGCGTTGGTTTCGTCGACGGCGACTGACACGAATTCGGCAAAGTTCCGGATATCGAGCAGGTTGGCGCTCGATGCCGATTGATCGTCCGCCGCGGTGCTGCGGAGAACCCTCGGATCAAGCGCCGGCGTCCATATTGGTCGAGCATATGGCGTCGCAAGATCCGGGTCCTCTAGTTTCATCAGTCCAAAGTCAGAGGGGACAATCTCACCAACTTCCCGATCCCGCCATGCCGCGCGATAGGGCGCGCTGCGCCGGAGCCATTCCCATGCGAAACTGCGCCGATCGGCAAACAGCAACACGGCATATTCGCTGGCCAGCAGCCAATCCGGCACTTGAGGTGCCGGTCCGGGATCGCCGCCCAGCCCGTTCACTCTGACAGTTCGTGATCTTGCTTTAGCGACCCCATGCAAAATGGATAGGCACGCCCGTCCGCGTTGTCAGCCGAATGCGTTCTGAAACAAACGGTGCAAGGCAGCGAAGCGCGCGCACGGCGAACTATCTATGCGCGGCGCGGCGTCCGACACCCCCTTTCCTGCTATGGCGCGCTTCGATTTTTCGGTTCAATTGGAAGGCCTTTCTTCGCCAGGGAGGCAGCCCATGCTTAAGGTGGTCGACCGGTTCAATCGAACGCGTGAGCACGTTGCGCTCCGTTCCATGTTTGAGGCGCGCAAACGCTTCTTTGTCGATGAGTTGGGGTGGGATTTGCCTGTCTTGGCCGGTCTCTACGAAGTCGATCAGTTCGATGATGGGCACGCAACCTACCTCATCGTTGTCGATCAAGACGATCGGCATCTAGCCTCAGCGCGCCTGCTCCACACGATCAGGCCGTCCCCGATCGAGTCCGCTTGTCCGCCCTTTGTCGAAGGGATTGTTCCGAAGGGGCGCGATGTTTGGGAGATTACCCGAATATGTTCGTTGTTCCCTGAGGGTAGCGACCGAGTTTGGGAAGTTCATGATATGCTGCTTAACGGACTGGCGAAGTTCGCCGTCGAAGCCGGCGTTCGAACTTACACGATCATCGCGGACCCCGAACACTCATCATGGTTTGCCAGTGTCGGCTGGAAGTGCAAGCGACTGGGCCCGGCACAGTATCAGGGTGGGCAGGTATTTACGGCGCTCGGGATCGAGATTGATCCCGCGATCCGCGCGAACTTTATGGCCGGCGGTATCGCCGGCGGGTCTCGCCTCTTCCAGCCCGAAACGCGCGCGGCGGCCCATGTGGCGCGCATTTCGTCAGCCAATCATCGACATCATGGAGCGGCGTTCAGGAGGACGCTGAGTCGAAAAATAACCGATTCCGGTTACAGTTCTCCTTGAAAGACCAGATAGATTTATCACTATATTGTCGCGCTTTTTTCAAAAGCGCGTGACCGGGTTCCGGTGCGAATGTTCAGGCTTTGGCTAAAGGCTCCGGTGCGCGATCCCAACGCGCGTTTCCAATAGCTCGGTCACATTTTTTCTTGTCGATCCTGTTCCGATTATAATCCGATTATAATTGGATTATAAAATGGATCGTCCCCTTCATCGAGCTTAGCTTTTGAATGCGACTCAATTTCGGTCGCAATCGATGGAAAGGACGAACCATGGACAAGCATGAAAACGGCATCGTCGACCTGGGCGATGCGCGCATCGAAACCCGCGGGTCGGGAGGCAACGGCGACATCGACCTCCAGACGTTCCAGCGCTACGTCGCGGGCGGCATCGAGACCGACGACTGATGCAAAGGGCGTGCGGCGCCCCGAGTGCCGCACGCCAGCGCAGTTCTCCCACGATGATGAGCCGCCCTCGCACGGACCTTCGGTACAGCATTATTGGCGCGGACGTCGTCTGCCTTGATCTCACGACCAGTCGCTATTTTCTCCTTCAAGGCGCAGCTGCCGAAGCCTTCAAAGCGGCGACTTTGGGCACGGCGACCTGCGGGCAATTGCGCTGGCTCGTCGAAAACAATCTCGTTGAAGCTGGCCCACCTGTTCCTGCACCGCGGCTCGCTCCACGGCCCGAGACGAGCGCTTTTGATAATTGTCTCGGGTCGGCGTCTCCATGGACATTAGTAGAGGCGCTGGCGGAACAGTGGCGCGCGCGCAGGAGTCTTGCGCGGCAATCGCTCGGAGCGATCCTGAAACCGAGCTCGCTGTCCCGCGGTGATCTCGATAGGTGCCAATCAACGGCGGCAGCATTTGTGCGGGCTTGGCGCTATCGCAATGCGACGGACCAATGCCTCGTGCGCAGCATTGCAATGCGCGCGATGTTGGCGCGCCGCGGTCTGGGATCTGACCTAGTCATAGGTGTCATGCTGCCATTTTCGGCACATTGCTGGATTCAGGTGGGTGCGGCGGTGCTGAGCGACCCGCTCGATCTGGTGGTGAATTACCAACCTTTGCTGACGGTGCGATGAGGCTCGCCTTCCGCCTTGAAATCGCAACATCAGGATGGGCCGGCCAGGAAGTCGCGGCTGACGAGGCGGATTGCGCGTACATCTCTGCGGCCGCGCGCCTTACGAGCCTCGCTCCCACTATCGAACTCGGCGAAGGTGGCTGTCTCGTCGGTCTTCTTTTCCGGCGCCAAATACCGGCAGTTCGCATCACCAACCTTGAGAATGCGGAGCGAAAGCGCATCATCGAAACAGATGGGCGCGCGTTGCTGTCTGACTATTGGGGTGCCTATATTGCAGTCCTCAGCCGGCCGGACGGCTCAGTCACTGTTCTGCGCGATCCATCGGGCATGATGACATGCTACATGAGGCGCAATGCCGACCACGTGACCTTGGCGAGCGAGCTGACCACCCTCGCAGTTCCGGGTCGCACCGCAATCGATTATGGGCCGCTCGCTCGCATGTTCGCCGGGATCGACCTGCTCGGACGCTGTACCGGCATCGTAGGCGTCGAGGAACTGCTTCCGGGAGAGCGTCTTGTCGTGAGCGCCGCCGGGCCCCATGTCGAGCAAGGCTGGTCGCCGTGGGATTATGTCCAATCGGGGAAGGGGTTCAGCTTCGACAATGCAGCACAAGCTCTTCGCGAAACGCTAAAGGACAGCATCGGAGCTTGGTCGACTTGCTTCGACCATATTCTAGTTGGCGCCTCGGGAGGCCTCGACAGTTCAATCGTCGCGGCCGCACTCGGCCCGCGCTCGCCAGCCATGCGCTGCCTCACGATGGTTGAGCCCGGCACGACGGGAGATGAGAGGCGATACGCCGAGGCGCTGGTCACGAAGCTCGGCACACGCCTCGATGCCCCGCTATACGACCTGAGTGCTGTTGACGTCTGCCGACCGGTCCTCCCTCATCTTCCTTTGCCCTTTGCAGCACACTATTTTCACGCGGTCTCCGCCGAGCATTCACGGATCAATGCCGCGTGGCCCGTCGATGCGTATTTCTCTGGCAACGGGGGAGACAATGTATTCTGCAGCCTGCGCAGCGCGGCGCCGCTCGCAGACGTGGTTCTCACGCGAGGCGTTGGGCCCAGCGCTTTTCGCACTGCGCTGGACCTCGCCGATCTTACCGGGGCCGGCTTGGCCGAAGTCATCCGAAAAGGCTGGGATCGAATAAACCGGCGAAAGGCTGGCCACCGGATTCAATATGACCTCACTGGCCTCGGCCCTGTCGGCCGAGCCGCGGCGCTATCCGGCGGTGATCAACATCCATGGCTTTGCGCGCCTCGACGCACACTGCCTGGAAAAGCAGCGCATATTGCGCTGCTCGCCCGCGCCCAAAAGAGCATCGAGCTTTATCCTCGATCCACAGCGGCCCCCCAAATTACTCCGTTGCTGTCGCAACCAATCGTCGAACTCTGCCTGTCGATTCCAACTTGGCAATGGGTACGCGGTGGCCGTGATCGTGCCGTCGCGCGCGCTGCGGTCGCCGATCTTCTCCCGGCCCTCATTGCCCAACGGAGGACAAAGGGAGGGCCGACGGGCTTCCTTCGGCGAGTCTTCAATGCGCGGGCGGACGACGCCATCCGGATGTTGGTCGACGGCAGACTGATCGCCGCAGGCGTATTGGACCCAGAGTGGCTACGGCGCGTCCGATCCGAAAGCTGGAGAGACGATGGCCGGGACATACGTCTCCTAGCTTTCGCCGCGGCCGAAGCTTGGGTGCGCTGGTGGGAAGAAGGCAGTACGCTGCCGGCCTAGTTCTTGAGTGGCAGTGGCGTGCCACAGTGCCGCGGCGCCTCATCGCGCATCTTGTCCCACACCGTATAGCGATCGGCATAGGGCGAGTTCGGGTCCCGCTCGCCGAGGAGCCAATAGTCGAACCAGGCGATATTCTCCTGCATCGCCCCGAGACGGTTCGAAGGTATATGGAAGATATGTGTTTCATCCGACGCGGCGTCGTCGCCAGGATAGAGGCTTAGCTCCGCGGGGACGCCGGCCTTCCGAAGCGCCGTGTGAAAATCGATCGATGGAACAAGCGGGGCGGCAACTTGTTGCAGCACCGCTCCGCAAACCTTGTCGGCTCGAAGCGACGGCGACAGCCGGCGATAATGCATAAGAGCCACCGGATCAGTCGGGGGACCTCCGAAAACGGCGTCATAAGAACCAGAGACATCGGGGTAGAAGGCCGGTTCGAGATAGCCGCCGTCACCGCTCGACGCTGCGCGAAACAGAGACGAGTTGGTGATGGTGACATTGACCATCTGCGAGCCTCGACTGTACCCCGCGATCCCGACCCGCGCTTGATCGATGACGCCAGTACCGACAAGCTCCATGACCGCGTCTTCATAGCTCGCCACTCCGTTGAGCCAAATCAACTGGCGCATGGTCTCCGGGGCGACCGCCTTCGTTTCGTTCCGCCAGGCGAGGCGGGCGGCCCACACCTCGGCATTTTCACGCGCGCTCGGCTCGTTGATGAGCAAAACGACATAGCCCCGCTCCGCGAATAATTGGGCAGGATATTCCCACTGGTTCTCGCGATTGGCGAACCGCTCGTCTGCATCGGTTCCGTGCGTGATAACTATAGCGGGATAGCGCTGGCCCGCCACATAGCGGCGCGGCCAGATGATGTAGCCCGTCGCCTTATTACCATGGCGGTTAGTCCAGGTACGCGGTTCGACCCGTAGCGAGCTGAGCCGCTCATGCCGCGGCGATACTGATGCAACTGGTCTGATCCGCCCAGACACGACGTCGATCTCAGCGATCGCCGGAGGCTGCGTCTGGCTCTGCGCGATGCAAGCGCCTTTGCTCAGCGATATTGTGAAGTCGCAGTCGTTGAGACTGAACGCGCCGCCGATCGTTCGAAGTCGGCCCGGTTCCAGCACAATAAGACCGAAGCGAGGGTTGTCGAGCATACGGACACCCACGATCGATCGCTTGCCGTCCGCCGAACGGACCCCGCTCGCAGCCCGGCCATCGAGAGCAAAGGGTAAATGACCATAGCTGTGCCGCGCGCCTCCCGTCATGGCTTCGACAAGCTCGCGGCGGTCTCCATAGCCCTCCGATGAGAGTTGCCCACCTAGCGGGCCAATTGCTTGCGCGCTTTCCGCCAGAGTATCGAGGACCCGGGCCGTCTTGGCCGCGAAGGACCATGCCATCGTGACCACACGTGATCGACCTTCGGGATCGACATCGGTCACATTAAAGAGGACGGCATCAGACGTCCACCGGACGAAATTGCGCTCGAAAAATGTAGTGATATCATTGTTAGGCCGCGTGGCGATAAGCGTGTCTCGCCCCTCGGATCGCAAATAGATTGAAGCGGTGGCAGTCCCCGGCGCGCGCCGCCGCGCACGCTCGATGACGACATCCTCACCATGACGTACCCCGGTCGCTTGCGGTGCCGCATCGAGCACGACATAGAATAGCCGCTTTCCATCGGGCGACCAGTCATGCGCTCTCACGCCGGTAGCGAGCGGCGCATGCCCGTATCCCGGATAGACCGCGCCTTCCGTGTCCCCGAAAATCGCCGTTGCGGGATGAACAATCAGGGGTGTAATCGAGTCGTCCATTTCAATGCGATAGAGCTGCACGCCATCACCCTTGTCGATGCGGGCGCTCCAGGCATCCTCGCCCGGGATACGGTGGAGCTGGTCGATCCATTGTGCGCGCAGGATGTCGCGCGTCGCTCCGCTTTCGAGTTCGACGCGGCGTAGCACGGCCACCATGCGACGGCTCGCCACGTCGGCAACGCGCACAACATAGAATGCGCTATGGCCGTCGGCGGAAATGGAAAGTCCACCGACTTCGGGAATGCTAAGCTGATCCTCCAATGTCCAATGGCGGGCTTGCTGCGTTGCGGCGGGGGTCGCGACTGTCAGCGCGGCCGTCACGGCGGCACTAATCGGCTTAACTATCATCACCACTTTTGTCGAAGTGTAAGACCGACGAAGCGCCCGACCGCCGAATAGTTGGTCGTATCGAAAGGGGTGTCGAATGGCGACGCAGTGAGGATAGCTGTCGGCTTTCTATCGAAGAGATTGAGCGCTGCGATCGATACGTCAAATCCTTGGCCGATCTGGACGCGCGCGGTGAGATCGACGGTCGTGTAGGCTGAGATACGCGAGGTCACGGTCTGGCGATCGTCATCGAGGGCGCTCATGTGGTTCACGAAGGCGGAAAAGCTGTAGCGATCGCCGCCGTAGGTCAGCCCAGCACGCCCACGAAAATGCGGCGGGTGGAAGAGCGTCGCCGCGAGGCGAGTCCAGGGCGCTCCCGAAATAAGCTGCTGACGGCTCTTGAGAAAAGTGCCGGTCGCCGAGAGCGACAGCTCCCGGTCGCCGCCGATGGTAATCCGGTAGCGGATCGACAGGTCGAGGCCCGAAAAGCGCTGACGCGCGACATTGCGGGTGCGCGAGTCGATGAAGGCCACGACGTTTGCCGGATCGTATGGAAGCCCCGTGCTGTTTTCGAGTCCCAGCACTGATCCATTGATCGTCGCCGTGAGGCCGGCGGGGTCCGGATCGAGCGTCACTAGATCGGCATAGAGCGGATTATCGAGCACCCCGACAAGCGAGGCGGCGGGAGCCGCGACACGGTCGCTATAGTCGATCCCGAACCAAGCGGCTGTGAATTCGAGGCCCCGTGCCGGCGTCAACTGGGCGCTCAAGGTTAGATTTTCGGAACGCTCGGGGCCAAGACGACTGTCGGGCCCGGATGCAATAAGAACGGTCGCGCTAGCTGGGTAGCCGGTGCCATAACGCGCGGCTCGCGCGAGCGCCGAGTAATAGCCACCATATTGCTGATAGAGCGTCGGCATTTTGAACGAACGGCCCCACGAGGCACCCAGGCGCAAGATGGCGACCGGCTCCCAGATAATGCCAAGCTTCGGGGTCACGATGCTTGCGGAATCTGAATAATCCTCGAAGCGCAGTGCTCCGGTCAGCGACAAACGGTGCAGGCCGCCTATCGCTTGCGCAGGAGAGGCCAGCGGCACCAAAAGCTCGCCATAGGCAAAGAGGTTATCCCGGCGCCGGTCTATGTCATTGAAGGGCAAGGTTGCAAAGAAATCGTGGCGCCGAACACCTGCTCCGAATGCCACGCTGAGCGCACCGGCCGGAAGTTCGGCCAATGGGCCTTCCACGCCCGCTTCGAGCGCGAGGTTTCGATTGAAGACATCCTTGTCGTTATGGATCGCTAGCGCGCCGCCCAGATAGAGATCGGAATATCCACCGGTACGGTCAGTCCCGAAGAATCCACTCGCCTTGAGCCGCCAATCATCCCCGAGTTCGGCCGTAAGGCTCGACGCGATGCCGAATATTTCGGAGCTACTGACGTTCTCTAGGCCAATAGCCTCGGGCGCAAGCACCAGATCATAGCCGGTGACCGAATGAATACGGCTCTTCTTGTAGAGCAGGTCGACCGCAAGCGAAATGTCGGGGCCGATGGTTTGATGTCCGCTTATCAGTATCGAGTGTCGCCAGGTTTTAGGCACTAGCGTTGTCTCGGGGTTATTGGCGATCGCATAACTGCGGTCCCCTGCGAGGATCGCCGATGACCGGCTGTAATCATAAGCCGCCAACAAGTTGCCCGAGGACCAGGTTTTGCCGCCGAGGATCCCATATTGCTGCTGGACATTTCCACCTTCGGTCGATGCCCCGAGGCGCGCCATCGCTGCGACACCCTCAAAGTCTCGCTTGAGCAAAATATTGACGACACCCGCAACCGCGTCGGCGCCATAAATTGCCGATGCTCCATCCGGAATAATCTCGATCCGTTCGACCGCAGCGACGGGGATCGAACTCACGTCCATAACCGACGAGGCACCGGTATAAGCGAAGCGGTTGCCGTTGAGCAGCGTCAGGGTGGCGTTCGAACCGATGCCGCGCAAATTGAAGGTCGAGGCGCCATTGACGTTAGCGTTCTCATTGGGAGCGCCCTGACTGTTTCCGATGCCCGGATTTTGTCCGCCTCCGAAGCTCTGCGGCAGGCTGCGCGCGACCTCGCCGAGATCGGATTGACCCGCGTTCCGAATGTCCTCACTCGAAATTCTGATCACCGGCGCAGCGGGTGGCGCGCCTTCGATCCGAGTGCCCGTCACGACGATAGCGTCACTCGACTGCTGCTCAGAGGCCGTTGCTGCGATTGATCGCCCGCGGATGATAACGGCTCTGTCGTCAAATCGAGCGACGAGATTAGTCCCTCGCAGAAGCCGCTCGATAGCTTGCTTGACCGTATAATTGCCGCGAAGTTGTGGGGACGAGACGCCCGCCAGGTCTTCCGCCGGAGCATAGAGCTCCCACCCGGCTTTGGCTGCGACCGATAAGAGTGCATCACCGAGATCCTGCGCCGGAAGGTCAAAGTTATAGCTCTCAGCTTCCTGTGCATAGGCGCTTGTCGGCACAGCGCAGGCCGCGATTCCAGTCAGCAATGCCAAAGCGGGCCGTGAATTCCTCATAGCCATTGTCCCCATCCGTGATCCGCCCGCGCGTGTTGAGCGCGGGTCGCTGGGATGCCTGACGAAGGGATTTCGCAACCCGCAGTGGGTCGCCGAAAAAATTATCGCTTTCGAAGATGAATGCCGTCGTCGCGGTACGAGATACGGAGCTTAAGAGACTCAGCGATCCGCTCTACGAAGACATCGGTCTTGTTGATCTGGAAGCGCCCCGAGGCGATCAACGCGGCCGTGGCGTTATCGTCAAGGATGATGGGCTTCCCGGAATAGCGATTGGCTTGGGCCACCAACTGGTCGAGGCGGATCGATCGATGCTGGACCCAGCCGCTCGGCCAATCTTGGCGCGCGTTTGCGCCGACAACTGGTGGCACCGACACAGCACGACCGTCGGTTACGCTGTAGCCAAGCACTTCACTCTGATCCGCTGGCCGCGCTGGCGCCGCTTGCGGTCCCGGGGCTATGGGACCGACCTTGGCCTCGCCGCTGATGACGCGGACGGTAATGTTCTGATCGTCGCCATAGGCAACATCGAGCACGCCTTGAGAGGCTGTGACTTCGCCGGCGCCGGCCCGCACCCGGAATGGTCGAGCGTCTGACGCGACTTCAAAGCGCGCTCGCCCTTGCGAGAGATGCAAACTGCGCTCGGTCGCGGTCATCGACACCTCGACCCGGCTGTCGGTATCGAGAGTGGCATTTGTGCCGTCGGAGAGTCGGAAACTGCGGATCTCGCCGCGCTGGGTCACGAGCGGCTCGGCGGCTAGCGCCGACATGGACTGCCCGGGGAGGGGAGCGCCGCCCGCGCCGAACGCTATCATCAGGACTGCCACCGCAGCGGCGGCGGCTGTTCCCCACATCAGCCAATGTCTAGAGCGAGCGGGACGCGGTGCGTCAGCTTCGCGTTTCAGCCCGAACTCATCGGAATCCTTCAGGTGCTCACCGACGGCATAAATCTTTTCGATCCATTCGAACTCACGGCGGTGCTCCGGCGATGCGTCGAACCATTCGTCAAACTCGGCACGGGTTTCGGGGCTCTTGTCCCGATCCAATCGTACAACCCATTCGCGGGCTTGCTGATTGATGGACACATGTTCGTCTTCGCCCCGTTTATTGTCGTTCATCGATAGATTTCCATAGCGTCCGAGAGATGACCAAGCGCCCGCACCATATGATATTCTACAGTCGAGATGCTGATTCCCAACTGTTCATGAATCTCGCGATAGCTCAGTCCATCGACGCGGCGCATCAGAAAAACGCGGCGGGTCTTCTCGGGCATGGTTCTAATGGCCTGCTCATATTCTTTCAGCGCGTCAGTCACGTGCAACCCATGTTCCTGTTCGGGAGCGCTCATGGCATCCCATTCTTCTTGAAGGGGGAGCAGCACGACATTGTCGCGCTTGCGCTTGCGTGCGCGATCGATAAGCAGATTTTTCGCGACGCGGCGCAGGAATCCTCCGGGGTTCACGAGGCTGTTCCGCTGGCGGCTTCCGGCCGCCCGCACGAACACATCCTGCATCAGATCGGCCGCGGCGTCGTCGCCGGCATGACGGCGTAGATAACCAAGCAGGTTGGGGCCGTGGACGCGGAACATCTCATCGAGGCTCATCGTGCCTTCCGGCGCTACTCCGGTCGAGCACGACGTATCGGGCACGGTCGCTGCGGTGATGTGACACGCAGGCGAACGGGAACGTGGGTGCTGCTCGCCAGTGAAGCGCTTGAAGGAATGGAAGGGCACGCGTCAGCCTGAATATGGCAAGCCAGATGCTCCGACGAGGCCGGGCAAATGGTATCCAGTGCTACGCCGCCGTTGACTGCCAGTCTGACAGACTTGCCCGGTTCGGCCACCTGTCCCTTGCGGACCGGTGTTCATAATGCCTGGCGGAAGATCCACGCGCCCGCTGCCAGTTGCGATGCGCGCCCAATATTCATGGCGAATCTCCGATGAATTGGCAAGTCAGAGCTGGCTCTCGGAAATCGACCTCGACGACAACGAAGATCAATTCGCCGGCTTGCCCAGATCTTCACGCAACTTGGTCAGCCTTTCGGTGCAAATCTCATGGACCAACTGCCCGAGCACTTCGATCCGCGCGGCGAGCCACTCGAGCTCCTCCACCGTGATACGATAGTGCTTCGAATAGCGCGCCTTCACATAGGCGTCCTTCAGCTTCTCGAACCGCGCCCGGTCAGCACGCGTCTCGCGCGGCCAAGCATCGACAAGGCGACGATCAATCCGCTCGGCCTGCTTGCGGAGGAAAATCAGATTATGGACATGCGGCGTGTAGAAAGTCTCGACCAGAAGTATGCAATGGTAAAGCATCTCAGCGGTCTGATGCAGGTCAAATGCAGCCGGCTTTAAGTGCCGCTTTTCGATATGAAACTTTGCACCTTCGTATTTTTGCATCGCGCCAGGAAACCAGTCTTCGAAATACTCCTCCGCCATCGCCAGCGCCGATTCCGGCGTCTTTGGCTTCGGTTCGTGGAGTTCATCGTCGACTGTCTGATAGAGCGCGATGCCGTCGCGCCGGACGTCCATGAAGAAATAGCGGCCATGCGCCAAGCCGTCATTCACCTCCTGGATTGTGTGCACGATGAAGTTCACCGGTGTCTTGATCGTCTGGGTGATTGCCAGTTCTCGCGTCAAGCGATCGTCGGCCTTCAACCAATAATCGACGCGATCCGTCAGCCTTTTATCGTTGACGATGATCAGCAGGTCGAAGTCCGACCGATAGCCCTTGGCCGTGTGCGGCTCGTCCACCCAGTCGCCGCGGGCATAGCTGCCATAGAGAATAATTTTCTCGATACGACCGCGTTTCTTCCATTGCTGCGTTGCCAGTGCCAGCGCATCCTCGAATTCTTCGAAGATAATCTGGACGACCCGCTCAAGGTCTCGACGCTTCTGGGGAGGGATGTGGTCAATGTTCGTCCGCATGAGAACAGCCTAGCAACACTGTGCCCACGATGCACCCATTCTTCGGGTCCATCTTTGACTAAAGCGGCGGGTCGGCGCGCGCCCATTGGTTTTCTTGCCGACGACCCTCGCAGCGAGCCCTGGTCGCCGCGGACGACCAAGGTGCTGCCCATTGAAGCTTTCATCCGCAGTCATAATCATCTCTCTGCTGCCCGATTCCTATCGCGAAACGGTGCTGCTGAGCAAACGCGCAAAGGTGCCCGCTTCATGTCTGCGTCGTTCGTGATAGCGTCCCAGGAGGTCCCGAAAGATGCGGCGGTCGTGTCTCTCGCTGGCCATCGTCTCAAGCTCGGAAAGTTCGTCCGCCGCGTCGGCGAATACCTCGAGTTCGAGCATACGCGTCCGATGCAATCGGTCGTTGAGTGCGCCCACCGCGGCGACGATTTCTCCATTTGCCGAGTAACTCGCCAGCCGAAGGAAGAGGCGGCTCGAGCGGTCCGCGATATCACCCATATTCTGGTTGCCGTCGCGTGGAAGCCCAGCCTTGCCGACGGCCGCGAGCAGCAGCAGGCGATTGAGTCCAAAGAGATCGCGTAGCTCGGCCTCGCTATACAGCGGAACGCGAAATCCTTCCCCCGCGATGAAATCCACCATGCGTTCCCCGGCAAGCCGATTGAGGGCATCGCGTACTGGTGTGATGCTGACGCCGATCTCGTCCGCGAGCCGCGCTGCTTCGATCCGAACGCCAGCAGACCAGGCGCCGGTCATCAGCCGATGCTTGGTCGCGGAATAGGTCGGCTCATGCACATGGGCGGGACTCATTGCTCAGCCCGCCGACGCCCGGAAATAATCGGCAAGCATCGCCTCCTGATCGGGGCGCAACGCATCGATCGCACCGATATGGTCGGGAACATTGTCGTCCAGCAATATCGATGGGCATTGCCCTTCATAATTGCCGAGGTTGGGGCGGTGCTGCGCATATCCCGCGAGCGCGGCGAGTTCGGGTGAGAATTTGCGGGCGATATTCGGCGGATAGGAAAGCCACAGATTCTCATAGGGCTTGAGCCATCCGAGACTGTAGCCGATGACCACCCCGCGGCGTACCGATTGGGTCAAATTGGGCCCGGCGCCGTGCGCGGTCGAGCCAAGGAAGCAAATTGCTGAACCCGGATCGCAGATCGCGGCAATCGGGTCGCCGACATCCTCCTTCTCCATCCCGTCGCGGCCGTGGCTATAGGGATAGATTTGGGTCGCGCCGTTATCAGCCGTGAATGGAGTAAGCGGCCAGATGACGTTGATCAGATATTCATGCTCGCCCTTGGCGCCATTCCACATGTCATGATCGCGATGGGGAAACTGCCGCGTCTCACCGGGATGGATTTCGATCGCTTGCGCCACATTGAGCTGAATCCGGTCGCACGCGCTGCCGAGTATGGCTTGAACGGCGCCGAGGGTCGTCGGCTCCAGGGCGAGCGTTTCAGCATGGGCAGATCGCTTCAAGAGCCCGCCGAACCGCTTGGTGCGGTAGCCGTAGAAGCGCCCCTGGCCGAAAGGCGTCGCCGCGAAGACGGGATCGAGGTCGGCATTGAATGCATCGATCGTCGCGGTCGGCAAAACGTCCGGGACGATGCAATAGCCGCATTCGACCAGCCGGGCGGTCAGTTCTTCGGAAGACATATATGTCATTCCACCAACTCCTGCTGGCCGAACAGTGCGAATGTCAGCGGTTCGAAGACGCCGCCGCGCTTCAGGCCATCGATCGTGCGCTCGTCGATCTGAATATGGAGGGCAGCGAGCGTTCTCCCGTCCTGGCGTAAGGGCCTTCCGAGCGGCCGGCACAGCCATCCGAATTGAAGAATTTGTTGGAGCCAGCCGATTTCGGCGACCCCAGTGTAATCCGTGATGCCGGTCGCCAAGGCATGCTCGGCAAGCGCGGTTACGAGTTGGTTTCGCGCCATGCGCCTCTCGCCGGCTGTCTGATTCCGGTCGAGGCAAAAGCGAGTGATCTCCCTGACATTCGGCCCTGCGGGGACGGGCCCGTCGCAGAGAAAGGGATACAGGTCGCCGAGCAGATGCGAGCTGTCGGTTGGCAGCAGCCGCGCGGATGCGCGGTGGCGACCCCATTCGTCGGCCAGAATCAGATAATGGGCCGCCGGAGTATCGAACTGGTCGATCTCGAACCGGCCGTCCAGAACGGGTAAGTCCCATTTTAGCAGGTCGACGAACACCTCTTTGCGGGCCGCGAACATGGCGCGCAGCACATCGTTCTCGGACACCTCTGGCGTCCGCGTGGTAGGGGTAGGCATATTGGCTCCTGGGCTGTCTGTTCCCGGAGTCTCATCATGATTTTGCCGATCTGCCTATAGCATGAAAGGGGGATGGCTTCCCACCGAGCCATCCTGATCCAGTGTCAGTCAGTGAACGGCGGGCCGCGCCCACCGGATGATGTCGCCGAAGCCGATCAATCCGTCGAACAGCGCGCAAAGGATGAGCGCCTGCCGACAATGCACCGCATATCGATCGCGCGCCGTTCTAAGATGCTGATTGACTGTCTCCTCGCTTATTCCAAGGATGGCGGCAATTTCGGCCTGGGACTTGCCGCGAGCAGACCAGAGGACGCATTCTCGCTGGCGCTTGCTCAGGACTGGACGCTCGCGCACGGGCGCGACCCCGACGATCCGCCGCGCGCTGGCCAATGCAAAGGCGCCGACAATTTCGGCGACATGAAGCATTTCGCGAGGGATCTCCCGGTTCGGACGAACGGCGAAAGAGCACGATCCACTGGCCTCGCCCGGCAAATGCCGGGGGACCGTGAAGCCGTCGCCGACGCCGTTTTCGCGTCCCACCGCCAGCATATGCCGATCGCCTTCGGTCATGGGGACGAGATCAGGCAGATGCTGCCACTCGAAGCCGACTAGCGATCGTTCTCCTGCCCGGCGCACCGGATCGGCGCCCCCGAGGTCGAAGTCGACATAGACATTCGCCCAAGCGTCCGGATAGTCATGGATCAGCAAATTGGCTTCGGCTTCGTCGCCGGCTCGCCGATCATAGACCAAGGCAAAATGATCGAAACACATTCGACGCGCTGCGGTCATCAGCGCTGCATGAAGTTCATCTTCGTCATCTACGGAACAAATTTCTGAAACCAGATCTTCCATCAAATGCAATCGCATGATCATTGATCGACCGAGGGCGCGTTCCCAACCCGCCATCCCGCAGGTCGCTCCTAATGTCATCGAATTCGGTTCCTTTCCTTCATCGACGATCGCTGAACATGAATGCTCGATACCGAGCGGTTGAAATAGATGCTGAATAGCTCGGTGGCTTCTCTCCTTTGCTGCGCCCCGACGAAGGCGTGGGTCGTTCCGCCAGCGGTGATAAGTCTCGGCATAGACATTGATGCGAATGTGGTGTGCCTTGGTCGGGGCGAGCCTCGTCATGTCTCGCCGCCTTCGGAGAAATAGGCATGCAGTCGGTGCGCGACCGAGGGCGCGAGCCGTACAAATTGTCGCCTGCCGTCGCTGGGATCTTCGGCGCGATAAATGAGTTCGGCGTCGCACAGCTTTTGCAGGACCCGCATCGCGCTGCTCAGAGGACGCTCGACCGCCCCGCATAGCGATCCGGTCGATATCGGTTTGTCCTCGCACTCATGGATGAAGAGCTCAACCAGCATATCCCATGCTGGTTCGCCGAGAATTTCTGGCGAGCCGAATAACTGCTGCCTTAACAGGCGCCGTCGGACAGCGCGTCGGGCGTTAGCAAGCGCTTGATCCGTTCGCGCTTGCTCCGAGCTCGATCGATCGGAAGCGCTGTCTCTCAAGTGCTGGCCTGCCGATTTGGCGGTTGTATTCGGTCGCGGGCGCGACTTCATTATTCGCCGGCACTCGGAGTTCGTGACAACGATGTGTTCGACGATTTCTATGTCGAGCGATCGGGAAATCTGTACCAGCGCGCGTGTTGCAATCAGGTCCTCCTCGCTGGGCGTCGCATCCCCACTGGGGTGATTGTGAACGAGGATGAGGCTCGCGGCGTTATGTTCCATCGCCCGGCGAAAGATTGGCCGAGGATAAATTACGAGCTGGTGCACCGTTCCGCGTTGCACTTGCTCATCGGCAATCAGCCGGCCAATGCCATCCAGAAAGAGGATACGGAGGGTTTCATCCTGGAGCGAGCCCATCGTGGCAATCAGATGCCGCAACAGCTTCTGGTCGCCTGGATCGATTATTCGCTTTCCCAGTTCCCCGCGCGACCCTTCGAGCATTAAGGCGCGCGCGCCTAACAGGAGTCCAGGCACCGCGCTGCTTTTCCCGCAAATCCGGGCCAGACTTTCCTTCGACTGCGAACAGATTCGATTGAGGGTGTGAAACTCTGCGAGGAGCGCGCTTGCTAATTGCTGGCTTTGCTCAGGGGCGACGATCGCGATGAATTTCGCCAGGACGGATCGCTGCCGTTCTGCTGTAAGCGTTGCTGATGACGCCATGTTGCAAAGATCAGAAGGGGAGGCACCAGCCATGACCAGGCGACCTGCATGATCATGTAGGCAGCCGGGTGCATCGACAAATCGGACGCCCGGCTGAGGTGTGCCATCAATGGGAGCAGGTGAAGCGCAGCGGCTATCATCGGCCAGAATCGGTGTGCGATCAGCGCTAGGACCAATGTCGAGGTAGCGCCGAATCCATCGATAACAAGATGACCGAAATCGAGTGAAGCATAGCCAAGCGGAACGAATCGATGGAGTATCGGATCGGATGCGACCATCACGATCGCAACCCCCGCCATCACCCGTTCGGGACCTCCACCGCGCCGTGCGGCGTAACCGAGAGCCACCAAAAGAAGCAGGAAGAATGCCGCGACGCGCATTGCGATCCATATTCATAGTAATGGCCCCCAGTCAAACCGTGTCAGGCAACGGCGTGGAGCGGCACGACCGCCGATTCCTGGAGCGGGCAGTCTTCGTGGATGTCGTAGCCCGCGGTTTCTCGACCGATGGTCACCAGATCACCGTGAACGCGGAATACCTCGCCGCTGATATCGACCAGCGACATTTGCGCCTTGGCGAGACGCTGGATCATCGCATGGCCTTTCGCAGCCGGTACTCCGGCAGTGTCCCGGCGGGCCGCCACGACACTGGTGGTGAGCGACAGAAGGGCGATCATCGCGTCATCGATGCGAGCCTCTGCCGCCGGCACGTCCTGCTGCAGGCGGGTTACGATGGGTTCGACTTCGGTATGCATGGCTTCTCCTTGCCGGAAGCCGCGGCGGCTCCGACTTTGTGGTTGCGACAATGTGGGATCAGACGGAAATCAGCTGCGTAAGCACCAATGCAATCGCAAGCCCGACGAGTGCTATGATCGCCGCAGAGACCGCTATGGTCACGGTGATCAGTAACCTGCTCTTCGTGGCATGATCATGCCTCCATAGATCCTTGAACGGTGATGGGCGCCTCGGCGGCTCAACCACTGACGTCATGTGCTCGCTCAGTGCGATGGCCTTGAATGCACTTCCGTTCGTGTCGATGCTTGGCACGCTGTTCTGGGGTTGGGGAAGGTCTACCGGATCATATATCACCCGATCATATATCGGCTTTAGCCGGGAATAGATGATCGCCGTTTCATCGCGGTCGGAAGCGCTGAGAATATTGCGGGCCGCCCTGATGCGCTGATCGACGGTCACCTTCGCAATGCCGAGTTCGCGGGCGATTTGTTTTGACGTTTTGCGCTCGACGAGCAGATCGAGGCAAGCACGCTGCTTCTCGGTCAGCCGAGACCAGCGTTCGGCATCATCCGATTCTCGCGATCCCAATTCGTCCATAGCGCCGCTGCCACTGTGACCCCTGGTGGCCAGATTTTCCTTCGGAGTTAGAGATATTTCACGCGGAAGGCCCGGAGGTCGAGTCGATATTACAGTTTTTTGCAGTCAGTGGCGCCGGGTGCTTTGCGGAGTTTCTCGAAATTGAGCGCCGCGAGGTAGGTGATCAGTGAAAATCATGGCTGCGTATGCGCAGGATTTCATCTTGTTCGGCGGTTGTCCCGAACGGCGGTGAGGGCAATGTGCGCCCGCGCGGCGCCCATGCCGGATCACGAGGATCCCGGCGTTATACCTTGAAAGGGTCGATGATGGCGGACGGCTGGGCACATGACGGTGCTGTGCAGGAACAGATCGAGGATACAGTTGCCGATGCGGTCAAGATCGCGCGTTCACGCATCGCGTCGGGCGAAGGGACGCGCTTCTGCGAGGACTGCGGCATGGAAATTCCCGCCGCGCGCCGCAAGGCGATGCCATCGAGCCGGACCTGCGTTTCCTGTCAGGACAAACGCGATGCGTCGATCCGGCCAGCGGGCTCCAATCGCCGCGGCAGCAAGGACAGCCAGTTGCGCTGAAGCGGCTTTTGCGCGCGGCGATCTGTTTTGCCGGCTTGCTCATTCATGGTTAGGATCGACCAAAAGAAAATCGGAGTCGCAATCATGGGTGCCAAGGCCGACAACGACCTTTGGGGCCAAGCGCTCGCCATCGAATCTCAATATGGCGATCGCGGACCCGAGGTTATCACGACAATGATCGACGATTTGCGCCGCTCGGGTGATCACTCGGGCGCCGCGTTCTGGACGAAGGTAGCCGTTTGCCTGACGGATCTCCATGAAATCCGCTACGTCGGCAGCATAGCATCGCCGGCGGCAGACGGTCGGCGGATTGCCGCCCGTGCCGCCGCGCAGGGACAGTCCGGGCCGACGAGACAGCACCCCGATGCGGCTGCCTCGCGTCCGAATCCGGCGCCGGAAACTAGAACGGATAATTGATCCCATAGTAGCCGTAGACCTCGCGGCCATAGTCGCGATCAAAGGTCGGCTCGCTATCGGCGCCATAACGCGGCGCCTGTTCGAGAACCTTCTTGTCGAGATCAACGACATAGCCGCCCTGTTCGGTGTCGTAAGTCAGGACGTCCCAGGGCAGCGGATAATAATCGCTGCCAAGACCGAATAGACCGCCGAACTGGAGGGCCGCATATTCGACGCGACCTTCGCGCTTCGTGACCATGAAATTGTAGATCGATCCGAGCTTCTCGCGGTCGCGGTTGTAGACGGCGGTGCCTTCCACCTTGTTCGAGGCGATCAGGCGGCTGGTTTCGTCCGTGGCGATGTCCGTGTCAGCCATGACATGTTTCCTTTCTGCGTCTCCCCTCTCTCCTCACGCTACGCTTTGCATCCCGCAATCTTTCCCTGCTTCAATCGAGCATCCGGCAATATTCGCTGAGACGTCGGACTCGTGTGACGAGCCGAACGCCAGCTCAGTCCGCGCACCACCCGCGCATGGCGCGATCGTATTTAGCGCGCCGCACTGACCTTGCCTTTCGGCCGCTCTTTTTCATGAGCCTGATCGGCTTCAAGCATGCGCCAGCTGCGGTCGCGTTCGGCCCGGCGGTTCGCAATCGCCCCGCGCTGCTGCTCGCGCGGGGTTTCCTGGGACGCCGAGTCGACGACGCGAGCGCTAGCGAACTCGGCCTGGTCACGGGCTGCAATGGATTCAAGGCGGCGCTTCGCCGCGCTCTGAGAGGTTGGCCAATGATATCGAGCCGTCTCGGCTGAAGGGGCGCCGGTTCTGGTGCCGATGAGGCGCTAAATATCAGGCTCGGTTCCCATAATCAGCCTCAGGCATTCTCGAACGGTGATAATGCGCGCCCCGCCATGGCGCCCGAGACTTAACAAGTCGGCCTTATCGCCGGTGATCAAAAGTTCGGCCATCCCGGCCTCGATCGTCGCCAGAAGATAGTTGTCCCAGGGATCCGGGCTGACGGACACGTCGGGCAGATTCTCTATGACAATGGCGCTGCCCTTGAGTTCATTGACGAGTCTGCCGGCAACGGCTGGATTCAAGCGGGCTCGCAGTTTGGGATAGCGTGTAACGCGCCGAATTTCCTCTAGCTGCTCCGCAGAGGTGATTAAGGTGACCTTGCCTTGGCGCCACAAGGCAATCAGCTGAAAGGGAAGCGACCGCCCGTGCAGGAGTGCGCTGACAAGCACATTGGTGTCGATGACAACGCGCATTGATCAGTTCCGACGCGCATCCGCAATCGCTTCGTCGATCAACTCGCTCATTTCTTCCGGCGAGACGTCATCGAAACCGGCACGGGCCTCGGCGAGCGTAAGATCGAGCAGGCGCCATTTCACGGACTCTTCAATGAAGCGCGATAGATCGCCCTTTTTCATTCCGCGCTGAGCTAGATATGTGCGGACATCAATGTCGGTTTCGGTCGCGACATTGACGGTCCAACGCGTCGCATCTCCCATAATCTAGACTCCTCATGGACGTTTAAGCGGATAAGCGCTTATCATCTTTTACGCCAATCTTCAATTGCGACATATGCGCTGGATCGACTTGCCACAGGGGGGCTCGATTTAGCTTACCCCGATTTTCGAGCCTCTGCACGGAACACAATAGATCGCAGCATCCACCTCGGCGCCGGATGTTCCGGCTCTCCACGTCAAACTGACGCGAGGCGCAAACGGACGCATGGCGACGCGGATCGAACAAGATGATCCACCGTTCGATGTCGAAGCTCGACGGCTTCGCCTATGCCGTGAGCTGCTTGTCGAACGGCAGATCATTGCGCGGTACCTCAAGAAGCAAGACTGGAGCCATGCGGGCTGGATCATGCTACTGGAACTCTATGTCGCGGATACGGTCGATAAAAGGCTGCCGGTTTCGAGCCTGGGATATGCGAGTGGCGTTTCGATTCCGACTGCGACGCGGCAGACCATTGAAATGGAATCCTGCAAATTTGTGGTTCGCGAGCGCGATCCTCACGACGGGCGTCGAACGAACATCGCCCTGACCGCTCGCGGTCGAGCCATCCTCAGGTGCATTCTAGACGACTATGCGAAGTCCCGGGCGAATGCCTGATGGCTGCCGCTTCCTCGATCGTCCAGAACGAAATCTGTCATGCCTAAACGAGAGACGAAGAATCTGGCTTCAAGGTTCAAGGGAGAAAGAGGGAAGCCGAAGTTGATGTAACTACAAAAGGAAATTGGAAAATCATCGGATCAGGGAAAGCAAAATGTCCATTTCCGGAAGCTCTTTTGATTCCTTCAATCGGCATCTTCTGATAGGCTGCCGACCGAGAAAACACATGCAGGCGAGCCACCTTTCCGACGCATCAACAGCCGATACCGTTCGGGAGCCCGTCGCGCGCGATTGGCTCTGGAAGCCGTGGTACGCGAAGCTTTGGTGGGCAGCGATTCCGGTCTACTGGGCAGGCGCGGCGGCCTCGCTGAAACTCCCGGCTCTGGCGGAGTTTTATACCAGCGCTCTGGCGGGCTATCTCAACATGCTCTTCTTCCCGCTGACGACGCTGCTGGTGCTTGGTTTTGGATTCATCCGAGCTTGGTTGAACAGGCCGCTGTCTGGCGAACCTCTCTCGGACGAGGAAATCGACGAACTCGAACAGATGAGGATGGAGGACGAGCACTGGGAGCGTCTTGGGCGACCTCATTGGTCGGTCGACATCTATGATCCGCGCTCCGGCGGACTCTATATAGGCAACCCACTCAGCCCTCAGCACCCTGGACGTCGAGATTAGCGCTTCTTGTAGCTGCTATCTCCGTCGAATGGACCATTTGCTAGGTCGGTAGAAAATCGGCCACTGCTCAAGATCGAGGATTGTTCAAGCGACGTCATCGGCCCAGTAATATCGGCGGTTCCACGTGCGGAATCGGCTTGCCCAAGGTAGCGATTTCGCAGCCCCTCGGGGCCAAGCACCTGACGGTTCAACTCGCTCGTAAATGTCGTTTCAGGGTTTACAGAGCGCGCAGCCGCCCGCTCTGCGGCGGATATCGCCTCGCGTACATCATAGTTTACGATATCGAGCGAAGCCCGAGCGGTCTCGTTACTCGTGCCCATGTCGCTGCTGCTATATCCCAAGCTGCCGCCGACGCTCCCTGACGTTGCTGTCTGTGATCGTTCCTTACCCTTGACCGAACCACCACGCGACGCATAATCACCGCTTTGGGCACTTGCGCCGACATTGCCGCCAACCGTCGTTCCCATTGAGATTTGGTCTTGCGCCGAGCGAGATATAGCCCGCTGCCACCCGGTCTGGGCCATGATCGCGGACACGTCGCGCTGAAGCGTATCGGCGACCTGCGGATTGAGCCGCCACTCGCCGTTGCGGTCCATTTCGAACCCTCCACGGAGCCAGTTGGCCATCATCGCCTGACCCTCGGGGCCGCTGCTCAGCATATGCTCGACAGTGTCGGGGCCGGCCTGCTTGCCGGCTTCATATTTGGTGCTGGTATCGCTGCGCGCGGACTGCGTGAACCCGGTGCTGCTCGATACGAGCAGATCATTGTCCGCGAAACTGAAGCGCGCGCGGCCCCCCTCGGCGATCGCGCCATATTGGCTGTCGTTGATGAGGCCGGCGGCGCGGAGCTGTCGCGCGACATCGGGCGAGACATTGAGATTGAGATCGCCATTCTGCGCCATGGCGAGCTCGCGCTTGGTCATGTTGATGCCCTCGCTGCGCAGCAGACCCTGCATGCGTGTGAGCCGCTCGTTGTCGACGATGCGCGTCAGCCGCTCATTGCGCGCGCGATCGGCAATCCCGGCCGCGCCGCCCTCGGCCATGTCGACCTGGTTGCCCGCCGTGCGGCTGAGTGCCTGGATGAAGCTGTCGAGCCGCGCCGCCTCGCGCGTGGAGACGCCGGCGGCGGCTGCGCCTTCCGCGAACCCGAAATTGTCGCTCTGCCGCCGCTGCTCGCCGATGCGCGCGGCGCCACGCACGCCGTCATGCCCGACCTCGCGCTGGGCATCGAGCTTGCCCGAGCGTTCGGCAAAGTCATAGCCAGCCACCTCGCGGGTGCGGCCATAGACGCTCTTTCCCTCACGCCCGGCCTCGGCTGTCGCGCCGTCGGCGGTGCCGAGCTGGACCGAGGCGTTATAGGTTTCCAGCGCGCGCATGACCTGCGCCTCGTTGCGGCCCGTCGCGCGGGAGAGCGAGGTGATCGCCGACGAGCGGGCCTCGCCCGAGAGGGTGTTGATGAAGCCCATGCGGCGCGAGGTTTCGTCGACGGACAGGCCGAGCATCGACGCGGCGTTGCGCTGGCCCTCGTTATTCCCGGTGCGCCACGCCTGCTCGGTTGCGACGTTGCGCCGTTCGATCCCGGCGACATTGTCGCCCGCATAGTCGCGCCGGCCTTCCATCGCGCCGACATTGACCTGCGCGGTGGTGAGATCGTTCCGCAGCATCGCCTCCTGGTCGTAGGTGTTGGCGATCAGCTTGGCGAAGGTCGGGTCGGCCGAAGCCTGTGCGATCACGGTCGAGGCCTTGAGCGCGGCATCCTTCTGGTCATAGCCATTGCGCTCGAAATGCCGCTGCGCGCCCTGCATCATCATGTCGTAGGCCCGCGTGTCACCGAACGCTTTCCACTGCACCATGTTCTGCGCGAAACCGGCGAAAGCCCGCTCGCCCGCCTGACCCGGCCCGAAATAGTTCGTCCCCAAGTTCCGCAGCGCGTCCTTCTCGGCGAAATTGTGGATCGCTGACGTCGTCGCATTGGCGCGCACGGCCGCGGCCGTCGCGGGATGGGTTAAGTCGCGGCCGACAAGAGCAGGAGCGAGGCCGCCAAGTTCGCGCGCGGCATCGGTCGCTCCGAGCGCAAAACCCGTCGTTCCCGCGATGCCCGGCGTCCGGTCGGCGAGATATCCGCCGGCCGCGCCGAAAGCACGATTGGCGCCCATGGCGGACCGCACCCCAAAATCCCCGAAGCTCGATGCCGCGCTGCGGCGCGCCGTCGTGCCGGTCGCCGAGGCCTGCGCCTCGAGCGCCTGAGCGCGGCCTTCGTGCGTCATGATCGGCGTCGCGGCCGCGGTGCCCTGGCCCTGCACGCCGAGCGCGCCGCTGGTGAAGGAGGTGAACACGTTGCCCGAGAAGCGGAACACGGTGAATACGAAGGCGCCGGCGAGCCCGGCGGCGGCGGTGCGAAAACTCCCGAAGATGGCCAGCGCCTTCATCGCCGACCCCGGTGCGAGCATCCAGGCATTGGCGGCGACATGGTTCGAGCGCATCTCGGCAAGCACATCCATCGCGCGGCCGAGCGTGAGCTGGTAGATGCCGGCATCGATCACGCCCCACATGGCGACGAAGACGAAGAGGCCGAGCGCGAAGCTCGCGACGCGCAGGTTGATCGGGGTCAGGATGAAGAGCAGCGCGATCGGCATCATGAACAGCATGATCCCGAAGACGGTGGCTCGGATCGTCGGCATCCATTCGTTCGCGGTCGACATGGTCGCGAGACCGCTCGAGACGACGGCGCGGTTGGCCATGACGCGCGCGGCGGTCGCGGGGCTGTCTTCGAACAGCACGTCGCCGACAGCATTGCCGAGGTTGATGTTGGTCATCAGCTGCTGGAGCGTCAGCGGCGTCGCCAGCATCTTGTCGCCGAGCGCGCCAAGATTGGACCTGCAGCGTTGAAGCTGGGCGGCGTTCGAGACATCATAGCCGGTACGCTCGCAGACCTGACGGCTGTAATCGTCGAACAGCGCCGGATCCGAAAGCCGGCCCGAGATATGCGTCCAGGCCTCGGTACAGCTCACCGTCGTTCCGCCCTTGTCGGTCGCGGTAAAGACGGTGCTGAAGGTTGCAGGGCCCGCCATCGCGGCGAAAGCCGCTGGAAGATCGTTGCTGGTGCGGAAGAGCTGATCGTCGTCGATGCCATAGGCGGGAGAGACGCGCGCGACGGGATAGCATTGCCGGACATAATCCTTGATCGTTGCATCGAGGAAGCTGTCAGTCATCGGCCCTCGCGGGCTAACAGCGTTCAGGAACAGGTCGAAGCTGTGGCCGCCGGCGCCGAACTCGAGCTTGGCATTGGGATCGATGGTATTGTCGTCAATCGTCTCAGCGATCGCGCGCTCCATCATGTTGGTGACGCCCGCGACCAGCACGATCAGGTTCGGGACGTCGCCAACGGGCTGATAGGCGTTGCGGACCCGGTCGTAGACATGGACGGTGCCCGTGGTCGCGACCATGCCGACGAAGAGCCCGATGCCGACGAGCGTCTGAAAGCCGAAAGCGACGATCCCCATGCCGTTGCCGCGCACGCTCGCGAGTAGCGCGCCGAGCGCGATCCCGGCGACCGCGACGATGAGCACCAGCGTTTCGTAGCGCGGATCGGCAAAGATCATCGAGACGAGCCGGAACGCATCGACGGTCTCGTTGAACCCGTCATAGGTGTGGAAGCTGGTCTCGAGTGCGAGCGCGGGAGCGGGCAGCAGCGCGACCAAGGCGGCGGCGAGCGCGGAAAGCGAACTGACACGCATGGCCGTCAGCGATTGCGGTTGGCGGCGGCGCCGGCGGCGTCGCGCGCGTCGCGGTCGCGCTGGCGAACGAGCCCGGCGTAATTTGCCGATAGGTTCGCCTGGTTCAGCGACGCCATATAGGACTGGCGCATCTGCGCGCGCTGCCGCAGCACTTCTTCGCGGAGATCGCGGAGCTGCTCGATGCCTTTGGTAAGGATGCGCGTCTGACAGATATTTGCGTTGCCGGCGTCGGCGGCACCGGCGACCGACGTTCCGCGTTCGGCATTGGACAGCGCGAAGTCGATGCTGCGGGTGAGGTCGTTGAGCATCTGGTAGGCGAGGGTCAGCGCGACCAGCTCGTCGGTATCGCCAATCACCGCGTCCTCGACGCCTTCGCGCACGCCCCATTCGAGCATGCGGTAGATGGGGAGGGTCTTCACATTGGCAACGAACTGCCGTTCTTCGGCCGTCAGTGCGGTGCGGGTGCGGATCTTGGTGGCGATCGCCTGCATCCGTTCGCGCGCGAGGACGAGCGCGCCGCGGCCCGGCCCGTCGACCCTGCAGTCCGCGCCCGTCGGCGGCAGGTTGAGCGATCGGGCCGGTACCCGCCCGGTCAGGAAATCCTCGACGGCCTCGGTATCCTGGCGCGGGCAGGCAGGGATGGCCGAGAAGAGCGGCACCTTGTCGGCCTGATCCCAGCGCATGTAAACATCGCCGACCCGCGCGCGCATGACGTTGGTCCATTCGCCTGCACCGACGCGCGCCGCGGCATGCGCGAGCAGTGAGCCGGTGCGGAAGATGTCGGTGACCTCGCGCGGGCAGTTGGCGAGCGCCTCCTTCAGATCCTCGGTCGGGTTGTTGTTGTTCGCCTCGATCTTCTCGCGGCTCTGCTGATAGCTTTTGGCATAGCCCTGCTTGATCGAGCGGTAGCCGGTCATCTCCTCGATGATCCCCGACATATTGTCGTCGCCCTTCGCAATCTGCACCATGCGGTTCGCGAGACGGCAGTCGTTGACCTGGATCGAGTTCAGGAAGTTGGTCGCGGCTTCCATTTTCGAGATGATGTTGCCCATCTTCTCGTCAAGGGTTTCGAGGAGATACTGGAAGGCGACGGCGGGCGCGGCCTGCAGGATGCTCTCGAGCTTCTGGACGAGATAGTCGGGATCGAGAAACGACATGCCGCCGAGGAACATGTCGATGCCACCGCAGCCCGCGCGCACCTTGGGCAGCGTCACGCTCGTCAGATAGTCGTGGTGGACGTCGACGCGGCCCGAGAAGCCGCCCGCGGTCACATAACCGCGCGCCTGGTCCTCGAAACTACCGGGCGACGTGTAGGTCACATTGTCGAACCAGTGTTCGGCCCAGCTTTGGGCATAGGCTCCCGGCGCGCCGGCTCCGCAGGTTGACATGATGAGGGCGATCATAATGGCGCGGCGGCCGCCAAGCGAGGACATCAGCGTTCTTTCTCAGGGGCGGGATGTGGCAGGCTGAACCCACTCATGGTCGCTTGTGTTGACCTCTCGCGACAAGGACAGAGGCACGTACGCGCCTCTCAGAGGCAAGGTCCTTCCGCTAATATGTCCCACGCGAAATGGGCCACTGCCATGTCGATCATCGCCTCGTCCCATGTTTCAGGGTCGGCAAGATGCCGTGATGGATTGCAAACGCTTTCAAAGGATCGTATGTGTATGATCTAAGAAAAGGATACACATCATGCGGACCAACATCGTCATCGATGATAATCTTATGAACGAAGCTCTTCGCGCGACGGGTCTCAAGACGAAGCGCGAGGCCGTTGAACTCGGCTTGCGGACGTTGCTTCGGCTTCGCAAACAGGACGAGATTCGAAGGTTCCGGGGCAAGCTCACCTGGGCGGGCGATCTTGACGCCATGAGAACCGACGGGTGATCCTCGTCGATTCCAGCGTCTGGATCAATTACTTCCGGGGCGATGCCACACCGCAGACGGAGAGGTTGGACGCGTTGCTTGGCGCGGAACCGCTGCTGACCGGCGACATCATTCTGGCCGAGGTTCTGCAAGGTTTTACCAGCGATCGCGCCTTCAACGTCGCGCTAAGATTGATGGGGTCTCTCGACCAGATCGATATCGGAGGTCGTGACGTCGCAATCCAGGCGGCCCGAAACTTTCAGACCCTGCGCGGAAAGAGGATTACCGTTCGCAAGACAATCGATACGCTGATCGCCACGCGATGCATCGAGGATGGATTGTCACTGCTCTATAGTGATCGCGATTTTGAACCCTTTGTGGAGCATCTCGGACTGGCGTCGGCCATGTCGAGCGCACGTTGATGTGTGATCACTTATCCTTGCAAATCTGGACCGTGGCTCCAGATTTGCAAGGATAAGTGATCGGCCAACTTGGCCTCGTCGCCTTGAAGGGAGTCTCGAACCGGCATTCGATCGAAATTATGGCTTCGTTCGGCGCTGCAATGAGATGCCCGGCCCCTGAGCAACAATTCCCGTGAATTTCGAAAACGCCCGGACCCCGGCTTGCAGGGCGCATGCCGGTCAGTATCTTTACGGCGAGATATAAATTGCGCGCGATATTGGGCGCATGATTCGGTGCCAACGGCAATCGGAATGATCCGGTTCGTATCGTTCACCGGTCGGACTCATGCGGCCGGGTATCCGGATTCAGGATAGGCTGTTTCGCTGAAGCTCGTCCGATCAGGTCTCGACTGATTTCTCGGGAGTGGGCAACGAGATTGCGCGTCTTTTCGCGAAGCATGAGCTGGCCAATAATCCCTTCAACATAGGCGGGATTCGTTTTGTTGATGACTGCCAGAGCCGTTTCGCACCTCGCGCGGCCGCAATGCTCAATAGCCCCGACTACATAGTCGGGTCCAAAATGCTCGGCGACCGCTGCAAGGTCGAACATATCGCGCGGCTGGAAACTCCAACCGCGATAGAAGACCTTTTTAGCGATGATTTCCGCTGGCGTTTCAAGCGCGATGGCGTGACCTTGAACGTCGTGCGCTCGTGTTGGATCTGGAATGATGCTGTCGCAGCAGATGAAATCAATTTCGCCCAGATCGTGATAAGCAAGCTTCAGCATATCGGTGCCTGCCTGATAGCTGTCAGGAGCGTGATCGAGTTTGATGCCTTGCGTTTCCGGATTGAGAAATGGGAGGATTTGTGGATCGTCCAGAAACAGGTCGATGTCGTGACTTTCACGATGATCGATCTGCAGCATCAGTGCGGTTCCGCCGCCGAAGCTCCACTGAGGCGCGAAGCCGTTCGCCTTCCTGAAATGGTCAAGAATATCTACGGCGAGATTGAAAAGGACCGGCCATTCGCTCGGCCGCTTTGCAGACACGGCGTCAGGCCGCCAGCGGTAGCGTGTAGCCCGAAAGTTCGGAGATTTTATCGGCGACTTGGCTCGCTTGACTTGCGTCTACGCCCATCGCTGCCATGAACTGTTCCTGGACGTTCAGCGGCACTTCGGAGAAGAAAGCGAAAACCGGCGCGTTGCAGTCAATCGCGCTCTTCAAGTCGACGATCATGGCAGCAAGCTGATGTGCGGAAACGGCCGCCCCATAAGGGGCGTTCACCGTCGTCAGCACTTGAGTTACAGCGTTTGCCATCATTCCACTCATAACACGATCCTGTTTGGATCGTTGTTTTCATATAGTCGCGAGCGGTTATCAAAACAAGAATCTCGCTCAGGTCGCGTCCTACGCCCGACGCGAGGCAATAATGACAAGACCAGATTCAGCTTATGAAGCATGCATCATGGCTTTGATGTTTCAAGCAGATTCCGCGCCAGAGCTAAGAAAGTTCCGTCCGGCTTATCGCGACGGGCCCCCAACGATTCCAGTGAATTTCGAGAGTGCGCGGACGCCTACCGCTGGGCGAACGCCCGTCAGCATCTTCGCGGCGAGATAGAGGTTGCGCGCTAAATTGGGCGCATGATCGGTCCCGACGGCGATTGGAATGATCCGGTTCGTATCGTTCATCGGACGCACCCATGCGACCGGATGCCCGATCCAGGGCAAGCCGAGCCGGCCCGATCGCAGCATCGCTTCCTGCGCGGAAATGGCGCGGACCTGCCAGCCATATCGCCTTCCCAGACTTCCGAGCTTGGTCCAGAGATCGGCGCAGGGAACGCAGCCGGGCGCGGTGCTCATCTCGACGACGAAGGCCGAACTGCGTCCGCGCAGTTCCTCGGTAAAGTCCGGCGGGAAAGCGCGCGTCACCGGAACGCGCGAGAGCCAGTGGTTCATCGCCGCAGTTGTTCCGACCGGATGGATCGCGGCGCGCGCTGCATCCTCGCGGCTGACAGTCTGCGCCATGCCGGGCGAAATGACTAGGATGCTCATGCTCAGCGCGCTTGCACATCGCGCCAACATACTGAACTCGCCTTGCAGGTAAGGGGATTTGCTCTTACCTTGTGCTATTGAAAGGACTCGCCACATGAACGCTGTTACCATTACCGCGAAAGGGCAGGTCACGCTGCGGAAGGAATTGCTCAGGCATCTCGGCGTCCATCCAGGCGACAAGATCAGCTTTGACAAACTCCCCGGCGGTGAAATCAAGATTCGGGCCATCAGGCCTTCCGGAAAGATTGAGGATTTCTTCGGGTCACTCAAGCGGGAAGGCCAGCGGCCCATCTCGATCGAGGAGATGAATGAGGCCATTGAAAAGGGCTGGGCCGGACAGCTGTGAAAATTACTGCCGACACCAATATCCTCGTCCGATCCGCAACGCTGGACGATCCCGTTCAAAGCCCCTTGGCAAAAAAGCTCCTGAAGGAAGCAGAACTTATTGCTGTGACGCTTCCGGCCTTGTGCGAGTTCTGCTGGGTGCTCAGGAAAGTGTATCGCTATGAGGCGGCAAGGGTCGCTGCATCGGTCAGATTGCTTATCGACGCCGGCAATGTCGCAGCGGACCGACAGGCTGTTGAAGCGGGGCTTGCAATACTGGAGCAAGGTGGAGACTTCGCTGATGGGGTCATCGCCCACGATGGCCAATGGCTGGGAGGCGAGACCTTCGTGAGCTTCGATCGAGGCGCTGTTGGCCTTCTGGCAAAGCATGGGCAAGCTGCGATGAACCCCGATCAATCGAAAGCTTGATCCGACTGCGCGGCGCTGCGCGGCAATAGACGCTGTCATCGACGCGGCTCCATGCTTGCGCCCACCAAATCGCCGCCGAGTGCGCGCGGATCGGTCGCCGATACCGGCCCGTTGCCGAGCGCATCGAAGAAACCATCTTCCTCGCCCGCGCCGGTCAGGAACTGCTCGGGGCGGATGTCGCCGAGCATCAGCCGCACGGCCTGGTATGTGGTCTGCGCGAGATTGGGATAGGATTCGACACCCGACGCGATCACCATCCTTGCCGAGCTGTCGCGGCGGATCACCATCGTCGTCGGCGTGATCTCGACGCCGAAGCGCTGGCCGAGTTCGGGACGGCGCTCGAGATCCATCTGTGTGACCTGCCAGCCCGTCTCCTCGCGGAACCGTTCGAGGATCGGCCATTGCACCCGGCAATAGCCACAGGAATTCCGCGAGAACATGACGAGCGCGAACTGGCCTGCGTGGGCGCGGAGATACCGGCGGCGAACCGCTTCCTTCTCGGCACCCATCGCCGCGCGCGCGTCGCCGACGATCGGGTTGGCGGACTTGGCATTGAGTTCGGGGTTCTGGAGCAAGGCGATCTGAGTCACGCCTGCGAACGCACGTGCCTTGCGCCGCGCGAAGTCCTGCAGCCGCCAGAAGTCCGCGACCGCGTCGACGGTGAGCACGGTCGCGGCATAGTCGCGTTGCTGCTCGATCAGCTTGCGGATTTTGGGCGGCGTCCATGTCGCCAGTTCCGCCATCGGCGGTATCGCCGGCTTCATCAGCGCGTCGGGCTCGGCATCCGCATCTTCGACCGGCGGCGGTGCCTGATACCACCAATAGCCCTGCTTCGGTTCGCGGGTGGGTGAGGTCGGCTGCGCGGCGGCGGGGAAGGCCGTGATGAGCGCCGCGAGGAGGGCAGGGCGGATCACAGCAGCTTCTCCATGCGGGTGAGGCGCGCGATCGGCACCGGTCCGTAATAGCGGCTGTCGAACCCGCTCGGGTGCAGCGAGCCGACATAGATCAATCCCGGCGGGATCAGCCCGTGATCGGGCCGCCAATAGTCGAGCCGCTGGCCACCCCGGCCATAAGGCTTGGTCACGCCGAGCAGCACGCCGTCGCAATAATACCAGCCATCCATGGCATCGGGCTCCATCGAAGATGGCTTTTCGATCAGCGATATCCGTTCGCCCGGCATGCAGAGCGCGCGCTTGGTCACCTTGACGGGCTCGGAGCCGGCCAGCGGATGTGAGAGCATGAACAGGACGAGGTCGCCCTTGGCGATCGGCCCCGGCGCCGCGCGCACCGCCAAGGCGTCGATCGACGGTGACATGACGAGAATGGCTTGCGGGATCGCCCACCAGGTCAGCAGCGCGAGGGGCACGAGGAGCGCCGTCGCCTTCCAGAGCCGGTCGGGGCGTGCGGGTTCGCCGAGCCCCGGACTGCCGAGCGCAACGGCTGCGCGCCGCGGCAGTCCCTTCAAACCGATCGCCAGATGCTTACCGGCCTTCCAGGCGAGACTGAGCATCGCGCACCTCCTCTTTTCCGCCGAGGCGGGCAATTTCCTCGAGCAAGCCAGAAAGCGCGGCATCGCCATAGGCGACGTGCGCAGCGCGCGGGCTTTCGTCTTCGCGCTCGCAATAGGGGAGCACCGGATCGCCCGGGATCATGGCGAGCGCGGGCACGCGGGTGACGCCGTGCTGGCGAAAGACCAGCGGGTCGACGATCACCTGCACGTCGCGCATCACGCATGCCGGTCCCTCGCAGCCGGGATCGAGGCGGAGAATCTCGGCGGTGAGCTTCGCCATCGGCGCGACCTTGGCCATCCCGCCCGGCATGCCGCGGAACGCGAGGACACCGCGTGCCTTCTCGAGCTGCGCTGCATAGGTGCGCAGCGTTGACGTCGGCATCGACGAGGAGACGAACAGCACAGGCACCCAGCCTTTCGCCGCCGGCGCCGGACCGGCATCGGCGACGGCCTTGATCTCGGGCGCTTCGAGCCCGAGTGCCTGGCCGAGCCGCTTCGCCATCGCCTCGCGCTCTGCGGCGAAGCGGTCTTTGCCGGTCTCAAGCGCATCGCGGGCGCGGGCTTCCATCGCTGGCGACTTGGCACGGTCGCGCATCGCCTCGAAGGCGCGCCGGCGTTCGACCTCGCTCGGCTTCGGCAGGTCAGATGGGCCGTTTTGCTGTTGGGCTTTGCGGCGCGACACCGCGCCCTTCAGCCGGTCCATCGCCGCTTCGCCCTCGCGTTCTACCTTCTCGCGCGCCGACGGGTTGTCGTCGATGCCCGGCGATATTTGCGCTGCGGCAAGGCCGGCGATGCCGGCTACGTCGGCGAGCGCCACCGCGAGTACGGCGCGGCGCCTAGCGGCCGATGGCCTGCATATAGGCATCGATACGATCCTTCATGTCTGACTGGATGTCGGCCTGCGCGCGGGCCTGAACTTCCGAATAATATTCGGAGAGGTCCATTCGGCTGAAGTCGAGCGCTTGGAACTCTTCGGGCGTGAACCCGCGGCAGTTCGGCGTCTTCACCGGTCCCCAGCCATCCGCGAACGACTTCAGCTGCGGGCGGCCCTGTTCCTGGATGATGCGGCCGAGCTTGGTATTGAAGCAGCAATGGCTGCGCGACTTCTGGACGCAGATGCCGAGGATCTTCGACGAGCAATAGGAGCCGACCTCGACGCACATGCCCGAGCCGCGTAGCATGCCCGTCTCCATGTCCTGCTGGTCGCAGGAGGAGAGGAGGAACTCGATCATGACGTTGACCGCGAGGCTGATCGCGATCGAGGTCGGATCGATGCCGACAATGATCGCATTGGCGCCCGCGCTCGCCGCCTGGCTTGCCGTCGCGCCCGCCTGGAAGGCGGCATAGGCGGCTTGGGCTCCGGTGAACACGCCCTTGGCGATCGCGATCTTCGTCTGCGTCGACGCGATCGACGAGCCCATTCCGTCCTTGACGATCTTACCCTTGTCCTTGCAGCAGTTGGAAAAGGTTGTCTTGAGGCCCGCTGGGCGGCAGCGCAGCGCGCGGCCGCCGAATATCTCGATGTTCCCGAGACAATTGCCGTCGGTGTCGACTTCGCCGTCGGCGGGCGCGCCCGGATCGTCGACGACGGGTTCATCCTCGATCGGGTTTGCCGCGGTATCGATGCAGGCGTTCGGCGAGCAACTCGGCACGCCGCCGCTCGCCAGCGTCTCGCACGCATATTGCGAACCAAGCGGGCAGGACGACGCGCCGCCGGGCTCGGGCGCGCACGATGCCCGTTCGATCGGGCACTGCCAGCTACCACCTTGCATCCCGACGCAGCTAGCGGTCTCGCCCGCGTCGTCGGCGTCACCATTGCCATTGAGGTCGACCGCGCAAATCTGCTGCGCCTGCGCTGCCGACGCGTAAACGGCGAGCGCGAAGGCGACGATGCCGAACAGGATCAGCGCGAGGCGCGACGGCCAGAAGAGAAAGCGGCCCATCATCGCGCTGTCGCCGTGCAGGCGAGATCGGCGCCAGCGAGCCTAACCGTTTGCATCATGACCACCGCCTCGGGAAAGGTATCAAGGCAGCCGCAGGGCGTGACGATGGTCTCGCCGGGACCGGCGGGACAGACATTGCCCGGTGAGCAGGCGTGATAGAAGGTGTCGAAGCCGGTCGGGCTGGTCTGCTGCGCGCCGACGACGCCCGCAGGCGCCGCGTCGGTATTGGCTTTCGCAGAGCGCGTCTTGCAGACCGCCTCGCAAGCTGGAACCGAGCCGCGATCGGGAAGCGCGAAGGCGCGCGTAGACGCGGCGCTGCCGCCGTCGGCCGTCCGAACGCGGTCGGCGAGCAGCGTCTCGGTCGAACGATCGATGATATAGGCGCCGCGCGACAGGTCGGGTTCGGGCATCGCGCCGGTGTCGATCGCGCATTTATAGGTCCGCTGGCGCAGGAAAAAGTCGCGGGTAAGGGTAGCGGTGCAACTGCCCGTGCCGAACTGGCGCGACCGCGGGAGGGGGCGAAGGCCGGTGCCGACGCCGTTCAGAAACGTCTGGACGCCATCGACGCTCTCGCTGTCGAGGCGGCACTTTTGATTGGCGCCAATATCTGCGCACTGGTCGACGAGCCGGTCGCTCGGTTCGCATGCGTCCGAAACGCGAATCTCGACGTCGACCAGTCCCCATTCGGTCGTGAGAGGCGCACCGCCGCCGCCGCCGCGCACGCGTGCCGACACCGTCGTCGGCCCCGCCCGCAGGTCGGTGGTAAAATCATAGGAGGTGTAATTGCGCGCCGCGCCGCCATCGGTGCGGCAGTCGCCTGAAGGCAATCCTGTCGTCAGCCACGGACGCGGCCCCGCGGAGCCGACGACGCGGCCGTTGATGCGGCCCTGGACCCAGTCGTCGGCGCCCATCTCGACGATCCGCGCCGACAGGAGCTTCGCGGGGTCGCTGACTTCGAAGCGCGCGGTGAAGATCGGCGGCGCGCTACTGCAATTGCCATCTCCGATGATGCGAAAGCGTCGGCAGCCTTCGCCGCAGCCCTGAACCGAATAGATGACGCCCGTCGCGGAGACGATATCCTCATACGCGAGCGGCCGCAGTGTGACGTCGCGTTCGATCGTGCAGGCGCGGACCTGTTCGGCCTTGCCGATGCCGGCGGGCGATCCCTTGAGGCTCTGGAACAGCGAGCTTCCGGCTGCGGTCGCCGCGGCGTCGCCGAGGATCGAAGTCGGACGGCCGCGATAGGCTGTTTGCGGAAGGTCCGGCAAAGCCGTGCAGGCGGTTGATTGCGCTCCGACATACTGGATCAGCGGGCCGTTGATGCGCGCCTCGGCCACGCCGACGCGGGGATCGTGGCTCGTGAGTGCGCCGATCGCGCCGCCGCCGAGATCCTTGAGCACCGACGGCAGATTGTCCATCACGAGATTCGCGCCGCAGCTATTGTTGATGCAATAGCAGCCCGCGAGTTCGGCCATTTCGGCGGCGGCGAGCCCCAGGTCGCCCGAGACATCGACGTTCCAACGATGATAGTTGCACGCGTTCCAGCTTCCGGGCTGGCAAGCGATGACGCCGTTGGCGCAGATGCCCGAGACGGGCACGGGCAAGGTGGACACGCGGTCGAAGCTGCCGTCGAGATCGGTGTCGCGGGCGATGCGGACGGTGTTGATGTCGCCCGTGCCGTCAGGCTGGATCAGGATTTCGAGGAGGCTCGATGTTTTCTGGCAGGCGAGACTCGGCGTAAAGCTCTGGCTGCGATCGACCGTCGCGATCGGCTGTCCGCTGAGGCCGGGGGTGAGGTAATTCTCCTGGATCGCCTTGCTGGTCGAGGACTTCGCGCGAGAAGCTTCCGCGGCTGCGCGCGCGCGGTCCTCGACTGACTGCGCCAGTGTGCTGGCGGAAGCCATTGCCGCCATCGGCAGCAACAGGAGAGAAACCGAGCGCTTCACGAACGATCACCGTCCACAGTGCGCGATCCATGCGCGAGCCGAAACAGGTCTCCCGCCCGGAAGTCATCGGATCCGGGCGAGAGGTGCCGATAGACGGCCTGGCCGTCGAACACCGTGAGCACCGCTTTTACCCGAGGACACGGCGGGATCAGGGCCGGTCTCGCTTGTGGCGATGGCAATTTACCCGTATCGTCTGCAGGTGGAGCGGCGCCCGAGAGGGGGCAGGGCGCCGCTCCCGCCTCGCGCGCCTGCCGGCAGCCACCGGGGCTGTGGCGGGCAGACCGGGCCGATTCCGGGCTGCGCACGAGACGATCGGGGAGTGCCGGGTCAGGGCGTCGAAATGCCGGCACAGCAGATCGCTTTCTCGAAGAGCATGAACTGGGCGTTGTCCTTGCCCGGCGCGTGTTTGCCGGAGGTCCAGAGCGCGCCGGGACGGCCGATGTTGACGCACTTGCCGCCCTTCACCGGCTCCATGAGCTGGAGTTTGTATCGGCTCTTGGTCCAGATCGGCTGCGGCTTGAACGAGCAGCCGTCCGCCGAATGGATGGTCAGCGCGCCGAGCCGGCCCATCATGAACGTGCCGCGCGCTGCCAGCCCCGCCCAGGCTTCGACGCGGTCGCCCATGTGAATGTCGCCGGCGACAGGATAGGTGCTTCCCCAACTGCCCATGCACCAGAAGAGCGGGTCGATGACCTTGCCCGCTGCCGCCGCGGCGCTGTCGGACATGCAGGCAAGGCCGGCCGCGGGATTGCCGAACAGGATGCCTTCGGGCTGGATGATCGCTCCCAGCGTCCCCGACTGCCAGGTCGGCATCACCTCGGTCATCAGCGCGACGTCGAAACCGTCATCCTCGAGGCACGGAAGATCGCTGAACATGTCGAGCATCTTCCAGACCGGCGCGACATAATAGTGCATCTGCGCGAACAACTTCGTCGTGTTCGTGCCGTCCGAAATCGACGACTGGCTGCCCTGGAGCTTGCCGCCGGTCGCCATGATGTCCGTGCCGAGCGCCATCATGCAGCCGGGTTCGGTCACCACGTCGATCATCCGGTTCGGAGTCCAGAAACTGACCTTGACACCGAACCAGAAGGTTGCACCTTTGCGGCACGCACACAGCGGTTTCGACGCCGATTGTGCGTCGAGCGCCTTGTCGAGCTTGTCGTAGCTGCCGGCGCGCACGCCGCCGATGGTGATGGGGAAGATGCAGTTCCAACGCACCTTGGTGATCGGGTTGAAGATCGTGTCGCTCGGACATTTGGATGCTTGCGCTGGAGCGGGGATGAAAGCGAGAACTGCGCCGAGCCCGACGGGTACCGCCCAGCGAAAGGACCGGCGCGTCTTCTTCGGCTCGACTTGGCGCCTGGCGCCGCTGCTCCCCGATGCGGAAGTCGCGCGCAAGTGTCGGCAAGCTGGCATGACTTCTCCGTTCCGCCAGGTAGGGCGCTGAAAAGGTTGGATGAGGCTTCGGCGCTCTGTATGGGCGATTGGCCTGCCCGAAGCGGAGATGGACCCGCCGACATGCTCGTCGCAACCAGATGGGAAAGGATATGCCGCGGATGGGCACATCGTTGCCGCTATCAGCGGTGCGGGGCCGGCTTCCGTGACGCTGAGGTTGGATTTGCCGATCAGATGTCTGCTCGCGGTCCCGTCGCGTCCTTGCGGACCAGACCATGGCGAAGGGAAGGCACCAAAGCTCGCTTCTTGCGAAGCGAGTTCCTCCAGGCATCAACGAAGTCGACGATCGGGCCAAATGGGACCCTGCGGAATCTTGCGAACTTCATCGAAGTAAAAAAAGACGCCCGTCCAGCCGAAGCCAGGCGGGCGTCAAGATGAAGAACTCTGTCTTCGTTTCCGAGTAGAGCTCCCCTGGGTCGCGGCGTCCGAATAGGCGGATGACCGGATTTGCGATTGGATGAAGGCGCCAAAAAAGAGCTGGCGAAATTACGGCGTGCTCGCCGAGCGTAGGATTTGGCTCGCGGGAGCCGGGCCTTTTCGTTCAAGCGCGAACTCGCTGACCTCGAGCTTTTGTCCGACCTGCGCGACTATGACCGGCGCAACGCGAAGATCGAGCCGCTCCTTCACGCGCTCTTCGAGAATGAACAGCGGGCGCGCAACCTTCTCTCCGAGTGCGATCGGGTCGGTCACCTCCGGGCCGCCCCCGGCGAGCAATATCCAGTCGCTCGCCCGCGCGTGGCCAAGCGCCCAGTTCAGGTCGCGCGAATGAACCACGATCAGGCGCTGCGGCATCGACACATAGGTGAGGGGGTTGAAGGTGTAGCCTTTGGGATAGAGCAGTTTGCCGTCGTCCAACCGGACCTCAAAATCGAGCGTGTGGAACGGCACGACGCTTCGTTTCCTGTTCGCGCGCGCAACGCCGAGTGCGGCTGACTGCATTGCGCTCCACTTCTCACGCGGACCGAAACGACCCGCGATGCTTTTCGGCTGCTGCGCAACGCGCGCCTCGATTTCAGAAAGGGCATCGGGTTCAGCGATCGCCCAGGTGCGCCCGACCGCCGCGGTCTGTCCACGCGCCGTGGCGGCGATGACGAATGCCCCAAACACGAGCATCAACGAGGTGCCAAACTGCCAGGCGGCCACTCGAATGCTACCGCGATCATGTTCCACGACGATATCTCCTCCATCTTTCTCGCGGATCGGAGCTGCCAACACCGATGATCGCACCGACAAGTGAAACCAACGAGAGAAGGCTCAGCACGACGATGAGCGATCGCGGCGAGTTCGCGATTGGGCCGGGCGCGGCGAAGAGGATGAGGGCTTGCGCCTGGCCGAGCATCAGGCCACCGACGGCCAACCTGACCGCGATGGGCGAAGGAGCGTGGGAGAGGAGGCCGTTCATCGTGTCCGCCGATGACCGCGCCACCGGAGCATCAGACCGCTCGTCACGGACGAGAGCCAGATCAGGAGCAGCCCGCTTGCGAAGCAAGCGATTCCGACCGTCACCGACGCCTGCGTAAACAGCGACGTCGGCTGGTCAACCAGCAGTCCGGCGATGAGAACGAGGCCAGCCATCATGACGGATTCGATCATGACGAGCCGGAACCGCCAACCCAGTGCCTGCCGCTCGGCCACTGCCGCAACGGCCGCGTCGAACAGCGCCCGATCGGCGGGCAACATGGCGTCGAGCTGCATCGCTAGCTCGTCGGGATGGAGCGAAGGCCGCTTCATGCCGCTGGCTCCGATGCTCGCGGCAAGTCGCGGCGATCGCCCAATATCTCGCGGGGATCGACGTCGGCGAGCTCGCACACAGCCTCGAGCGGCGATCGCCCGGCCCGGATCAGTGCTTCGAACGCCGCGACTTCGCCGGGCGCGCTGGTGTTGATCCAGTAGCTGAAGGGATCGACGACAAGCCGCGCGACCCCGAGCCCGAGCGGAGAGTCGATGAAGACCTCGCTATAGTTCGGCTTGTTGTTGCGGACCGATTTCAGGAGGTCGAGGACGAACCCGGAATAGTCAAGAATTTTGCTCTCGACAGCACGATCATAGGTGGAGCCTTGCAGGAGGAACCGCGTCGCCGCATTCTCGAGGATGACTTGGCCTGTGCCGCCGAACAGCGTGAGGTCGTTCATAGACTGGAGGACGATGCCGAAGCTGCCCTGATATTTGCGGGCACGGCGGTAGCCTTGTGCGAAGGCTTCAGCCAGCCGCGACAGATCCTGACCATCGCTTTTCGTCATGAACTGCGCTGCTTCGTCACAAAGCACGAAGCGGGGCCGGTCGCGCGCCGAGAGGTAGAGCTCCTGCGTCACCGCATTTACCACCACCATGACGATGACGTTGAACAGGTCAGGCATGGCTTTCAGCCGCTCGAGCTCGAGGACGACGAACTCGTCGGCGGAGATGTCGAAGGTCGACGGCCCGTTGAAGAAGTGCCCGTAAGCGCCATCCGAGCCGAAATCCCTGAGATTGAACGCGAGCTCGCGCGCGACCGGCTTCAGATGCTCGACACGGTCGAGATCGGCTGCGGCAAATTGCGGATAGGCACCGAGCCAGGCGCGGACCCAGTCGATGCCTTCATCGGCATAGCCCCCATCGATCGTCCACTGGACGGCCGACTTGATGAGATTCCATTCTGAGGTCGAAACGCCTTTGCGCGTCGCCGCGTTCGCCATCTCGGCAACGATCGCGACCGCCATCGCGATCGCCGAATGCTTGTCCTCGCCGTCGAGCGCGAGCCCGAGGTCGAACGGGTTCAGAACCAGCCGTTCCTCGCCGACGTCGATATAACGACCCGAGCAGAGGGTGCAGAGCTTGCGGTAGGAACCGCCAATGTCGATGATGCGGATGAGGGCGTTCTGGGCATAATATTGCCGGCAGAGATCGTTGAGGAGGAAACTCTTGCCCGCGCCGCTTTCGGCCGCGACCACAAAATTATAATTGTTGATGCGCGGATCGAAGAGGTCGAGTGTGACGAGCTGACCCTTGCGGCCCACATAGAGCAGGGCAGGGCGGCCGCCTCCGCGAAAGTCGGTCTGGATCGGCACCATCAGCGCTGCCGCCTTCACCGGCATCCGGAAATCGCGCTCGAGCATCTTGATCGTTCGGCGCTCGGGATAAAGGCCGAACGGCAGGCTCGCGGTCAGCAAGATCGGATTGAGGTAGGATTCTTCCTGCACCATCCAGGGCAGCGGTTCACTTTCCCAGAGGCGCTTGGCGCGCGCGGCCATCTCGCGGGCGTGATGGGAATCGCGGCCGAACACCCAGACGGTCGGCATGACCGAGACGAAACGGCTGTTGCCGGCCTCGTCGAGCACCCAGCCGATTTCCTCGATCTGTTTGCCGACCTCGACCGCAAAGCTGCCCGCCGCTTTCTGCGCCGACAATATCTGGGCGCGCTTGTGAATTTCGAACTGCGAATGGTCGAAGAGGATGTTGAGGCAATAGAGGAAGGGGCCGCCAATCTGGTCGCTGTCCTCGGCGCTCCCGCGCATCCCGCCCATCAGCCGGTTCATGCGTTCCGCGGTAACCCGCCTCGCCGGCGCTTTCGGCGTCAGGCAGCGTGCGACCTGGCCCCCGAGGAACACTTCGGGTCCGTCGAAAGCGAGATCGGGTCCGGCATCGACGATCTGCTTGCGGATCGGCGGGGCGGGGTGCCCGGCTGCACCGCTGGCGAATACGCCAGGAGCGTCCTCGAAGACGCCGTTGAAGATACGGCGATAGAAGGAGATCATTTCGTGCGGCTCGACGCGGCGAATGCCGAGCTTGGCAAGCTGCTCTTCGATCTGGCGGCGCAGGTCGCTGTGCATGGGGGCGCGCGTTTTGACAGCGAGGAAGGTCCGGAAATCACGCACCGGAATGCCGTGGAGCGCGCCAAGCCCGTCCCGGCCTTCGTTCAGATAAGCGTGCGTCCGGCGCGCCGATGCCTGGATCAGCGGATCTGGCCGGGTCTTGAGGTCGAGATAGGCGTCGAGCGCTGGCGCAATCAGCGGGTCGGCGAAGCTGATAAGCTGGACGACGCTGTTCTCGGGAAACTGGACGTTGAACAGGCCGAGCAGCGCCTGGTGAACATGCGCGAACATATAGGCGGCAGGGGTCAACTCCCAAGCATAGCCCCAGCCATCATCGATGCAGAGAAAGGCTTCCTCTTCCTCGACCCAGGCGACGAGCGGGAGGAAATCCGAATAGCGGTCGCGCGCAACGGCGCGGTGCAGGTCGGAGAAGGTAAGACCACCGCCGGTTCCGGGCGCCTTCATGGCCGCGGCTCCGCGCGCGCGGGCACAACCGGCGGCGTCAGTTCGCTTCCGGGCACCTCGCGGATCTGCTCGAGCACCGGCACGCGCGCCGCGGCTGAGACCAGCGGCACGAGATAGCCGCCGACGACCCAGGAGGGGGTCTCGAGCACCGAATAGACGAAGCGCGACATGTAGAGCCGGTCGGGCCGGTTCCGATCGGCATAGGGCAGGATCAGTGTTCGCACCGCCTGCGCCGGCCGCAGCATCGGCGTCTCGGGCGCCTCGATCAGCCCCTGAAGCTCCCGGTAGACGCTGTCGCGGTAATCACCATAGGCATCAGCATCGCTGCGTCCTCGGCGCGCGGTGCCGCGCTGGTTCGCCTTGAGCAATATCTTGTCGCGTGTCACCGCCGGGTCCGAACGCGAAGCCCGGCCCTCCGCCGCATCCTCATAGGCTTTCTCGGGATGGATGCACTGGCCGTGATCGTCGTTCTTGCAGCTGAACTTTTCGCTGTACGGCGACATCGCTGAGCCGAGCGTTGCGCACCCTGAGAGTGGCAAGACGCCGGCAAGCAAGAGTGCGGCTGAGCAGAGGCGCGCGCGGCGCCGGTTTGACATATCGGTCATCGATATTCCTCCGAGGATGGGCGGGGGCATCAGAACTTGCTCCCGGCGGTCGGCTTGATCTCGAGCGTGACGCCTTCCTGGATGACGACGACGACGTCCTTGGCGGCGCCCACTTCGACGATAGGTCCCGCCTGCCGCGCGAGATCGAGATAGAAGTCGGTGAGCTTGTCGGACGACTTCGAGAGGCCGCCGGCGATCCCCACCTTGGCGGCGTCGCCGACATCGAGCGTCCGCACCGAACCCAAGGCCGATGTCGACACGTCACCGACCGTGTTCTCGACCGTCTGGCTGATCCCGCTGATCGTGCCGGCGATGAAGGCGCGCGCGAGACTCGCGCCGGCGCGCGTTACCACCTTGCCCGACAGCCCCTTCTTGCCGTCGGTGTCGACGAAGAAACCCTTGATCGGCTGGTCGACCACCGAGCGTTCGTCGAAATCGACGCAGGACAGCGACACGAGCTGGACCTCGACCCGCTCCTTGGCGAGGCTGCCCGTTGCATTGCCGATGACGAAGCAGCCCGAGAGATTGGCCTTGACGTCATTCGGCAGCACGGCGGGCGCCTGGACGCGCGCAATCAGCGGTTCGGGGTTCGAGGTAGCATCGCGGCTCGCGAGCGCGTCGATCCCGGTCAGCAGCCGCGCTTTCATGAAACCAGGCGGCAAATAGATCGTCCGGGTCTTTTTTTTAGCGCCAGACTGTGCATTCTTGCCGTCGGCTGCGGCGCTTGTCCCGAGAGCGGTCACCGCGGTGCCGATCCCGCCGACGGCCTTTTCAACCGGGGGCGCAGGAGGAGCAGGGGGCGCCGCCGGTGGTGAAGGAGGTGGCGGGATCTCGCCTGTCGCGATTTCGGCATCGCCGGGCGCGGGTGGATAATCTGGTATCGCGCCCGGCAGAGCCGGGGGAAGCCCGGGGTCGCCGTCGGGAGGTGCGCCTGGCTTGCTGCCGGGCACGACCTTGCCCTCCTCGATCGCGGTGACGCGGTCGCCGAGCAAGGTCTGGCCATCGAGGATCTTCTTCAGGTCGCCTCGCAGCTTGGTCTCGAGGCTGTCGCCGCGCAGACCGGCGCCCATGTCGAGCTTGGTCGCCGCTGGCGCCTCGGGCGCCTTCTCATCTCCGCCTGTACTCGCCGTGTAGAGACCGGTTCCGAGCATCGCGACGACGCCCGCGACACCCAACTGCTTGGCGCGCAGCTTCTGTTTCGAACTCAGCGTCGCCCAGCGGTCCTTGAATGCGAGAAGAGCGGGGCCGCGAGTGGCCTCGGGCGGAAGCGGTTTGCCGACCTCGCCGAGATCGAGCGGCTCTTGTTCGGGCGTGTCGTTCATTCGCCGTCTTCCCGGCGGATCACGATCAGCCGCGCGTCTTCGCCCGCCTTGAGGCTCAGTCGGTCGAGCGTGACCGCGAAGATGTCGGTGCCGAGGGCGCGGTCTAAGAACTGCCGTTCCTCGAGAACGGCGTCGCTATCGCTGGCGAGACGATACTCGGAGACGGAAAGGCCGGAGCCTTCAATCGCGAGACGGCGCCGCTCGACCAGCTGCGCCGAAGGGATGGCGGCAATCGTGATCGTCCCCGACCGCGGCGCTATCTCGGTGAAGCTCGCCGGCACGCGGTCCTGAAGCATTGCCAGCGTGACCGACACCGCCCGCTCTTCTTCGACGAGCGGACCAAGCAGTTCCTCGTTCGCCCGCGCGAGCTGCGGCCGTCCGGGCGTAAGCGTGACCGTTTGCGCGGGAATCTCCGCGGGTTCGGCATAGAGCGGATAGATGGCGCCGTTGCAGTTGATGAAGAACTCCGAGGGCGTCGTCACATAGCTGCGCGTTACCATTCCCATGTCGTCGACCTCCTTGACGAGGAACTTGACCCATGCGTCGGAGCCCGCCCGCTCGACCGCGATCGCCTTTTCGGCCGAGAATTTCACATCCTCGATCTCGCCGCCGACGCAGACGATATGATTGACGTCGCGGTTTGAGAGGCGGATCGTGCTCATCTGGTCGGGAAGGACGGTGATGGCTTGCGCCGATGCGGGCGCGGGCAACAGCAGCGCGGCAACGGGCAGCGCCGCCGCGAGCCTAGCGAGGCTGGACATCGAATTTCTCCTCGGTGAGCGCGACGAGCCAGAAGCGGCCATTTTCGACGGCGTAGCGAATGCGAAGATCGCCGCGGAACTTGCGGATGACGCCGCCGATCACGCGAACCTTCTCGATTGGCACCAGGATGTCGCGGTCGGTCCACTGCACGGGCTGGTCGGGGCGGATGTAGGTCGCGATTGACAGCGTCGGATTGTTCGCGAGATCGTCCAATATGCTGTTCAGGCTGTCGCGCATGCTGTTGTACGCCGATGGGTGGACGATCGAGAGCAGTTCCTGGAACTGCCGGTCGGCCGAGTAGGCCGAATAGGTCCCGGCGAGCGCGACGATATTGCGCGTCATCGTGCGGATATAGGCGGCCGATGGCTTCGAGCCGGTCACATAGAGATCGCCGCCCGAACCGAACGGCACGACCACCGTGCGCTCTTTCTGGTCCGAGCTGTAAATCACCGCGCCAAGCACCGCGGTAATGCCGAACAGCCCGACGATCGCGAACTTGAGCAGCCGGTTCTCTTCGAAGAGGTTCGATGAGCCCTGAATGTAACGATGGATCCCGAAGCTGGCGGGTTTACCGAGCAGCGGGTCGACCGGCGCGCTTCGGGGTTTGCGATGACGCGAGAACATCTGCGGCCTCACTCGTAAAATCGGGTTTGGGTCGGACCCGGATAATGGCGAAAGTGAAGCATCCCCCAGCGCCATGCGAGATGGGCGAGGAAACCGCGCGGCTGCGCGCGCTTCCATGGCAGGAAAAGGAGAAGGGCCGCGATGAACGCCCAACCGACCAGTCCGCCGACGATGACGGCGACGAAGATGGTGGTGACCACCAACACGAACTCGTCCGATCCGAACCACAGGATCTGAACCGGCTTGTGCAGATATTGGGGCAAGCGTTCGTCCATCGACCCTTCTCCTCCTGCTACGGTCCTCACCAGCGAAGCAAATCGAAAGCGAGGACGAGGGTCCGGGAGCACTTCCTCCCGGTGACCGGAACGTGGGCGAGCGTGGAACCCGAATGCTTGCCCACGTTCCGATGCCGTCAGATCACCATGCCGAAGGTCTGAAGGATGCTGTCCGCCTTGATGAGGCAGACGGCAGCGACGATCGTCGGGATGCCGATCATGATATTGCTGAACAGTCGCGACACGCCGAACAGGAAGGCGGCGACACCCCCGACGAAGCCGAGCGGGCCTTTGACACCCTGGTTCACGACAATGTCGTAGATGTCGTAGCCGAGATCCCCCGCCACGGGCGCGGTAAAGGCGTGGACGCTTGCCGCGAGGAGCGACAGAAGCAGGACCGGTACGCCGACATCGGCGGCCGAAAGTACGGTTCTGGTAAGTTTTTTGACCATGGATGATTGCTTTCTTGGGCATTGGGCCGCCCTGAACTCTGCCTGCCGGCATCGATGGTGATCGTTGTCGGCCGACGGCGGTGCTGGACGGCCCGAAGGGGCGTCGCCGCCGGCATTCCGGTGCGTTGGGACCGAGAGCGATGATGCTCTCTGCGTCCGAGCAGCCGCCATGAAGAGATGGAATTCAGCGAGAAACACGGTTGGTCTTCGCCGAGGATAGGAATGCCTCGATCTCGGCCTGCTGAAATCCTGAGATGAGCTTGCCCCCCACGATCAAGGTCGGCGTCCCGCTGACGCCAGCGGCGCTGACCACTTTGGCGTGAGCTTCGACCTTTCCGCGGCCTTCAGCGCAGGTTCGCAGCGCTGTCGGGGCGGCACCCGAATAGATGGCTTTAAAGGCTACCGCCTTATCGACTGAGCACAGGATGTGCTCGGACTTTGCCGCGGCTTCCGGATGGATGCCGCTCACGAAGAATATGAGACGCCGGACCGGTTTTCCCTCGGCGGCCTTCGCTGCCCAATATCGATTAAGCGCGCGACAATAGGGGCAGTCGGGATCGGTAAATTCGATCACCGTCGGCGCATCCTTGGGGCCGATTTCAAGCGCCTGTGAGGAGTCTATCGATTTCAGACGGTTGGAGATGCCGGCTTCCTGCGCGAGGGCTGTCAGATTGACGCCGTTCTTGTCGAAGATCGACGCGAACAAGAGATGCTCGCTCTCGGGCGCATAATAGACGATCCGGCCGCCAGCACTCGCTTGATAGATCGCGCCTTTCACCGGCGCCGGTTCGAAATCATCGAACTGGAGATTTGTGAAGGTTTGCTTGAGTTGCTGCTCCGCCTCCGCTGCGGCTTTTGCCAGCAACACCTTCTCCGTCTTCTCTTGTGCACTAACGACCGGCGAGGCGAGAAGTGCGGCCGCCGCCAGTAAGACGGCAGGTTTCTTGAAGGGGCCGTTCGCCGATAATGACGATAACCGGAATCGAGGCGCAGCACGATCGTTCGCGGAATCGCATGACATGAGTCCTCCCTGGCGCGACGGCGCCCGTTCGATGTGGGTTGCGTGAACGTCCGATGAGGCAGCCAGTGATAAGTCAGCCGGTCGGAACGGAGGGATAGATGGACGCGCTGTGAGCCAGCGGCAATCGTGAGGGCAGGCGCGTTCCCCAAGGCGGCACGATTGTGCCGCAGCCGAGCATCGTGATTCCAACTTTCATATTGGAATCAATGAATTGAAGGGAATTGCGTCAGGCGCGACACAGACTGAAATCGTTGAAGATGAACGAAGCTAATAGACTGAAAGCATCTCTACTTGCTGTGTCGCTCAGCGATAGCCAGCCTCGCATGGAGCGCTAGCGCACCACATACTATTCGGACGGAAGCTCATGTCGGACACCAGGACATGCGAGAAGGGCGGCGTCGCTTCGCTGGATCAGCTCAAGGAGTTCTCTGGGCGGCGCATCGAAAGCGAGCGTCTTCGCCGTCGCTTGAGTCAGGAGCATCTTGCCCGCAGAGTTGGATTGAGCGTTCGTTGGCTACGAGAGATCGAGAGCGGTAACCCGGCCGTGGCGCTCGATGACCATTTACGTTGCGCAGCGGCGCTCCGTCTCGCGCCCGCGTTCGTCCTTCTTCCCTTGTTGGACCCTGACTACAGCCAAGCTTCGTCGATCGATCCAGCGCCATTCGAATGGGCCGACATCGAATATCTGATCTGGACTCATATCGGCAGACGAGCAGGATGGGCTGCACACCGCGGCGAATTTGAACGCGCCCAGGAACCTCTGCGCGCCGAGGTTCGAGTCCCTGCTGAAAATCAGTCAAGAACAGCACAATCTTTACCTGCTACTCAGGATAGGAGCTAAAATTGCTACTTCTGAAAATTTGTCAAGTGAACCAGGGACAAGGATTTGCGTACCCGAGTTGCATTGCGATCAGAACGACGAAGTTTGGGGCAAACCGACATCCCAGGATCGTCCAGAACTTGCCAAGATACTCGATGGCTTCTGAGCTGCTACCCGTTTCTGGACCGCCCTGCTGGCAGCCTTCCAGCGTGCTGACATCAGGGCGGGCCATGTGCCGCTGATGCCAACATGAGCGATATCGGTGATTTGTTCTCGATCGCGCTGTGCGGTCGTACCTCGTTGTAGTCCCTACGCCAAGCCTCGCATTTTCGCACCGCGTCATCCAGGCTCATGAACCAGTGGGCGTTAAGGCATTCCTTGCCGTTGAAGCTCTCGATGAACGCGTTGTCGGTGGGCTTGCCAGGCCGCGAGAAGTCGAGCGTCACGCCCTTCATGTAGGCCCACAGATCGAGCTCGCGGGAGATAAAATTCGCTGCCATTGTCAGCCCTGATCGAGGCGGGATAACCCACTTGCGCGCAGCCCCGTTCCAGCACCTCGAACACATCCGGTGTCCGGTGCAGGCGCGATTGCCGCTCGACGACGTGTTCATCGCGCTGAAGGACGTGATCCCACACCTGACACGCTCGTCGCTGCACCGTTGCCTGCAACGCCACGGGATCAGTCGGTTGCCCAAAGCCGATCGGGAGAAGCCGAAGAAGTTCAAGAAATATGAGATTGGCTACTTCCACGTCGATATCGCGGAACTGCGCTATGAAGGCGGAAGAGGCTTCCTCTATGTCGAAGTGGACCGCACCTCGAAGCTGGTGTTCGCCCGCATCTATCGCCGGGCGACCAAGCTTGCCGCGGCAGCCTTCCTGCGCGTGCTTATCAAGACGGTGCCATACAGGATCCGTAAGCGCTAATTTACCCCCACATTTTCGAATGTTCTGAGATCGTTATGTTGCGCGCCTTCTGTATCGGGAGCGTAACTAGCGATGGGCGATGTAACGACGTTCGAAAGTAGCTTCGAAAGCAACGGGAACGGTCGTGCTCGCCCGATGGAGGTGATCCCGGCGGGTCGCGAGCGTCGGCAGTGGACGCCGGAAGCGAAGGCCCGGATCATCGCCGAGAGTATGGCGCCGCGGGCGAACGTCGCGGATATCGCGCGCCGGAACGATATCCTGCCGCAGCAGCTCTACGCCTGGCGCCGGGAAGCGCGCGAACGGATGGAATCGGACGACGCGCCGGCCTTCGTTCCGGCGATGGTCGAGGAGCCGAAGGCGCAGGGCAGCGGCGCCGAGATCCGCATCAACATCAAGGGCATGACGATCCGCATTCCCGACGGCGTGACGGCCGACCATATCGAGCGGGTGCTGCTGGCTGTGCAGGTGTCGACATGATCATCCCGCCGGGACCGCTCAAGGTGCTGGCGGCGGTGAAGCCGGTCGACTTCCGCAAGGGAATGGTGGGCCTGGCGTCGCTCGTGCAGCACGAGCTGAACCGCGACCCCTTCTCCGGAATCATGTTCGTGTTCCGCTGCAAGCGCGCCGATCGGATCAAGCTGCTGCTATGGGACGGGACCGGCCTGGTGCTGGTGACGAAGCGGCTCGAGACGGGCACGTTCCGCTGGCCGCGCTTCGGCGACGGGGTGATGAGCCTTACCGCGGCGCAGGCTTCGGCGCTGATCGAAGGGCTCGACTGGGCGCGTGTTCATGCCCCGCGTGTGGCGCGTCCGGTCATGGCGTTATAGGCCGTGAAAATGACTCGTCTTGCCGCACAAAACGGGCAGAAAACCGCGAAATAATGTATCCATCCGCACCATGAGCGAGGGGGTGGAAGAGCTGCCCGACGACGTCGAGGCACTAAAGGCGATGATCATCGCCGAACGGCTCCGCTCCGCCCGGCTCCAGCACCTTCTTGATGTCCTCAATCGCATGCACTTCGGCAAGCGGTCGGAGAAGATCGACAGCGGCCAGCTCGCGCTGGCGCTCGAAGATCGCGACGTATCGATGGCCGAAGCTGAACTGCTGGTCGAACAGGGCGAGGAAGCCACCGGCATCGCGCCGCCGCGGCGCAAGCGTGCGGCGGACGAACCCGCGCCTCGCTGCCGGCGCATCTTCCGCGTCACGAGATCGAGATCGCGCCGGAGGCCGGCTGCTGCGCGGGCTGCGGCGGTGCGCTGCACCGGATCGGCGAGGATCGGTCCGAACGACTCGACATCATCCCCGCCCAATATCGCGTCATCGTGACGGTGCGGCCGAGGATGGTGTGCCGATCGTGCGGCGATAGCGTCGCGCAGGCGAAGGCTCCCGCGCATGTGGTGCCGGGCGGCCTGCCGAGGGAAGCGCTGCTCGCCGATATCCTCGTCAAGAAATACGCTGATCACCTTCCGCTCTACCGGCAGGCGCAGATGTTGGCGCGCCAGGGCGTGACGATCGATCGCGCGACGCTCGCGGGCTGGGTCGGCCGCGCGGCGGGCTATCTGAAGCCGATCGTCGACCGGCAGAAGGCGGAGCTTCTGAAGAGCGATCGCCTGTTCGTCGACGAGACCACCGCGAAGGTGCTGGCGCCGAGCAGCGGCAAGACGAAGACGGGCTACCTGTGGGCGATGGTCCGCGACGACCGCCCGCATGGCGGGGTCGATCCACCCGCGATCGTTTACAGCTACATGCCGGGCCGGGGCGGCATGTGGGCGGCGAAGCTCCTCGGCGAGTATCACGGCATCCTGCAGGTCGATGGCTATGAAGCCTATGGCTAGTTTGGCAAGGCGGGCCGTCCCGGCGGACCCTCGGTGCTGGCCTATTGCTGGGCGCATGTTCGCCGCGGCTTCTTCGACGCCGGCGGCAAGGGCGATGGCGCGCCGATCGCCACCGAAGCGCTGCACCGGATCGGGCTGCTCTACAACATCGAGCGCGAGATCCACGGTCGCACGCCCGAGGAGCGCCTTGCCGTCCGCTAGGCGCGGGCCAGCCCGATCGTCGACGAGCTGCATGACTGGCTCGACGCCAAGCGCCGGCGCATGTTCAGCGGCTCGCCGACCCTCAAGGCGATCAACTATGCACTGAGCCACTGGGCCGGGCTCGTCCGGTTCCTCGACGATGGCCGGATCGACATCGACAACAACCCGGTGGAGCGGTCGATGCGGCCGATCGCACTCCAACGGAAAAATGCGTTGTTCGCGGGCCACGAACTGGGCGCCGAGAACTGGGCGGCGATCGCGTCGCTGATCGAGACCTGCAAGCTGGGTGCGATCAACCCCGCCGCCTACCTGGCCGACGTCCTTGCCCGCATCGTCACCCGCGGCGACGGCGAGCCCATCGATGACCTGCTACCTGGGAACTGGGTCGATACAAAGGCCGCCGAAATGACGTTCGAAACGAGTGCCACCGCCAACGCCGCCTGAGCAAAGCACGATCGAAATTAGATACAACGAAATTAGGCGCCAGCTTCTAATCGAAGCCCGCGCCCGTCCGCCCCGCGTGGGGGAAAATTATCGCTTACCAGGATCCACACCATCCTGACAGATAACGTCCTATGTTAGGAAGGCGTAGCGGAAAAAGGCCAGCAGATCTCGTTGCGCCGAGGGTGATCGGCGCTGGTGATTTTATGATCCAGATGGCTTCCATCGTCAAGGAAAGCACTCTCGGCCATAGCAAACACAGGATCCATCGATTGTCGAGGTCGTGGTCCTCACCGTCCTTAAGATGAGATGCGCATGCCAGATGGAAGGCCCAAACATTATCTACAGGGTCGCGCCAAGAGATCTTGGCACGCCCTCACGGCACAGCAGAGAGGGGTCCTTCCATCTGGTGTCCGCCCGTTCAACGAACGGACGGTACTCGGTTCCCGTCTTGATGACGGCGTGCACGACGCGGGCCATCTTGGCGGTGAGAGCGGTCATCGCCTTGCGGCGTCGATCAGGATCGTCGGCATGCCCGGCAACATAGCGCCCGAGCTTGTCGCGGAAGCTGTTGTTGGGCTGCCGGATCGCAACCTGGGTCGCCATCCAGAAGGTGCGTCGCAATCGGGCGCTGCCGTACTTCGACAGCTTGGTTCGTCCGCGGAACAGGCCTGACTGTCGGGTGGCGAGATCGAGGCCGCAGAACTTTAGAAACTGGCGATGGTGGCCGAAACGGCGCAGGTCGCCGGCTTCCGCCAGGATCGTCAGGGCATTGATCGGGCCGATCCCCGGGATCATGCGCAGGAGTTGATAGTCGCGGTTCGCGGCCAGCGCATCATGGGCGATCCGCTCGATCTCGTTGCGCTGCCGAATAAGGGTGCGTGCCTGAGCGATGACCATGCGGAACATTTTGACGGCGGTGGAATCTTCGTCGATCGGCAGCGCCATCGACGCGCAGGCCGTCTCGTAAATGTCGTTGACCACCCGGGCCTTGGAAACCTTGCGACCGATCAGCGGCCAGACCTGTTCGGTGAAATCCTCGCGCCCGATCGAGGCGATGCTGCCCGGAGTCGGAAAGCGCTCGATCATTGCCAGGAACCAATCTGATCGGCTGTTCCCCGCGAAGCGCTCGATCTCCGGAAAATACAGCGGCAGATAATGCGTCAGAATCCGGTACCATGTCTGGGTCTTCGCCTTGGAAATGGCTTCGTGTGTCTTCGACATCTCCTGCAGATCGTTGATGCCCGCGGCCAGCGGATCGACATAGCGCTGGGTCGCGCCGATCCGCAGCATATGCAGGATCTCCTGCGCGTCCTTGGAATCATTCTTGTCCCAGCCATTGTGCAGGGCTTCTCGGGTCCGGGCCAAAGCAACCGAGGAAATCAGGCGCAGCTCGAAGCCGGCGGTCAGTAATCGATGCGCCAGCGTGCGGTGATAGTTGCCGGTCGCTTCGAATCCGACGATGACGGGCCGGCCGATTGCGGTCAGCTCGTCCGCGAGCCGGTCATAGTCCGCCTTCGTCGCCATCACGGTCATACGGCGACGGCGGCCGCCTTCCGGTCGCTCAAGGAGAATCTCCTGGCGGTGCTTCGCCATATCGATCGCTACCAGCACGGCATCGGGTGGAGTAGAATTACGCTTGGTCATGATCGGTCAGCCTCCAAAGGGTTGTGTCGACAACTTCTCTTTAGAGACCTGCTGGCCGATCATGGCTGCCTTGATGAAGCCGGCGGGCGCTACGCGCCCTTGTCTCCATCAAGGCATTGTGGCCCTTCGATAGGCCGCTTCCCAATGTGCTACGGCGTACAGTTCGTGCAGCGGGACCAAGGCGGCCCACTGGGATGGATCGGCCATATCTTCGGCCGTGTCTGCGAGCAGAACGGCGTTAGCGTCCGCGCTCGTGGTGTAATTTCCGGTGTAGGCGATGGTGTATTCCGGGGTGGGGCATGCCCCACCCCGGAATGCGGCGTCGCTGGTGGCCACCGGGTTCATCGTTATGGTGGAGTTTGCACACTTCAACCGTGACGAAGAGGAGTTCCCGATGACCGAGGACAGATTACTGATCGAAGAGCTGGCTGCAAAGGGCGGCCAACCGGATTTTTTGCGCACCATCGCCGAGAACGTGCTGCAGCTGATCATGGAGGCCGACGTTGATGGCCTGATCGGCGCGGGTCGCCACGAACGCAGCAGCGAGCGCGCGACCTGGCGCAACGGCTATCGCGACCGTTCGCTGGATACCCGGGTAGGCACGCTGAACCTGAAAATCCCCAAGCTGCGTGCTGGGTCCTATTTTCCGGGCTTCCTTGAGCCCCGCAAGATGGTCGAGAAAGCGCTGGTTGCGGTGATCCAGGAAGCGTGGATCGGCGGGGTCAGCACCCGGCGGGTCGATGAACTCGTCCAGGCCATGGGCATGACCGGCATCTCCAAGTCCACCGTCTCCAAGCTTTGCAAGGACATTGACGAGCGCGTCCATGCCTTTCTGAAACGCCCGCTCACCGGCGAATGGCCGTATCTCTGGCTCGATGCCACCTATCTCAAGGTACGCGAAGGCGGGCGGATCATCAGCGTTGCCGCAATAATCGCCATGGCCGTCAACACCGAGGGCCGGCGCGAGATCGTCGGCCTGCATATCGGCCCCTCGGAAGCGGAGGTCTTCTGGTCCGACTTCCTGAAGGACCTTGTTCGGCGCGGTCTTACCGGCGTGAAGCTGGTCATCTCCGATGCTCACGAGGGCCTCAAGGGCGCGATCACCCGCGTCATGGGCGCCACCTGGCAGCGCTGCCGGGTGCACTTCATGCGCAATGCCCTGTCCTATGTGCCCAAGGGCCAGAACACTGTCGTCGCCGCCGCGATCCGCCAGGTCTTCCTGCAGCCCGATCAGAAAAGCGCAACGCAGGTCTGGCGACAGGTCGCCGACCAGTTGCGCACCCGTTGGCCCAAGCTCGGCGCCTGCATGGACGAGGCCGAAACCGACGTGCTCGCCTACACCGGCTTCCCCACCCAGCACCGCACGAAGTTACACTCAACCAATCCGCTCGAGCGGCTCAACAAGGAGGTCAAGCGCCGCGCCGACGTCGTCGGAATCTTCCCGAACGAAGACAGCATCATCCGCCTCGTCGGGGCTGTGCTGATGGAGCAGAACGACGAGTGGCAGCTCCAGCACCGATACATGCAGATCGAAGGCATGGCCGAACTCAACCAACCCATGATCGAGGAGGAAAATCAGCCCCTACACATCACCGCCAAAGCCGCCTGACGATGGCCCACGGCCACAGCCGAAATTACACCACCTTGACGGACGCGACCAGAACGGCATCGAGCATCGCCTCACCAAGCCCTATCACCCATGGACCAACGGCCAGGCCGAACGGATGGTGCGCACCATCAAGGAGGCCACCGTCAAATCCTTCCGTTACACGTCGATCAATGAACTGCGCCGCCATGTCCGCGACTGGCTCGTCGCTTACAACTTCGCCAAGCAGTTGAAGGCTCTGCGCTTCAAGACAACCTACGAGGCCATCGAAGAGCTCCGGAAATCCAAGCCAGATATCTTCAATATGAAACCACACCATCACATGCTGGGACTAAACACCTAACAGTCCACGCGGACCACTCGGTGGGGGCCGGTCAGATTCGAGGGGCAGGAGCCAATGTGCCTCCCATATCGCTCGCGCGAGACGCAAGTTTCCGCAGTGCGCACGCCGGACGTATCTCACACCAATTCCTCGCCCAAGACTGCAATTGGCGCATGAAATCGGCGTCGGAGGGCCTGCTACTGGCCCTCCGACGCCGCGATTTTCATGCGGTATAATTTTTCCCGATCGATTGGGACAGCTAAATCATTAGAATTTTGCGCCGATCGCGACACCATAACGCCGCGGATCAAGCGTGTAGATATTTGTAAAATTACCGGAAGATGCATCGGTGACATAAAGTCCGGTAACTGAGTTGCTATCGAAGATATTCTGAACGAACCCCCGGACAAACCAGCGCTCGTCGGCACCATTCAACTGCAAAACTGCATTAGCCTGTACGAAAGGTTGGATGCGATTAATCCTGCCGTTGAAGATATTGCCATATTGCTTTCCGGTCATGGAAATGTCGACGCGGGGGACGAGTGTCATACCATTCCCGACCTCTGCCGTGTACTGCACGCCCATCGAGACCTTGACATTCGGCGCTTGCGGCAATGTGTTGCCCTTGATGTTAACCTCGACGCCAGGACTCAATACCTGGATCCCGCTGTTCGCAGGGATAGCGCTCGCGAGGACACCGCAAATGCCGAACGCGCCGCTGGAGGCGATATTGCCGTCCGAAGGAAATTCCTGCGGTGCGCGAAGGCCGAGAGCCGCATTTACGCCCGCAACGAACGCATCAGCAACGCCAGGCGCAGGTCCCGTGACAGCGCAGTGCGCACCATTGCTGATGTCCTTGATAATCACGGCATCAGGATCCCCGCCGCCCGGATCACGCGGATTGGAGAAGAATTGATCGCCGGCGACCTTGGCATTGAGATAGCTGAAGGACAGATTGATAAGCCAGTTCGGGTCCGGCCTGATGACAGACTCCAGTTCGACACCCCAGATATTGGCGTCAACCGTGTCATTCACGGACGTTCTTGCCACGATGCGGCTGAGCTGCAGTCCACTATATTTGTAGTAAAATGCGGTGGCATTGAGTTGCAACGCGCCGTTTGCGAAGACGTTCTTGGAGCCGATCTCGAAGGCATCGATCGATTCAGAGCCGAAACTCTCGCTGACGGCGAAAATCGGAGAAAGCGGAGGATTGATCCCGCCGGATTTGTAACCCCTAGAATAAGATGCATAGAGTGAATTGTCCGGCGTAACCTCGAAGGCCAGAACTGCTCGTCCGGTAATTTCGTCGAAGCTTACTTCGCGAAACTGGGCGAGCTGTTGGCCCGGCGTCCCCGGGTCGGCATCGAAAAGCCCAGACGGCCCGGTGAGGGGCGTTATCGGGGTATCGAACGGATCTCCATCATTGGCATAAGGGTTCAGGAAACTGATCAGCGTCGTACGCGCCGTCACATCCTTCTTGTCATTGTTGTAACGCAGCCCCCCGGTCAACGTCAGCCGGTCGCTTAGATCGAAATAGACCTCGCCGAAAATGCCATAGCTCTCTAGATTCGATTCCAGCGAGTTGTTCCGATACATCGACGTCGCGAAATAGGATGGCGGAAGGCCGCCCGACAAGGAGCCGAATGAACCCAATACGGCACTGGCGTAATCGAGCGCAAACGAGTTCACATAATAGCTATTGTCGGTGGTTTTCGATTTCGCATAAATTCCGCCCAACAGGAAATTGAACGGCCCGTCGAAGTCACTCGTGAGGATGAGCTCTCCGCTCCACGATTCGCGTTGTTCCGAAGATCGATCGAAAGAAAGCGGCGTTTCGGAACACAGCGAGTTCCCTTCGAAAGCGCCTCTGCTTCCATCATCATTATCCGACGTGCACAGCACGCCCTGCGGACCGTCCGGGATTAGAGCGCCGGCAATCGGCGAAAAATAGGCCGAAGAGCCGGGAATGAAGGCTGGCGCCGGCGGAGCAAGACCTGTCGGTAATCCGTTAGCCGCAAAAAAGTCCAACGTATTGAGCGCCGGGGCGAAACCGGCACGGCTTTGAATTCCAAGAAAATAGTCCTGCCTGGAATCGACTTCAGTATCCTGATAAATGCCGGTGGCCGTCAGGGTCATCGCGCCGAATTTTTGCTCAAGGCGCGCCTGCACCTGTAGCTCTTCGGCAAAATAGAAAGGGGTATAGGCCGTGTTGACGACACGCACATCGCCAGGCTCCTGAAACCCGGAAAACCCATCAGGGCCATAAAGGCTGCCGAGGCCGAGCACGGCGGGAATGCCCTGAATGGCGAAGAACTCGGATGAACTGAGCGTCGCACCGACCGTTGAATTTGCGTTCGTGGTATCGAAATCACGTCGATTGTTCAGGCATCCGAGCACGCCCAATGGATCGCGTTGGCACGTTTGTTTCTGGTTTCTGAGGCGCGTGTCCTTTTCCCGGAAATAATAGCCCATGAGATCGATCGTCGTATCAGGACCGGGTTCGAAACGAAGGGAGCCTCGCAACGCATAGAGGTCCCGAGCGTCGATGTCCGATCCATCATAGAGATTCGTCGTATAACCGTCGCGGTTCACATATATGCCCGCCAGCCTCACGCCGATCATATCCCCGATCGGGACGTTGACCATGCCACGCGCTTCGATGCTGTTGAAATTGCCATACTCGAATTGCGCTTCAGCCTCGAAACGGGAGAGTTTGGGTTTCGCGGTCACAACATTCACGACCCCGGAGGTCGCATTCCGGCCGAACAGGGTGCCTTGAGGTCCGCGAAGGACTTCAATCCTTTCCAGATCGAAATATTCGGTCTCGAACAGGCGTGTTCCGAACAAGGGGGATCCATTGACATGGATTGCGGTCGCAGCATCGCAGGTGACGCCGACGCACAGGTCGCCAACGCCGCGAATAGTGAATGAAGCTGAGGTGAAATTGCCTTTCGAGAAAGATACATTGGGCAGCGTCAGCTGTAGATCCGAGGCATTTTCGATCTGCTGGCTTTCAAGCGCCTCAGCGCTGAATGCGCTGACAGCGATCGGTACGTCTTGCAAGCTTTGCGCCTGACGTTGCGCTGTCACGACGATGACATTGTCACCGCCATCTGGCTCTTCGGCTATGACTTCCTGAGCATTTGAGACCTGTGGCAACGCCATCACGACGGCGCTTGCCAACCAATAGGCTTTCTTATTCATCACCCTATCTCTCCCTGTCTCGATTTTTTCGTTTCTTGCGCGAACCCGTCCTTGTCCCCGATTGTCGATGTTCAAAAATGGGGCAGCTCGCCGAGCTGCCCCGAGTTTGAGGAGTGGCCAGAAGGAGATTTCCGGAGAGGAAAAGATTCTCGCCGCTCGGCTGGAAGATGAGCAGTTTTTCGGCATTTGGTAAAGAACTTTATTATGGCACTTTATTATTTTGCTCGGGGCGGTGGGAGGTGTGCCATCTCAGATCCGAAGATATCAGTTTATACATCCGATGCTTGCTGTCAGCGCTTCAGCCTTGGCGCGGTCGAGCGCGCGCCGACGACTTTTGGATGCGGCTGCGGTACGGCATGCCCGATCCGGAGCGCATGACCCGCGTGGTCGAAAGTTGGATAGCAGTGCAAAAGGCCGGGCTCTGATCCCGGCTGGTGGAAACCAGGGGGTCAGGTCAGTTCACCTATTCCTTCCCGTTCATTTTAGAGTCATCAAGATCGTATTAACCACGTCACGGTCCCTGCCGGGCAGGGCTTTCACGTGGGGGCATCCATGACCAGAACCAAACCATCCCTTAAGTCAGCTATCCTGTTGGCCAAATAGGATCAAGGCGACCGGCGCACCAATTTACCTCGTGACTGAGCCATGTGCGCGCGAAAACCGTCACCACTTCGATGGGGATTCGACATGACATTGCCATTTCACATGCCGTCCACAATCCGCCTTTCGGGTGTAGGTCTTGCCGCTTGTGCGATTGCCACGATTGCTGCCGCAAGTGCGCAGGCGCTACCACTATCCAGCTTCAAGGATCAGGGCGTCGACCATATCTTTGGCAGCTACGCCCCGCGCGGCGACTGCTCAAAGGAACCGCGCGTAACCATCGATGAAAAGGGCATGACGTTCCGCGCCAATGGTCGGGAAATAAAGCCCCCTCGGGTGGAATATGCTCTCACCTTCATGGGCCAGAGCTATGACGGCATCATGGCAGTATTTTTTCCCTTTCCAGTTAGCAGCAATGATTTTGGTCGGGTTCTCATGTATGTGAACGACGACGAGAAGCGCGGTGTCATCCGCTTTGAATCCGATCTGCCGCGCGGCCAACGCCCGGCTTCTTTCCATGCGGCCTTCACGGGTGGCGGCCCGTTCACGCTCTGCCAGGGCAGCGCTCTTGCTGGCACGCCACTGCCGCCACGGCCTGAGCCGGCGGTGGCCGTGCAAGGCATTCCAGCGGAATGGACCAATCTCGCCAGCCTCGTCGGCAAATATCCGGGAAGCTACGCCAAGGACAATATCGACCTGTTCGATAAGGGTACCTTGGCTGCGGCATTGAAGGCCCGGATGGGGCCGAAGATGGCTGCGCTGCGGACCAATCTCTCAGCCGTCTCGCCATTGCAGCGGGCTGGGAACTATTACTATCTTTCCGGCAATGCGCAGCATCAGGGCGGTGTGGAGCAGGCCTATATAATAATAGACCCGGCGCGCCGTGCGGTGCAGGTGGGCCTTTGGGAGCGCGGCAAGCTAACAGTTTATCCGTCTGCTTCGGGCGTTAGGCTGCCGATTGCGCCGGAAATCAAGACGCTGTTGGACAAAAGCCCGCCCGAAACGGCAGTGCCGCTTCCCGGTACACCCTGGGAAGTTGTACCGGTGCAAGGTCGCGCGCCCATGGCTTATGTGAGCGCCGCGGCATCGCCCAACATCGAAGCCCTCAGTCTCTATTGTGAAGGCGGAAAGCCCTACATGGCGATGCTGCTCAACAAGCCCTCCGCCGACAATGCGATGACGATGACGTGGAACTTCTCCGGTCGGCTCGTTAGCATATCCGTTCAGCGCGCCAATGCGAACGGCACTCAATGGATCGGCGGCGTGACGGGTACGCAACTTGTTCCCCTGCTCATGCAGCAAAGCGGGACGGTGATGCTACGTATCAACGGGCGGCTGGAAGGCGAAGCCTCGCTCAGCAATTCAATTGCAGTGCTGCGCGATACCCTGCGGGGATGCGTGCGGCTCTGACCTGTAAGAACGGCGCCGCCTCCATTTCAGGTGCTCTGCCACCTGAATTCTGGACCAGTTGCGGTTAGAGTTTTCCGCCGTAGATATCATTGGCTGGGCGAGGAGTTAGAGCGGGATGACATTTGGCTGATTCAAAGGGGATTCTTTTTTGGGCGGTTTTCTGATTCATATGTGGACGCCCCCTATGGCAAGGGCTTTGTGGTCGCGATGGCTTTGATCGGTTGCTTTCATATGTCCGGCCTGTTTGTGCGGCGTTTTGAGTGCCGCTGGCCTTGATGGAAATCCGCCGGTGAGGTCCCTAATCAAGTTGGCGCGCGGTTGAAGCGCATTGAATCAGACGGGTTGGTTTCACCATTGGCTCGATCGTTACTCATCATTGACTGCCACTGCCAATTCGGTTGTTCGGTATTCTGTTAGGTCGTCAGTTGATAGGGCCCATAGGCTTCCTTCCGGGTCAGCACGACCCAGGCGATCCGGGCCAACTTGTTGGCAAGCGCCACGGAGACGACCCTGAACGGCTTTTTCTCCGAGAGTTTCCTGATCCAGTCGGCCATGGGCGTTGGCTTATCCTTGATGTGGCGCATGACGGCGGTGGCGCCGACGACGAGCAGTCGGCGCAGATATCGGTCTCCCTGCTTCGAGATGCCACCCAACCTGGTCTTGCCGCCGGTGGAGTGCTGCTGCGGAGTTAGGCCGAGCCAGGCGGCGAATTGCCTTCCCGACCGGAACTGATCGGGATCGGTGACGATAGCAGCGATCGCGGTTGCCGTGATCACGCCGAGCCCCGGGATCGCGGCGAGCCTGCGAGAGGCCTCGCTCTCGGCATGCCAGGCCGCGAGTTGCTGGTCGAGCACCGCAATCTGGCTACTGACGCCCATGATCTGACGGATCAGTATCTCTACGGCCGCGCTTGCATAGGATGGAAAAGCATCTTTGTTGGCCAGCACCTGGTCGGTCAGCTTTGCAAGGTTGGCAATGCCGGGGTTAGTGACGAAGCCCAGTTCCGCCAGATGCGCGCGCAGGGCATTGGCGAGCATAGTGCGCTGGCGCACGAGCAGGGACCGGGCGCGATGGGTCATGAGGATGGCCTGCTGCTCGACTGTCTTGACGGGCACGAACCGCATCGTCGGACGCTGCACGGCTTCGCAGATCGCTTCGGCATCGAGGGCGTCGCTCTTGCCGCGCTTCACATAGGCCTTCACGTAGGATGGTGGGATCAAGCGAACCTCGTGTCCCATCTCGGCGAGCGTGCGTGCCCAGTAATGTGCCGTTCCGCACGCCTCAATGCCAATCAGGCATGGCGACAGCTTCGAAAAGAACGGCAGCATCTGCTTGCGGTGCAGCTTCTTCACCAGCACCGTGGCGCCGTTCTCATCGACGCCGTGCGCCTGGAAAACGCTCTTCGCCAGATCCAGTCCTATCGTCGCAATCCTCATCGTGAACGCTCCTCTTTCTGTTCGGGTGACCGACTCGCAGCATAGCGGCTGCGGACCGGTGCAGGGGCGTCCACATCATCAAGCTTTGTGCTGGGATTGGAGGCCAGCAAATCATGTCCAGACCCATATCGACGGATTTACGCGAGCGGCTGGTTTTGGCGGTTTTGCGGGAGGGGATTTCGGCCCGGGCTGCTGCGGCGCGCTTTGGTGTTTCGGTCAGCAGCGCGATTGTGTGGGTCCGTCGGCACCGTGAGACGGGGAGCGTGGCACCGGGCAAGATCGGCGGTTACAAGCCCAACATTCTGTCGGGCGCGCATGGCGACTGGCTGGTCGAGCGAGCCAAGTCAGATTTCACCTTGCGCGGACTGGTTGCCGAACTGGCCGAACGCGGGGTCAGGGTCGACTATGTGCAGGTCTGGCGCTTCGTCCATGCGCGGGGGCTGAGCTTCAAAAAAAAAGCGTTCTTCCCGCCGAACAGCTGCGCCCCAAGATCGCAAGGCGGCGCGCGCAGTGGCGCAAGTATCAGGGGCGGCTTGATCCCCGGCATCTCGTCTTCATCGACGAGACCTGGGCCAAGACCAACATGGCCCCGCTCAGGGGCTGGGCGCCCAAGGGCCAGCGGCTGCACGCCAAGGTGCCCTATGGCCATTGGCGCACCATGACCTTCATCGCCGCGCTGCGCTGCGACCGGATCGATGCACCGTGCGTCCTCGATCAGCCGATCAACGGGGCCAGCTTTGCCAAATGGGTCGAGCAGTTCCTCGTGCCCACCCTCGCACCGGGCGACGTCGTCATCATGGACAACCTCTCCAGCCACAAACGTCCAGCTATCCGCCAGGCCATCCGTGCCGCCAAGGCCAAGTTGCTCTACCTGCCACCATATTCGCCCGACCTGAACCCGATCGAGCAGATGTTCTCGAAGCTCAAACACCTGCTGCGAAAGGCCTCCGAGCGAACCGCTGAAAACACCTGGCGACGCATCGGATCATTGCTCGATGCCTTCAGCCCACAAGAGTGTGCCAACTACTTCGCCAACTCCGGATATGCATCAACCTAATGTCATCCCGGTCTAATGTGCGCTGGCGGCCCGCGCGTAACGAACAGCTCGGCCAGGGCCGCAAGCACGTCGTCGCTCTTGAGCTTGCGCGCGACCGGCAACGCCAGGCACTCCCGGCTCGCCTCGTCGATGATCGACAGGATCCGGTATTTGCGGCCATCGTGGGTGCGACCCTCGACGAAGTCGTAGGACCAGACATGCCCAGGATACTCGGGCCGAAGCCGGATGCATGATCCGTCGTTCAGCCACAATCGCCCGCGCTTCGGTTGCCTTTGCGGCACCTTGAGCCCCTCGCGTCGCCAGATGCGCTCGACCCGCTTGCGGTTCACATGCCACCCCGCGTCGCGCAGCAACGCAGTCACCCGGCGATAGCCATAACGACCATATTGCCGCGCCAGCGCGATGATATCCTCGGTAAGAGCCGCTTCGTCATCTGCCCCGCGGGGCGCCTTGCGCTGTGTCGACCGGTGCTGCCCAAGCACACGGCACAGCCGCCGCTCGGACACCGGCATCATCATTCTGATGTGGTCGATACAGCGCCTTCGGCGCGCGGGGCTCAGAAGTTTCCCCGAGCAGCTTCCTGCAGGATCAGTTTGTCCAGCGTCAGGTCAGAGATCGCACGACGAAGCCGCGCATTCTCTTTCTCCAGGTCCTTCATTCGCCGCGCCTGATCGGTCTTCAGGCCGCCATATTCCTTGCGCCACCGATAATAGGTCTGCTCGCTGACCGCGATCCGGCGACACGCTTCTGCGGTCGTCGCACCCTGCGCCAGAACAACCTCCGCTTCACGCAGCTTGCCGATAATCTCTTCCGGGCGATGCTTCTTGCTCGGCATTCATAATCTCCTTCGAAATCCAAAATATCATCAATTTTGGACCACTCAGAAGGAGGCAGATCAAAGGCTGGACTGTGCGCTGGTAGTTGAACGCCTCCGGCGACCGGATCGCCTTCCGGACCACCTTGCGCGATAACCGAAGATCACGGGCGATCACCTTGATCGCCTTGCCAGACGCATGCTCACGCCGAATCCGAACCACTGTCTCCACTACGAACATCCCGTTCTCGCCAACTAATCAAACCAGTCAGCCGCCTAAATCCTCGGGATGAAGGGTCCTATTGCACGCTGATCCTCAGCCTTGGCCGAAACGATCAATGGCCTTTACAAGGCGGAGGTGATCCACCGGCGAGGTCCGTGGCGATCCTTTGAAGCTGTCGAATATGCCACGCTCGAATGGGTCGACTGGTTCAACAACAGGCGGCTGCTCAAGCCTATCGGAAACATCCCGCCCGCTGAAGCCGAAGAACGATATTACGCCATGCTGGACGACATCGCCATGGCTGCGTAACTTATGCCAAATGGCCTCCGGCAGTCCCGCGGCGCTTCACTTCATATTCGACGGCGTATACGACCATGCCTTCGACAAACGATTTTAACCGGTACAACTGAGGCCGAGCCAGCAAACCCAATCATACACCGCTACGATCGCGACATCATCGATCGGAGAAAGATGCAAAAACCCCTCTTGACGGTCACGCGACCGTTACAAGTCCACGCTATTTTACCAAGTCCTTGGATATGACCTCGCGCTGGATTTCGGAGGCACCGCCGAAAATAGTGCCCGCCAAACCATTCAGATGCCTACCGACTATTGCCCAACCGTGTTCTGGCACTGGAGCCTCATTGGAAACTGCGAATGCTGGACCATCGAATGCCAAATCAGGCAGCGCATGGGGCCCAAGGGCTTCCACCGAAGCTTTTTCGATCTCTTGGAGAAGCTCAGAGGCGAGCGTCTTGATGAGCGAAGCTGTCGTGCCGAGACGTTCTCCGGTCTGTCGCTTTGCGACTAGCCGCATGTCTAGCGCTTCGAGCGCCATCACTCGCGCCTCCAATTCGCCCAATCGAAATTGCCTATCTTTTTCGTCAATCAGGCGACTGCCATGGGAATCGCCGACTTCGTTCCGCAGGACATTCTTGAATCGCTCAAGCGCCACGCGCGATCGAACGGATGGCGCGCCGCCGCCTCGTTCGAATTCAAGCAGGTACTTGGCCTGGTTCCAGCCTTTTCCTTCTTCACCAACGAGGTTTTCGACCGGCACGCGAACGTCGTCGAAGAACACCTGGTTAACTTCATGATCGCCGCCAAGAGTAATGATCGGTCGAACCGAAACACCCGGTGATTTCATGTCGATGAGGAGAAAGCTGATCCCTTGCTGCTGCCGTTCCTCCGGCGACGTGCGCGCGAGCACGAAGATCATGTTCGCGAAATGCGCATGGGTCGTCCAGATCTTTTCACCGGTGACGATGTAATGATCGCCATCCCGCACGGCCTTCGTCTTCAGGCTGGAAAGGTCAGAGCCGGCGCCAGGCTCGGAAAAGCCCTGGCACCAGTAGTCTTCGCCGGATCGAATGCGAGGTAGATAGAACTCCTTCTGCCAGGGTGAACCGAACTCGCAGATGACTGGTCCGACGAGATTGATTCCCATGGGCGCGACGGCAGGAGCGCCACAGAGTGATGCCTCGCTCTCATAGATATATCGCTGCATGGGAGACCAGCCACATCCGCCGTATTCCCGAGGCCAGGCATGGGTAATCCAGCCCTTCCGGAATAGCGCCTGATGCCATTCTTTTGACCAGGGGGGATCGACGAATACGCCGGTGGATAACCGACTCGCGCGACGGACGTCCGCCGACAGATGCTCCTCAAGGAAGGATAACACTTCCCGACGGAATTCGAGATCCTCTGGGGCTAGATCAATATCCAAGTTTACCTAACCTTCCATGTTTCAGCCATGCCCCGCAGAAAACGTGACAAAGCGCTTCGAACCAATAGTGGTCAACCGACGTTGCCGCTAAATTGCGCGATTTCTCCAGTGATACTAAGGTGCCGGGATGCCGATGCATCACACCTTGAAATATCCGGCTACGACACCGGTTGAACCGGAATGCGATGAGTCATACCCATCCTATCCTAGCATAAGACAGTCCGGCCATTGCCACCGCCTTAGCCTTACCTAAATTAATATAACGCGTATCATAATTTAAGTCAATCACGGGCCCTAAACTGAGTTTGCGACATTCGTCAGCCCACACGGGCCGACGTTTTGCAATAAAGGCGTCTACGGCCTCAATGTGATCGACTGTGTGATGCGCCAAGGCCTGATAAGCAGCTGACAGTTCCAAAAGGGGGCCTAACTTCATGTCCTGACCTTCTCGAAGAAGCCGTTTCGCCAAACGTGTCGAATGGCCGGGGTTCGCTGCGATTCGGTCGGCGATATCCAGGGCTCGATCGAGACAGGTCTCGGGCTCCACCACCTCGGTCACCAGTCCGAATTCAAGCGCGGTTGCCGCATTAATCGCGTCCCCGGTCAATGTCATGATGCTGGCGCGCGCCATTCCTACTATGCGCGGCAGGAGCCAGGCACCACCATCTCCCGGGATAATTCCCAGTTTGACGAAACTCTCTGCGAATGCTGCAGTTTTCGAGGCTATTCGGACGTCACACATACAGGCGAGATCAAGTCCGGCGCCAATCGCCGGTCCGTTGACCGCCGCAACCACGGGAACTTCGAGTTCGTACAGGGAAAGAGGAATCTTTTGAATGCCAAGCCGATAGTAATTTCGCTGTTCATACGGATTGCCTGCAAACATTCCATGCCTGGCCGCCATGTCCTTAACATTTCCACCGGCACAAAAAGCGGATCCTGCGCCGGTCATGACGATCACTCTGACAGTATGATCTTCGGTCATTTCGCGGCAAAATTCCTCAATTTCCCTGCTATCATCGCGCGTGGAAATGGCGTTGCGTTGCTCAGGCCTGTTGAGGGTTGCAATAGCCACCGGCCCTTCGCGAGAAACCTTTAGGAATGAGCTCATTTCAAATTCTACTCCGTGTTGACATTTTTGCCGGAATGGGCGTTTAGTCAAACCGCTGCTATATCCGCAACCCCAATCGGTACGGATGCAATGATCGGTGAACCAGGCGTGCCACACGCTTTCGGGGAGTGTACCTCATACATGTTCAGTTCCTTTTCTCTTTCCGACATTCCGGGAGCGGATGAGGAATTCCGCTCGCGCGCGCGCGATCTTGCGGCAAGTGCGGTGGCGAATATGCCTATGGACCGTCGCGCACGCTCATGGATGGGTTTCGATGCCGAATTCAGCCGCCGTTTAGGCCAGGCCGGTCTTATCGGACTGATGCTGCCAGAAGAGTATGGCGGGGCCGGGCTGGGCCCATTCTCGCGCTTCGTGATCGTGGAAGAATTGCTTTCGGCGGGCGCGCCGGTCTCGGCCCACTGGATTGCTGAACGTCAGAGCGCGCCCCTGCTTCTAAAGTTCGGCACCGAGACCCAACGCTACAAGTATGTTCCCGGGATTTGCCGCGGCGAAATATTTTTCTGCATCGGTATGAGCGAACCAAACGCGGGTTCCGACCTGGCAAGTGTCAGGACCAGGGCCGAACCGATCGACAACGGCTGGCTCCTCAATGGCCAGAAAATCTGGACCACCAACGCTTTACATTCGGATTACATGATCGCTCTGGTCCGCACTTCCGGCACGCCGGAAGATCGGCACAAGGGCCTTTCCCAATTGATAGTGGACCTGCGCTTACCGGGCGTGGAAATCAGGCCGATAAGGGATCTCGCTGGAGACGAACATTTCGCGGAGGTTTTCTTCGATAACGTGGAACTCGATACTTCCGCGCTGATCGGTGAAGAAGGAAAGGGCTGGCAACAGGTAGCCGCAGAGCTCGCCTTTGAAAGAAGCGGTCCTGAACGGATTTACTCGTCTCTGGTGTTGCTGGACGGCTGGCGACAGCACTTGCGGAATTCTGGGCGATCCGACGAAACGACCGCACGCACCTTGGGATCGCTGGTCGCGCGATTCAGCAGTTTACGCGCTATGTCGCTCGCTTGCACTGCGCAGCTGGCTTTAGGCGAAAGTCCTGTCGTCGAAGCCTCGATGGTCAAGGATCTCGGCACAGCGTTCGAGCAAGACATACCCCGCATCGTGGGCGATGACCTGGCGTCCCATCCCGAGGAAGACGTCGATCAGGATCTGTACAAGACATTGGCTTACATCGAGATGATCTGTCCGAGCTTTTCTCTAAGAGGAGGAACGCGGGAGATTCTCAGAGGCATCATCGCTCGCGGAATGGGGTTGCGATAATGGACGAAATCGGCCTTCTTGAACCGTTTGACCGGATGCTTGCCGATCTGTTCAGCAGCGCGACCCTGCGGCAAATCGGACGGGGTGAGCTGGATCCAGAAATTTGGATTACTCTGGAATCTTCGGGTTTCCTTGATGCACTAGTGTGCGAAGAGAGCGGCGGGGCGAATCTGTCTTTTGCCACTGTCCTGCCTCTCTTCTTGGCGCTGGGACGAAGAGCGGTTCCGCTCCCGGTCGGCGAAACCATCGTGGCCCGCGCCTTGCTGGCGCAAGCGGGAAGCGATTATCGCCTCGGGCCAATCGTGCTCGGCGTTCCATCATTGATACTCCCAGGTGCGGAACACTCAAATTTTGTTCTGACGGAGGATTCGCGCGGAGTGAAACTACAACGTCTGGATGGCGTCGAAACGGTCGGCGCTTCCCGCGATCCGCTTTCGAGGAAAGAGCCAGCCATCGGGATGGAAGAAGGCCGCGTGACAAAGACCGCCCCGGCTGCCGCAGTGCTGTATGCCGCCTTGATTGTCGGCGCGAGCGAGGCAGTTCTGGAAATGTGTGTGGACTACGCCCTCCAGCGTACCCAATTTGGGAAACCGATAGCGCGCCAACAGGTGCTTCAGCAGAATCTTGCGCTTGCTAGCGAACATGTAGTCGCCGCGCGAATGGCCTGCGAGACGGCAGTCCGGCATAGCAGTTGGCCAAGTCCCCTGGCAGCTGCAAGCGCCAAATTGATCGCCTCGCGTGCGGCACCGGTCGTTGCCGGGATCGCTCACGGCCTGCACGGGGCAATTGGAATCAGCGGCGAACACGATCTCAATCTTCTTATTCGACGAATCCATGCCTCGCGCCTGGCGGGCGGAGCCGAGAATTACTGGGCCGGCCTGATCGGTCGCGAAATACTGGCTGATCCTAGATCCACGCTCGATCTCGTTCGCGAAGAGATGTTTTCGTAGAGTCTGAATTCAGAATCATTGGTGATGATTTTATGAGCTTGCGAGTCTGCGGGTGATGAGCTGGATCAAGGCGAGGTAGAGCCACGCCGCGGCGCTTCCTGCCCTTGATCTTCTTGCCCGCATCAGAGCCGCCCCGCGGCTCAGGACGTTGAAAGCTTGGCTAGTCGCAGAGCGTGCTCTCGTTTGTTGCCGTACATCTCTTGCAAAGCGAGTCCGCGCTTGTAGTGGTGTGAGAGTTCATATTCGTCCGTCAATCCGATGCCCCCGTGAAGTTGGATTGACTGCTTGCCAATGAAGTCAAAGGCTTTTGCGACCGTTACCTTGGCGGCGGAAACGAGCTTGGCAGCGTGATGTGTTCCCGCCGGAAAGATGCACAGCCCGGCAACTACACTTCGTGCCAATTCGTAATGCATGAGCATTTCGGCCAGACGGTGGCGGACTACCTGATTTCCGGTGAGCGGACGCCCAAACTGAACACGACTGTTCGTGTACTCGGTCGTCAGTTCGAACATCCGCCTCAAAATCCCCAGGCTTTCGGCGACAGCTGCGCGGGCACCCCGGTCATGCATGCCTTCAATAGCGCGGACAGCACCTGCGCCACTGGCGACCATCGCTGCGGATGTTAATCTGGTGTTTTCGAATTCAAAGTCCGCCGCCAAGGTCCCATCGATGAGCCTGTACGTCCTGGTTGAAATCCCGTCGGTTCCTGCCGGCACAAGCAATAGTATCAAACCATTCTCAGCGTCCTCATTCGCCAGAAGGGCGCTAACCAGGAGAAAGTCTGCCTCTGGATAGGAAACGACGTGCTTGGTGCCCCATAGTGTAATGTTTCCGCCATCGATCTTCGCTCGGCACGCGATTGCGGCAGCGTCGAACCGCCTGGCACCTTCTGAGAGCGCAACGCCGACGGTTTTGGTTCCTGCCTGCATCTCGGCAGCCAGGGTTCGCGCCCGACCCTCGTCGTCGAATTCCTGGAGGGCTACCGCAGGTATGACAATGTTTTCCGAAAATGGCTCAACGGCCAGCCGGTAACCCAATTCTTCCTGTATGATAGCGATTTCCGCTGCTGTTCCGCCAAGACCGCCCAAACCATCAGGGATTGGCAAGGATAACACGCCCAGATCCGCCAGCGCTGACCAGTTTTCCGGATCGTATCCGCGGCGCTGCTCCAGAAACTGCTGTCTGTGCGCAACGGAATACCGGTCATCAAGAAACCTTGCGATGGTTTCACGGTACATCGCCTGCTCTTCGGTAGGGTTGAAATGCATAATAATCCCAAAAAGAGTTTCGTGTATAATTTTGATGCCGCGCTTTGATTGCGTTGGCAAGAGATTTAGCAAGTTTAGGTCCTTATCACTCTGTCACGAGAGGCGAATCGCCGAACGATCCGCCGCGATCTGAGTGCTCGGAGTCTGCCAGAAATGGCTGAATTCCGTGCCTTGATAGCAGCGTCGCGAAAGAGTGCAGGGAAATCGCAGGTCACTGCCCGCTTCGCCGTGCGTCAAAAGTATAACAGTGCGTATATAGTGTTGCAATCCAACTCTGTGGCTGTTATCTGGCGGGCAATCAGAGCGTCCGGGATTCATGCCGCGCTGAGGGAGATGGAGAGGAAATGAAAGCCCTAGAGCCGATCTCGATCGCCGGTGTCGAAATCCCGAACAGGGTGGTGCGAACCGCTCACAGCACGCATTTTGGTAGCGGCGGAATTGTCCCCAGCCTTATAGACTATCATGTCGAACGTGCGCGTGGCGGCGTTGGTCTGACGATTCTCGAAATCGCAGGGGTGCATCCCACCTGCCCGTCTTCGATCTGCAACTTCGACGATTCGGTAATCGAAGGGTACGAACAATTGATGCGGGCCATCCGGCCCCACGGCATGCGGGTGTTCCAGCAATTATGGCACGCGGGACATAACGGGGTCCCAATTGACGGGAGCCCCCCATGGTCTTCCTGCGATCTTCCAAGCCCGGTACTCGGGATAGTGCCCATCACGATGAGCCAGTCCCAGATCCGGGAGATGGTAGAGGCTTTCGCTGCTGCTGCGGAGCGCTGTCAGAGGGGCGGGATCGACGGGGTGGAGCTGCACGGCTCGCATGGTTACCTGCCGCAGCAATTCATGTCCGCCATGCTCAATCGGCGAGAGGACGAATATGGCGGCAGCTTCGAGAACCGGATGCGGTTCACCGTGGAAGTGCTGGCGGCAATTCGCGAGCAGGTCGGCCCCGGCTACCCCGTGGGCATTCGCCTCAGCCCCGAAATCGTCGAAGGCGGAATGACGCCCGAGGAAACAGCCCGCGCGGCCAGCTATCTCGAGGAACGGGGGCTGATCGATTTTCTCGACGTATCGATGGGCGGGTATTTCGCCTTTCCCAAGATGATCGGCGGAATGTTCGAGCCGGCGGGTTACGAGCTGGCGACCAGTGCGCCCGTGACCGCGGCGGTAAAGGTTCCACGGATCGTTACAGGCAGGTTTCGTACGCTTGAGGAGGTCAGTCAGGTCATTGCCGAGGGGACGGCGGACCTAGTCGGCATGACCCGCGCGCACATTGCCGATGCCGCGATCGTCCGCAAAACGCGCGAGGGGAGGGAGGCAGAAATCCGCCCCTGCATTGGCTGCAATCAAGGTTGCGTCGGAATGCTGCTCGGTCCGGAACGGCGTATGGGGTGCACGGTCAATCCCTATATCGGGCGGGAAGGCGAAGTGAGCGACGATCGTCTGCCGCCCGCAGATGCAAAACGAACGGTACTGGTCATAGGAGGCGGGCCGGCAGGGATGGAGGCGGCTCGGGTTTCCCGGCTGCGGGGACACAACGTCATTCTCGCCGAAGCGGCCCCCCAACTTGGCGGCCAGGTGAGGATCGCGGCGCTGGCTCCCCGGCATCAAGGGATCGGCGATTACACTCTTTGGCAGGAGGCGGAAATCTATCGCCTGGGCGTCGATGTGCGGCTCAGCACATATCTGGATGGGGGCGATGCCGACGCTTTCGGAGCGGACCGGATCATCATTGCCACCGGTTCCAGTCCGCGGGTGGACGGGGTCCAGATGGCTATTCCCGCCCGCCCCATGAAAGGAATCGAACATCCCGATGCAATATCATCGATCGACTTTTTTTCCGGTCGGCATAATTCCTGCCCTGCCAGTGCGATAGTGGTCGATGACGTCGGGCATTACGAGGGCATTGCGGTCGCCGAAGCGCTCATCGAGCGTGGCTCGGATGTCACTTTCGTCACCCGTCACAAGTCCTTCGCCCACCTGCTCGAATCGGCGTTGCAGCCAGAGCCGGCGCTGCAGCGTCTCAACCGCGGGAGCTTTCGCCTGCACCTGCGCTCGCACGTGGATTCGTTCAACGGGTCCGAGGCAGTCATAAGCGATCTGAACGGCGGAGGCACAAGCACCGTCCGGGCAGATTGGGCAGTTATGGTCAGTCATAACCGGCCTGCGATCGAGCCATTTGCCGATCTTCTGGGGACCAGATCCGACATCGCGATTGTTGGGGATGCCAACAGCCCGCGCTTTCTTCTCCGCGCGATCGCCGAGGGGAACCGGGCAGGCTGTATGGCATGATAGAGTTCGTATTGAGAGCCGAGAGTGCAGTTGCTGCTAGATAAATTGATGGAAAGAGGACGACCATGACTTCTACGGTACAAGATGCGGATCCCGCCCAGTTGGATTTTGCCAATCCGCAGGTGATGGAGTGTCCCTATCCCATCTACGAGAGCTTGCGTGAAAAAGCGCCGGTTTACTTCGCGGAGAAGTTGGGATTCTGGCTCATTACCCGCTACGACGATTGCCTGAATGCCATCCGCGATCCGCAAGTATTTTCGAGCAAGATGGGTTTTCGGCCCGGCTCGGTTCCCGATGAGGTAATGCGGATTTACAACGAAGAAGGCTTTGGGGATCTTCCCGATACCTTGGTCAGCAACGATCCGCCATCGCACACGCGTTATCGCAAGCTGGTCGACCGCGCTTTTACCGCCGGTCGCGTGCGTCAGATGGAAGATTACATGGTGGTGGTCGTCAGGGAATTGATCGACGCCTTTATCGAGAAGGGTCGCCTCTCGGTCATGCAGGACTTCGCTGTCCCCGTTCCCATGTATGTGATTGCGGACCAGCTGGGCGTGCCGCGCAGCCACCGGGACAGGTTCAAGGAATGGTCGGATTCGGCGGTTGCCCCGCTCGGCCTGCTTTTGTCTGACGAGAGAAAAATCGAATGCGCCAAAAGTGCAGTCGAAATGCAACATTACTTCGTTGAGGTCTTTGCCGATCGCCGGGCAAATCCGCGCGACGACATGATTTCGGATCTGGTCACCAAGGAAATCGACGGAGCTCCGTTGAGCATCCCGGAACTCCTGTCGATCCTCAATCAGCTTCTCGTCGCCGGCAATGAGACCACGACCAGCGCAATCGCTGCGTCCATAGTGCGCCTGGCCAACGAGCCCGAACTGGTCGAACTCCTCGCCAAAGAACCGGGCAAATGCGACAATTTCGCAGAAGAAATTCTGCGTCACGAGTCTCCCGTCCAGGGACTGTTCCGGATGACGACTGCGGATGTCGAGGTCGCCGGCGTTACCATTCCCAAAGGCAGCCTTGTAAACCTTCGCTATGGCTCGGCGAACCGCGACGAGCGAAAGTATGAATGCCCCGAAGTATTCAACGTGGCTCGCGCGAACGCGTCATCCCATCTAGCATTCGGGGCCGGCATCCACCACTGCATCGGCGCTCAGCTGGCGCGTCGCGAAATCGCGATCGCCGCGCGCGAACTGACGGCCCGGCTGAAGGACATCCGCCTGGTCGAGGCGGACAAGATTTCGCATGCGCCGAGCGTGATCCTGCGGGCTCTCAATGAATTCGAGATCGAATTCTCGAAGCGGTGAGATCCCAGGTGAGAACAGACATGACCTACGACTATGATGTAATCGTGATTGGCGGCGGAGGGGCCGGGATGGCAGCCGCCATCACGGCTTGTGATTCCGGCGCGCGCGTGGCGCTTCTGGAAGCCGCAAACCAGCTTGGCGGCTCGACGGCATTGTCGGGCGGTGTGGTTTATGGTGCCCCGACCAGCATCCAGCGGGCTGCCGGCATCGACAGCGACACAGTCGATGCAATGTTCGAATATTACATGACCTTGAACCAGCACAAGGTGGAACCGTCGATCGTTCGGCGGCTCTGCGAGTTGTCCGGACCGGCGATCGAATGGCTCATCTCGATGGGGGTCGAGTTCGATCCGGCTGAACTGTATGCCTCCGGTGTGGAAAGCGTTCCGCGAGGCCACAAGACAACGGGCAACGGCGCCGCCTTGTCAGAGGTGCTGGACCGCGAGGTCAACCGCCGCAATATCGACGTTTCGCGGGGCTGCCGCGTGACCGCGCTGCACACAGACGAACACGGTTGTGTGCGCGGCGTCGTACTGGATGGCGAGACCGTAAGCGCGAATAGCGTGATAATCGCCACAGGAGGCTTCGGTCACAACCGGCTCCTCCTGAACCGTCACTATCCCGAAGCGGCCCAGCACGGCGATTGGACTTGGGCCATAACCGCCAAGACCTGCACTGGCGATGGCCTGTTGATGGGCCAGGAAGTCGGCGCGGATATTGCCGGTCACAATCGCGGGTTGCTGCTGACCACGCCCGGTTTCTATCGCGATCTCGAAGTCTTCGTCCCGGGCTGGCTGGTCTATGTCAACCGCGAGGGGCGCCGCTTCATCAACGAAACCACCGAATATGCGGTCATGGCCGGGGTCGTGAAGGACCAAATTGGCGGGTCTATCTTTGCTATCTTCGACGAGAATGCACGCGCCACTGCCGTGCCAGAGCCTCGCTATGCCGCAGCCCACAAGGCGGGGATCATCACGCTGAACTGGGTGACCGACAAGATCGACGAACAGATCGCCAAGGGCAAGGTCATCAAGGCGCAGACCTTGGCCGAACTCGCCGACCTGGTCGGTATCGAAAGCGGCGCGTTGGAAACCACGATCGCCCGTTACAATTCGGATTGCGAGCAAGGGGTGGACAGCAAATTCCACAAGGACGGCGAACTGATGAAGCCTGTCGCCCAACCGCCCTTCTATGCCGCCGAAATCCGCCCTGCGATTGTCTGTCTGACCTCGACCGGCTTGCGGGTGGACAGGGACATGCACGTTCTCGACTGCGCAGACCGCCCCATCGGCGGGCTCTTTTCTGCCGGAGAAGTGTCGGGCGGTGTTTTGGGTGACAGATATATAGGCGGCGGAAATTCGATCGCCAACGCGATCGTCTTCGGACGTGTCGCAGGTGAGCAGGCGGCGCGTGAAGCGGGCCTTGGAACCGACAGGGAGCAAGCATGATGGCAAACGAATTTTCGCTAGACGGCAAAGTGGCGCTCGTTACCGGCGCGGCACGGGGCATTGGCCTCGAAATCGCTTGCCGGCTTGCGCAAAGCGGCGCGCAGGTGGTTTTCACCGATGTCGAACCAGAACTCGGTCCCGAGGCGGCCGCTTCGGTGCAGGGTGGCTCATACCGCAATCTCGACGTCACGGTGCAATCCCAATGGGAAGACACGATCCAGGAAATTCGTGACCAGCATGGTCGCCTGGACATTCTCGTCAATAATGCCGGGATCAGCCCGGCCGGGAACATTGAACAAAGCGATCTGGCTTTGTGGCGGCGCGTTCAGACCATCAATGTCGAGAGCGTGTTTCTCGGGTGCCGAACCGCGCTGCCGCTGATGCGCCAATCTGGCGAAGGCGGTTCGATTATCAATCTCAGCTCGATTCAGGCCCTGCGCCCCGCAGCCGAACTGGCTGCCTATTCCGCATCGAAGGCCGCCGTGCGGGCTTTGACCAAATCGGTGGCACTCCACGCTGCCCGTGACCGGATACGTTGCAATTCGGTGCACCCAGGCGGGGTGCATACCCGAATGCTTGACGATTTCGCCGCGCTTACCGGCGATGCGGAAGCGGCGCTGCTCAAGCTAAATGCCGCAAACCCCTTGGGGCGGGTGGGTTTGCCGCTCGATATTGCGAATGGCGTTCTCTATCTCGCCTCAGACCTCTCGGCTTGGGTCACGGGCCTCGAACTTGTGATCGATGGAGGTTCGACCCTGTGAGGGAAGGTGTCCTCGATCCTTCAGGCTGGCGGTTGTGGCGCAGCCAGGACGAGATGAAAGATCTGGTCAAAACGGGCGTGTGGGAAAACCGCACCACTTGGCAGGATGCCGTGGCCTTTGCTCAGTCAGACCCCGACGGCGTCGCTATCTGGTTCGACGACGGTTCCGAGTTGACTTACCGTCAGGGATGCGAGGAGGCGATTACGCTTGCTGCCTCGCTGACGGAACTGAGCCTGCGCAAGGGTGACGTGGTCAGCGCCAACCTGCCGAACTGGCGGGAGATGGCGATCATCAACCTAGCTTGCTGCGCCCTCGGCCTGGTCATCAACCCGATCATTCCGATTTACCGCGATCGCGAGGTGGGCTTCATTCTGAAGGACGCTGGCTCGCGCCTGCTGTTCACGCCGGGCGGTACGGGGAGCTTCGACTATCTCGCCATGGCGGCGCGCATTGCGGCAATGACCCCTTCGCTGGAGCACATCGTGACGGTGAGGCCGGGCGAAAGCGAGAGCGCAACCCTGAGCTACGCTGAGCTTATCGAGAAAGGGAATCCCGAACAATTTGAAGCTGCGGAGGTCGATCCTAGTCACGTCAAGCTCTTGATGTATACCTCCGGCACCACGGGAATTCCCAAAGGGGTTCTGCACAGCCATAATACGCTGAGGCGTTCTGCGGCCAATTCCCGCGAGGCGCGAGGAGTGGGGGAAGGCGACATCACCCTGATGGCGTCGCCGGTTACTCATGTGACGGGCTATTCGTCGCTCGAGCAGGCATTCAATTCCCCGATCAAGACTGCTCTCATGTCACGCTGGGATAAGGCAGCGGCCATTGATTTCATCAATCGCACAGGGGCCACCTTGACGGTTGGCGCAACCCCTTTTCTCAAGGAGCTTCTGGACGAAGCGGAAGCGCGCGGCACCGGCCTGCCGAGCCTGCGTCAATTTGCCTGCGGTGGCGCGGAGGTGTCTCCCCAGCTGATCGTCCGGGCTCATGAGACGCTTGATAATTGTCGCTGCTTCCGGGTCTTTGGAAGCACTGAGGTGCCGCTCGTCACACAAGGATACCTGCGGCCCGAACATGCAAATCTGGCCGCCGAAACCGACGGCCGGATCTACAATTACGACGTGCGCATCGTCGATGCAGACGGCCGCGATGTCGCACCTGGCGAAGAGGGAGAAATCCTCGCGCGGGGGCCGTCGATGTTCCTTGGGTACACCGATTGGCAGGAAACGATGAAGGCGGTCGACGGGAATGGCTATTTTCATACCGGCGATCTCGTTCGCGCTGGGCCAGAAGGCAGCATTGTCGTCAGCGGGCGGTTGAAAGATCTCATCATCAGGGGTGGCGAAAACCTCAGCGCGAAAGAGATCGAGGATGTCCTGAGTCTTCATCCTGCCATTCAGGAGGCTGCGGTGGTCTCGATGCCTGATCCAAGGCTGGGAGAAGGTGTCTGTGCCTTTCTCGTTCTGCAGGCCGATTGTCCGGCGCCAAGCGTCGGCGAACTCAGCCAGTTTGTGCGGCAACAAGGCCTTGCCCCTCAAAAAGCACCAGCCAGAATCGAAGTAATCAGCAAATTTCCAATGACTGCTTCTGGCAAGATTCAGAAAAATGTTCTGCGTGAGAGAATTCGTGAAATTATATAAATATTTGGGGAGAGAACTTATGAACAATAATCACAACTTTTTGTCGGGTTGCGCAATTGCTGCTCTTGCCTGGAGTGGATTTTCTGCGCCGGCCTTTGCCCAGAACGCCAGTGAACAGGTTGCGGAGACTGCGGATCCTGCCGAGAGCGATGAGATCGTAGTTACTGCCCGTCGGCGTGACGAAGCGCTCCAGGATGTCCCGATTACCATCGCATCCATTGGTGGTGACGAACTCGAGAAGTCGCAGATCACCAAACCGGAAGCACTTGCGGCGCGCGTGCCCACATTGAATATCGCGGTGGGCGGTTCGGGTTCGGGTGGCCAGCTGAGTCTTCGTGGGATCGGATCCTCGAATGTGTCTGCGGCGTTCGACAGTGCAGTTGCGCTCGATTTCGACGGCATTGTGGTCAGTTCCATGCGCCTGGTCCAGTCTGGGTTTTTCGACGTCGCCCAGATCGACATTCTGAAGGGGCCGCAGTCGTTGTATTTCGGCAAGAGCGCTACTGCTGGCGTGGTTTCGATCCGGTCTGCCGGTCCTACGTCGTCACTCGAAGCATCACTGCGCGGGTCCTACGAATTCGAAGAGAAGGGCTATACTGTCGAAGGATACGTTTCCGGACCGATCAGCGACACTCTGGGTTTCCGCATCGCTGGCCGCTATAACAAGATTGACGATCTTTATTTCAATGCGGCACCAAATGTTGTCCATCCGCATCGCGGCGAGAAGAACATCAATCTGCGCGGCACGCTCGAATGGAAGCCGAGCGCAGACTTCACTCTCAATCTCAAAGCGAATTATGTCGGTCATAATAACAACGGCGAGATCCGGCACACGCAGGTTTTCTGTGGGCCGAACGGCGTAGCCGACAACCTCTTTGTGCTGGGCGGGGCTGTGGTCATTCCGGCCGGGTACGATTGCAACTCGTTCGACAATGTTTTCTGGCTGCCCGATTCCGCGGTTCCCTTGGGCCGCAAGGCACCTCCGGGCATGGATAATAACGGCGGGGTTCCGTTCAACGATACGGATACGTTCCTGATCCGCGCAAAAGCGGACATAGCGCTGCGGGATAATCTGTCGCTGACCCTGGTGACCGGATATTTCGACTTCCAATCGCGCGGTCAGGATTTCTACGCTTATGGCGGCACGTCCGGGATCGGTACCGATCTCAATCGCAACCGGAATAAGCAGTTCAGCCAGGAAATTCGCTTCGCCAGTGACAATGAAGGACCGGTCAACTGGCTGGTCGGCGGTTTCTACGAGCGCCGCGACATCCTGTTCGAAGCAGCGCAGAATGCAGTCAACATTTCATTTCTGGCGGCCGACCCTATCACGGGTTCGACATTTGACTGGCGCCGCCAGCATTACACCAAGACTGACGCATATTCAGTCTTCGGGAACGTGCTGGTGGAACCTACGGAAAACATCGAGTTGTCCGCCGGCCTGCGTTATACCAAGGAGGAAAAGACGAACCGGATCGAGGTGCCTTACGTTCACGCTATATTGTCCGGGCCGCAGTTCAACTTCATCAGAAGCGGTTTCCAATCACCGCAGATCCGCTTCCAGGACGATAATTTCTCACCAGAAGTATCGGTGAAATACAAGCTTTCCGACGATGCCCAAGTCTATGCTTCCTACAAGAAGGGCTTCAAGTCAGGCGGAATCGACAATAGCGCCTTGCCCTCAAGCGGGTTGAGTGCCATCGTTGCTTCGGGCGACTATTCCTCGCTCATCTTCGCTTCCGAGACGGCCGAAGGTTTTGAGGTCGGATTGAAAAGTTCACTGGCTCAGAACAAAGTGCGATTGAACATGTCGCTGTTCAACTACACCTTCTCGGGCTTGCAGATACAAAGTTTCGATCCAGTCGCCATCCAATATAGCACAAGCAATGCTGGCCAACTGCGATCACGCGGCGGCGACCTTGAGCTCCGCTGGAAAGCGCCGACAGATGGCCTGACCCTTAGTGCGGCAGTCGCTTATACTGATGCCGAATTTACCGAGACCTTCATCAGCAATGCCGGAATCGACCTCAAAGGCAGGGCTGCACCAAGAGCGCCCAAGTGGTCAGGCAATCTGTCTTTCGACTGGGAGATCCCGATCTCTGATAGCCTCGACTTCAGTGTGTTCGGTTTGGCTAACTACAGCGGTTCCTATTTTGCCGATGCAACGACCTTGAATGACTATGTTCAGAAAGACTACGTCACATTGGATGCCAATGTTACGATCAGTTCGTCGAATGATCGTTGGCGCCTTTCCTTGGTTGGAAACAACCTGACCGACAAGATCTACGTCAATCAGGCATCTGGCCGACCGTTCCGGCAAGCCGGAGTGGGTGACGACTTGGCACTCACACAGAACAGGGGCCGGCAGGTCTTCGTAGAGTTCGCCGTTAAGTACTGAGTCTCTTAATTTTGATGTCATTGTGGATAGAGGAGTCTCGATCATGGTAGAAACGCTGACCGGAACAAATCGATCAAGAGGATTATCCTATCAGGAACTCCTCAAGACTGATTCGAAAAGCGTACCTGCGTCGCTGAAGAAGGAATCGGCGCTGGATCATACTCCTCTATCTATCGATGTTGAGCGATATTACAGTCGCGAATTCCACGATCTGGAAGTCGAAAAACTCTGGCGGCGCGTGTGGCAATTGGCTTGTCACGAAGACGAAATTCCCGAGGTTGGGGATGCATTGGTCTATGACATCGCGTCGCTTTCCTTTATTGTGGTGAAGACGGGAGAAGATGAATTCTCCGCGTATCCCAACGCCTGCCGCCACATGGGGCGCCGCCTGCTGGATTGCCCCAAAAAGGGGCTCACCAATTTCCGATGCCCTTTCCACGGTTGGTCGTGGAAACTTGATGGGACACTCAAAGAGGTTCCATGCCACTGGGATTTCCCAAACGTCACCGAAGAAACGCACTCACTTCCCAAGGTGAAAACCGGCCGCTGGGGTGGGTTCGTGTTCATCAACCCAGACCCGGACGCGCAGCCCCTCAAGGAGTTCCTGGGGGACATTGACGAACACTGGACAACCCTTCCCTTCGAACGTCGCTACAAGGCCGTGCACGTCGCCAAAAAGCTGCCCTGCAATTGGAAAATTGCACAGGAAGCCTTCATGGAATCCTATCACGTGATCGCGACGCATCCTACTCTGCTGTATGAGATGGGGGATGCTAACTCGCAGTACGACGCTTTCGGGGTGCTTTCACGCGCCATCTCCGCGCAAGGCATAGCCAGTCCGCATATTGAGGCCGAACTTGCGGGCGAGCCGTTTGACGATACCACGCCCTTTACCGTCTACCGTCACCCCATAACTGGTGATCTCTATGAGCGCCTCAGTGAGGGCCGCATACGTTTGACAAAGGCGGATGGCCGGGTCGGGGTGTTCAATGCACAGGCAGAGCCGCTGGAGGGCGAGTTGAAAAATGCGGACCTCCACATTTGCAACTGGTTCGCGGGCAGGTTGACCCCCGATATGGAAGCGGCAAGCCATGCTTTCGGCGCCTTGCCGGTGGTCGAAGCCCGTGCGAGTCGCGCTGCTGCCAAGCGGGAGCAATTGCGACCGCTGATGGGGGACGAGATCGACCGGGTGTGTGACGCCGAATTGGTCGATTCAATATATTACAGCATCTTTCCGAACATTAGTCCGTGGGGGTGCTACAATCCAATCTTCTACAGGTTCCGACCAGATGGCGATAATCCGGAACAATGCATCCACGAAATCATGTTCATGCTTCCGGTTCCCAAAGGACAAGACCGACCGAAGCCGGCTTCGATCCATTGGCTCGGCCTAAATGATGACTACATGGAGGCTCCCGAACTCGGTTCGTTGGCGAAGGTGTTCAATCAGGATAATTTGAACCTGCCGGCAGTACAGCTGGGGTTGCGCAATGTTCCTGGGGGCAAGATCATGCTGGCGGAATATCAGGAAGCCAAGATCCGGCATTTTCATGCCACTTTGGACGATTGGCTCGATTAATAGTCCTGCGCAGGCTCGTTGGCGCCCACAGATAAACGTTTTTCAAGGTCAATGTATGAACAAATCAGATTCCTCCCATGCCTTCACGCCTGAGTTAGCGAGATCGATTTATCGCAAAGCGTATCTCATCAACCGCACGGACCAACGATTCCGGGCGATGCTGACGAATGGTGAATTGGCAGTTGCATACTACCCTGTTCGTGGACAGGAGGTCACCGCAGCCGCTGCGCTGTCTGCATTGCAGCCCGAAGACTATCTGGTGACAACCTATCGCGGCCTTCACGATTCCCTGGCCAAGGGGATTCCATCACGCTTGCTATGGGCCGAGTTTGCCGGAAAACGCACCGGGACCTGCAAGGGCAAGGGCGGACCGATGCATATCACTTATCCCCCGACCGGGGTAATGGTGACGACAGGAATCGTCGGGTCGGGCATTCCGATCGCCAATGGCCTGGCAATGGCCGCGCAAATTAGAGGCGAGAACCGGGTAGCGGTGGCGAGTTTCGGTGACGGGGCCAGCAATATCGGCGCGTTCCACGAAGCGCTCAACATGGCGTCGGTTTGGAAACTGCCGGTTGTTTTCCTCTGCCAGAACAACCAATACGCCGAGCATACGACGCTCGCGGCAGGTACTTCAGTGACGAGCATCGCCGAAAGAGCTGCGGGTTACGAAATGCCCGGCGTGTCGTGCGACGGTCTCGATCCCGAAATGATGTATCAAACAATGGCCGCAGCGGTTGCTCGTGCCCGTGCTGGAGACGGCCCTACCCTGGTCGAAGCACATACGTACCGCTTGCAGGGTCATATCTTCGGCGCTGATTACAGTTATATTCCCAAGGAAGAGCTCAAGGCTGCCGAAGAGCGGGCCAGCATGATGCGCCTTCGCCAAAGGATCAGCGAGAGACAGGTCACCGATTCCGATCTCGCGCAGATCGAACAGGAGGTGGACGCCGAAATCGAAGATGCCGTGGCGTTCGCACTGAAAAGTGATCCGCCGGATCCGGACGAGATCAGGTTCGACATCTACGAAACGGAGCAGGCAGCATGAGCGGAAAAACTATCAGCTTCGGCCAGGCTCTCAATGCTGCGCTCGATGATGCGATGGCGGACGACGGAAATGTCATGATTCTTGGCGAGGATGTTGCCGACGAGCAGGGCGGCGGCGTGTTCAAGGTCAGCAAGGGCCTTTCGAGCAAATACGGAACCAGTCGCGTTCGTTCGACTCCCATTTCTGAACAGGCCATCCTGGGCGCGGCAGTGGGTGCGGCGATTGTTGGCATGCGTCCGGTGGCCGAGATCATGCTGATGAATTTCATCACGGTCGCGATGGACCAGCTGGTCAATCACGCCGCGAAGCTGCGCTTCATGTCGGGCGGCCAGACCAATGTGCCGCTGGTTGTCCGAACGACGACCGGGGCTGGTGTGGGTTTCGGAGGTCAGCATTCCGATATGCTGGAAGCCTGGTTTGCTCATGTTCCCGGCCTAAAGATTGCGACCGCCTCGAACCCGGCGGATGCCTATGGCCTGCTTCGCTCTGCGATTGACGATGAAGATCCCGTTATCCTGATCGAGAATATCACACACTACGGAATGACAGGCCCCGCCCCAGAGGCTGGTTATCGCGTGCCGCTGGGCAAGGCAGCGATTGCGCGCGAGGGAAGGGACATCACTCTTGTTACTTACGGACGCGGTGTAAGCGATAGCCTGAAGGCGGCCAGCCTGTTGGCTGATGAAGGTATCGCCGCTGAAGTCATTGACTTGCGCACCATAGCCCCGTGGGATGAACAGGCGGTTTTCGCTTCTGTCGCCAAGACAAAGCGCGCTGTAATCGTCCACGAAGCAGTTCGTCCTTTCGGGGCCGGAGCCGAGATTTCCGCTCGCATTCACGAAGAACTGTTCTCTGATCTACTAGCGCCAGTTCAGCGGGTCGCGTCCTATCCCTCTCCGGTTCCCTTTGCGAAGCCACTGGAGACAGCATTCCTCTATAGTGTCGATGACATTGTTCGTGCGGCACACGCAACAACAGATAAGGCAATTAACTCATGACTATAGAAGTTCGCATACCAAAGCTTGGGATGAGCATGGAAACTGCAACCCTTTTGGAATGGTGCGTTGAAGATGGTGCGCAGGTCAGTGCTGGCATGCCACTTTATACGGTCGAGACAGACAAATCGACCATTGAGGTGGAAGCGCCGGCCGACGGACAGATTGAGATAATCGGCTTGGTCGATACTGAATATGAGGTCGGCACTCTCATTGCTCGTATTTCCTGAAGCCTGTTGGGAAAGTGGAGAAGACCCGAAATGCGTGACGAGGTATTTGTTGTCGACCAGGCCGGGAAGGCTCGCATTGTCGCCGGGAAGAACCGCACCAATGGACAGATTGTCTTTCCATATCCAGATGGAGAGGGCGAGGGGGCATACGAACGGATCGAGCTTCCGCAAAGCGGGACTTTGTGGACGTTTACCATACAACGTATTCCGCCGAAGAACCCGCCCTATGTAGGCGTGACCAATCCCGACGACTATGAGCCGTATGGGGTGGGGTACGTCAGCCTCGGGGATGAAATCATGATTGAAGGTCGGCTCGTTGCCGATCCCGAGAGCCTTAGAATTGGAATGCCGATGGATTGTATTGCGATTTCCCTGTCCAAGGCCGATGGCGGAGAGATGATGACATATGCGTTTGCCTCGAGCGAACAGGACAACAATTCATGAGCCAAGTTTATGTCATCGGCGCTGGAATTCATCCGTTCGGTCGACACGACGGCAAATCTGGTCTCGATCTAGGTGTCGATGCCACAAAGTTAGCGTTGAACGACTGCGGACTGGAGTGGTCGAATGTCGAAGCAGCATTCGGGGGATCGTCAGCCTCGGGGAATGCCGATGCCTTGATGCCGCGAATGGGTCTCACGGGAATTCAGTTCATAAATGTAGCGAATGGCTGCGCAACCGGTGGTTCTGCCGTGCTGTCTGCGTACTGGGCGATCAAGGCCGGTGAGTTTGACACGGCTTTGGCGGTAGGGTTTGATAAGCATCCTCGCGGCTCCTTCAATCCCGATCCAGAGAAATATGGGCTCCCACAATGGTACGGCGATACCGGCCTTATGTTGACGACCCAGTTCTTCGCCCTGAAGATTCAGCGCTATATGCACGATCATGGTATTTCGGCTCGGACGCTCGCCCGGGTCGCGTCCAAGGCATTCGAGAACGGTTCGCGCACTCCCCACGCCTGGCGGCGCGCGGCGATGGACCAGGGCGCAATCCTGGCTTCCCGCATGATAAGCGATCCTCTAACACAATATATGTTCTGCAGCCCCTCGGAGGGCGGCGTGGCGCTGATCCTTGCTTCCGAGAAAAAGGCTCGCGAATTGGGACGGACGCAGGTCAGGTTGAGGTCGGCAGCGGTGAAAACAAGGCCAGAAAACAGCTTTGAAGTGTTTTCTCCTTCTCTTTCTGTCGAGAGGGGCGAAACGCCGACAATGCTTGCAGCTCGCGCCGCCTTTGATAAGGCGGGTCTCGGTCCGAAAGACATTGATGTTGCCCAGTTACAGGATACCGAAAGCGGCGCTGAAATCATGCATATGGCGGAAAACGGCTTCTGCCGTGATGGCGATCAGGAACAATGGCTTGCCGACGGACTAACCGCTCTTGGCGGGCAACTGCCAATCAATACGGACGGTGGATGTATTGCCTGTGGGGAACCGATTGGCGCCTCCGGCTTGCGTCAGGTTTATGAAAATGTTCTGCAGTTACGCGGGAAGGCCGAAAACAGGCAGGTCGAAAACGCCAGACTTGCTTATTCGCAAGTATATGGGGCTCCAGGACTTGCTGCAGTTGCGATCCTAGAAAAGATTTAATTTGCTGCGAAGCGCAGCTGTATTTAAGGGTTTGTTCTAATATTGGATATGATAAATATTGGGAACAATAATAGGTGCTAAAAATAAAAACAACATATGATAGCGTCACGATGGCTGAACGGCGTCAGCGGATCCTTTATGAAGTTCGGAAGCTCGTCAATGAGGAGGGGTTGGAAGGCTTCAGCATGCGCGAGATCAGCAAGAGGGCGAACGTCGCGCCCAAGACTCTCTATAATGCCTTTGGAGATCGTGATCGCTTGATCGGTTGCGCCATTCGAGAGGTGTACGATGCGGTTCGACAGAATGTCCAATTCAGGACTTCAGACAGAACGCTTGAGGGTTTGTTGGATCGCGCCATAGTGCTTAATCGAGGAAATCTGAAGGCGCGAAATTACGCACAGGCAGTGGCCACAATCTACTTCTCGCCTAGTACAAATCCATACTTGCGCTCGTTGCTACAGGAAATGGCGGTTGGCAATACGCGAGAGTGGTTGGAAGATGTTCGTGCCAAGGGTGGGCTTCACGATTGGGTGAATATCGATCATCTGACCCGCCACATGGCAAACATGGAATATGGCCTAATACTTGAATGGGCGACGAGCAGCGTGAAAGATTCGGATTACCTTTTTCACTTCGTCGAGATTATTCTCTTCAGTGCGTTGGCGGCAACGCGAGGAGAAGTCAGAGAAACAGCAAATTCCATTCTTACAAAAATGGTAGCTACAGGCGAGCTACCTAAGTTCGAGAACCCAATTATTCGCCCGATTGACGTGCCAAAGTAGACTGCAATGGCGTGCCCTAGGGTCAGGATCTGTAATTGCAGAGCTTGGCGGTGCCGATCCCTTGAGGGTTTCATGGATCTGTCCGCACTGGCCGGGCCGAAGCCTGGTCGTGCTATATCGGGTCTCACAGAGGCGAACGTTGCATTGACTCGAAGCGGGCTTTGCAGCCCATCTGACTACCTTCGCAGATCGTTCGTCCCTGCGTTCCCTCGCGGGACACCGCCCTCGGATCAGCTTTGACGCGTCACCGCTGGCAAACAGACTTTAGCCTACCTCAAGCTTGGAACAAAGTGCCGTCACGCAGCATGGCATGCATGATGACCGCGAGCCGACGGGCGAGTGCGACACGGGCTTTCTTCAAGCCGCGACGCTTGGCGATCTTCATGGCCCATGTTTTCAGGGCGAAGGTCTCACGGCTCCGGGTAAGGATCGAGTTGGCAGCTTCGTACAGCAGCTTGCGCACGGTCCCATCGCCCTGTTTGGTGATCCTGCCAGTCCAATCGAGCTCGCCCGACTGATGGCGTCGGGGCACAAGGCCAAAGTAGGCCCCGGCATTGCGTGATTGTCGGAAGCGTCCGGCTTCATCGACTGCAGCGGCGAAGGCAGCAGATGTCTGCACGCCGACGCCCGGAATGGTCATCAGGATCTCGCAAGCCTGTGACTGGCTTGCGATGACACGCAGGCGGCGGTCCATTTCCTTGATTTGCTCGACCAGTTCTGCGCGCACGGACAGCAAGGATGCGATGGCGTCGCCAAGGCCCGGGGTGTGGGCGGCCTGCATGATCCGTTCGAGGAAGGCCTTCCCTTGACCTGCGCCGGGCCGATATCCGAACGTGGCGCAGAGACCGCGGATCGTGTTGTCGAGCCGGACACGCGCTTCCACCAGATGGCTCCGTGCGGTGATCACGCTGCGAACGCCATGCGCTGCCGGAGATTTGACATGCACCTCCTTGTAGAAGCCGGTGCGCGCCAACTGTGCGAGGCCGGCGGCATCGTGAGGGTCGGTCTTGTTCGCCTTCATTGCTTTGAGGCTCTGGTGCGCCTGGCGGGCATCGATGCACACCACCGGGACACCCAGTTCACGCAGACCGAGGCAAATCGCCGGCGACATGCGGCCCGTTTCGATCACCGCCCGCTCGATTGGACCGTATCGCTCCAGCATCATGGCGATCGCCTCCGGAGAGCTCTCCACTTTCTCCGACACGACCTTCCGACCATTGTCATCAACGATGCAGACCTGCGTGGATTCCATCGACAGGTCCAATCCGGCATAGTGCTTCATGGCTGCTTCCTTCCTTCAGGATTCGACAACCAGAAGTGTGCGCCTCAACCAAGGTCCGAGGGAAGCAGCCGCAATTACACGATGACTCATTGATCAGAGCCAGAAGATGACGGTTGCGGCGAGTGCGACGGCGGAGAAGAAGGCCTTCGGGCAGCGATCGTAGCGTGTTGCGACCCGCCTCCAGTCTTTGAGGCGGCCGAACATGATCTCGATGCGGTTACGGCGTTTGTAGCGGCGTTTGTCGTACTTTACGGTCGTGTTCCGGATTTTTCGGCCCGGGATGCAGGGCGTGATACCCTTCTCCTGCAGGGCGTCGCGGAACCAGTCGGCATCATAGCCTCGGTCGGCCAGCATCCATTGCGCGTTGGGCAGACTGTCGAGCAAAGCGGCCGCGCCAGTGTAGTCGCTGACCGGTCCGGCGGTCAGGAAGAAGCTGATTGGACGACCATTCGCATCACTCACGGCATGAAGCTTGGTGTTCATGCCGCCTTTCGTCCGGCCGATCAGGCGTCCTGGACCCCCTTTTTTACCCGCAGGCTCGACGCCGTGCGGTGCGCTTTAAGATAGGTCGCGTCGATCATGATCGTCTTGCGCTCGGGAGCCTGAGGTGTCGCCAGGCCTTCCATCATGCGGATGAAGATGCCTTTGTCGCTCCACCGCTTCCAGCGATTGTAGAGCGTCTTCGCCGGGCCGTATTCCCTCGGCGCATCGCGCCACCTCAGCCCATTGCGGTTGACGAAGATGATCCCGCTCAAAACGCGCCGATCATCAACGCGCTCGCGGCCATGGCTCTTGGGAAAATAGGGCTGAAGCCGAGCCATCTGCTCGTCCGTCAGCCAGAATAAATCGCTCAAATTCAGGCTCCTTCGCAGCCGCCTGAATCACAGCCATCAGCGCAAATCAATGGGTCCTGACCCTAAGGCAAGAGCAAGTGAATAATATCCTTCTGAAACATATGTCTATGGTGAAGAAATTTTAGACTATGCGACAAGAAATACTGGGATAAAACAAGCCATTCCCCCAGTTACCCGGCTACGGATCGTAAGAGTTTGCGCCCGCTTGCTTGCTTCTATCTCAGCTGATAACTTCGAAGGCTGTGCCGTATCCCACGTCGGCGGGGATAGTGAGGATGTTCTTGCCGTCTCGCTGGATGACTTCTGGAAGGACCGGCACGATTTCGCGAGCCTTGGCCCGCGCGACGCAATCGTCTGCGCTCGCAGCTTCGGCTAGCAGTTGCAGGTTCAATCGCGTGGGAAAGATGATCGTTCGTTCACCGCTGACACCCAGTTTCAGGGCTTTGCTTGGCGAAAGCCATTCCGCATCAACGGTTTCATATCCATCACATGCTGCGATCTGGCGCTCTGGGGCGCGAACGACGAAGAAATGAGTGTCGAAGCGCTTTTGCATAAAGCTGGGCGTGATCCACCGCGCGAACTCGCTCAGGCGATCAAGGCGCAGTTGCACATCGGCCTCGCGCACAATGTCGAAAAATTCGCGCTCGCCTCGCTCGACGGCTTTGCGGCTTTCAAGATCGCAAATATCCTCGAACTCGCTACCGTCGCGATGATCGGCCAGCAGGATGCCTGCTTCCTCAAAGGCTTCACGAATCGCGGCAATCCGAAGGGTGCGCTGCGTAGGATCTAGCGTTTTCCAGCCCCTGCAATAATCGGCCCATTCAGGCGCTTCATCGGCAGCAGAAGGCTTTCCACCGGGAAAGACCAGCGCGCCGGATGCAAAATCGATCTGGTGATGCCGCATGACCATCAGCACCTGGAACTCCGGCTCGTCGCGAAGCAACAGCATGGTGGCTGCGGGGACCGGATCGACTGGCTTCTGCAGTGTCATCATAAACTCCAGTTCTCAGTTGGCCTGATATTGGACGCTGGCCCGTTCAAGCTGAGCAACGATCTTATCGCCATTTGCGCAGAAGAACCAACCCGGCAAGAGCCACTGCAACACTTGCAAGCACCCAGGATTGATTCGCAAGCAGCGCCGCGGAGACGATAAGTGCGGCCGCCACAGGACCTTTGACAGGCTGGCTCGCGCGGCGAATGGCTGCGAGCTTCTCAAAACTTGCCGGATCAATCTGGACAGGCACATGCCCGGACTTGGCTATAGCGGCGGCGTTATCGAGAAGGTCAGGCATGATCGCCGCTAGGGCGAGGAGTTGTCGGCGAACTTTTTTTAAATTGGCGCGATTCCTGCCAAGGGAGAATCTTTCTGCGAACAGCTCCAACATGATGGGGCGTGTTTCCTCCCCGATATTATAGTCAGGCGCAAAGGAACGCGCAAACCCTTCCGCCGTGAGCAATGTTCGAAGAAGGATCGCCAGATCAGGCGGAAGTGCGAGCTGATAGTCTCGCAGGAGATCGAACACGCGGCTGAAAATATGCGAGAACTCAATCCCCGAAAGGACCGTTCCCCTGAACTCACCGATCAGCTGGTCCAAATTCTGGGTGAGCCCATCACGGTCAACTTTCGGATCTCCAGCCCATTCGAGCAACACGTTCGCGACGTCTGCTGTGTCTTCGTCGGCTATAGCCATGACAAGTCGTACCAGTTCCTCGCGCCTCGCCTTTGTGAGAGTGCCGACCGATCCGAAGTCGATAAAGCCCACATCCTGTTCCCCGATAAGGAAAACATTGCCTGGATGCGGATCGCCATGAAATTCGCCATTCAGAATGATCATGCGCAGGACTGCATTCGCATATTGTCTCGCGAACGCCGCCACGCGTGGGTCGGTCGATTCGGCCTCGATCGCAGACGCGGGCGTTCCATACAGCCGCTCCTGGACGTTGACCCGTATCCCCGTCAGTTCCCAATGAATTGTTGGAGTCTTGATCCCAAGCGTATCAAGATAGCCACCGATACGCTCGCATGCACGAGCTTCTGCTGCCAGATCCATTTCCCAGGCAAGATTTCTGCCAAAGGTTCGCAGGAACTCTACGGGGCGATAGCGGGCGATTTCAGGGGATCGATCCTCGGCAACGGCGGCGAGGCGCGTCAGGAGCCGCACATCGGCCTCCATTCGCGCAGCAGTGCCCGGACGCCGCACCTTTATGATAACGTCGGCGCCGTCGAGCAGCGAAGCAGAGTAGGTCTGCGCTACCGAAGCCGAAGCCAGTGGTTGTTCATCGAATTGGGTGAATTCCCCTCGCCAGTCAGCTCCCCAGCTTGCGGCAAGGATGGGCTCGATTTCTTCGAATGGCACCGGAGAAACCTGATCGTGGAGCGTCGCGAAGGCAGCAATCCAGGACCTGGAAAACAGATCGCTGCGCGTCGCCAGCAGCTGTCCAAGCTTTATTCCGACCGGACCAATGTCGCGCAGGAGTGCGACGACCGCCGCCGGCCGCAATTCACCTGGATCGATTGACTTGGCCGGATGCGGAATGACTCCGAGAGCGCCCGCCAGGCTTTTGGCGCCGTGCCGGACAAGAATCTGTCCTATCTCGGCGGCGCGTGCGATGTCTCCTATCGGTTTATCTCGGAACCCAGGCATATGTCCTATTCCGCATCGGTCCGGCTCTGATCGAGATTCGACGCAATCCGCACAAGAATGTCCAGCAACGTCCGTTTTTCGTCGCGCGTGGCGTTCCGCCATAGGACCCTATGCAGCCCGTCCGCGGATTCTCTCAGTTGGGGCAACAACCTGTCGAGCTCCTGGGTCAGGATGAGCTGCCATGCCCGGCCGTCCGTTTTGGCTCGTCGCCTTTCCATCAATCCTTTCCCACAAAGGCCAGCGACGGCTTGACCGATCGTGGCGGATTCCAACTCTAGTCGCTTGGCAATTCCGGCCTGCGTCAACGATGGTTCGCGGAGAAGTTGTCCGATGATGCGCCACTGCGTCTGATTGAGGCCAATCTTGGCAATCCGTGCGTCATAAGCGCGCCTCGCCCCCCGACTAATCTCGTCCATCAAATATAGCATACGGTCGTCGTCGGTGAGGGCGCCTTCGCGAAGCCGTGGCGGCATTGTGTCGAGATTTGCGTTCATACCGCTGCCTAGTCCGTTTCGTGGGAATGCCAAAACGCAAATTACTAAACGATTTTACTAACCGGATGGAACGGTCTACGCCACGCCATGAAGCGACTTAGCACATGTCCAAAATCCTTCGAAAGAGGCAGATGACCGACGAACCAAATGAGCGGGAACAGGATCGCGCGCCCGCATCCAGCCTGAAATCGCAACCCAAATTTCGCCTCATCCTCATCATAGCCATCACTGCTGCGCTGATTGCAGGTGGTGGGTGGTATTACAGGCATGTCACCTATGGGCAGTACATGCAGTCGACCGACAACGCCTATGTCGCGGCCGACAGCGTTGTGGTTTCATCAAAAGTGGCCGGATACGTGGACGCGGTGCTCGTCTCTGAGAACGGGCGGGTCAGTCCCGGCGAGGCGCTCGTGCAACTGGATGTGCGAGATTATAGAGCCCAGGCGCAACAGGCGCGTGCGCAAATTGCGGCGACGCTGGCCGGCGCCGACACAATCCGCTCGCAAGTAACCGAACAGGACTCATCGATTCGGCAGGCGCGGGCCCAACTCGCCGCCAAGCGCGCGGCGCTCGACCTCGCCAATGAGCAGCTAGCGAGGTATCGCCCCCTTGCCGCGACCGGTGCGGAGCCGCGAGAAAAGCTTCAACAATATGAGACACAGGCGCAGCAAGCGCACGCCGACTTTGTTGCTGCCCAGGCAGCAGTCTCTGCTGCCAACGGTCGGAGGGCCACCTTGTTCAAACAGATCGACCAGACCGAAGCCCAAGCTGACGCGGCTCGCGCGCAGCTGGAAGCGGCCGACCTAGATGTCACATCGACTCTGCTGCGAGCCAGCAAGGGAGGTCGCGTTGGCGATCTAACAGTAAGGGTCGGCCAATTCGTTCAGCCCGGTCAGCGATTGATGACCGTGGTTCCGGTAAACGAAATCTACGTCATCGCTAATTTCAAGGAGACGCAGGTCGGCCTTTTGCGGGCGGGGCAACCGGTCAGGCTCGAGGTCGATGCTCTTCCCGACTTTGAGATTGCTGGACGCGTTGAGAGCATCTCGCCCGGAACCGGAGCAGAATTTTCGATCCTGCCGCCCGAAAACGCCACAGGGAATTTCACCAAGATTGTTCAGCGGATAACGGTTCGTATCGCGATAATAGCCTCGCCCAAAGTGCGTCGTCTGCTCGTCCCGGGCATGTCGGTTGTGGCAGTTGTCGACACGCGAAACGCTGCCGGAGAGCTGAAAGAGATCTCGAGTACCGACAAATGACCGCCGAGTTGGCATCGAACAGCGCCTCTGGTACTCCGACTGCAGAAAGGCGGAATGCCGATATCACCGCGTGGATAGCGGTCGCAGCGGGTGCACTTGGCGCCATGCTCGCAACACTCGATATCTCTATCGTCAATTCCGCGCTTCCGGTGATCCAGGGCGAAATCGGAGCCAGCGGCACCGAGGGCACTTGGATTGCCACCGCATTTCTCGTTGCCGAAATTGTGGTAATTCCGCTTAGCGCCTGGCTTGAACGCCTTTTTGGACTGCGAAACCTGCTCATCATTGCGGTTTCCGCGTTCACCGGCTTCTCAATTCTTTGCGGTATGGCGACCGACCTCACGACCATGATCATCGGTCGCACGGGTCAGGGTTTCATGGGTGGTGCGCTGATACCAACTGCGATGACCATCGTGGCGAAAAGATTGCCGCCCCATCAACAGCCGATCGGCATGGCGCTGTTCGGCATGACAGTGATTCTGGGTCCGGTCATGGGGCCGCTGATCGGTGGCTGGCTGACCGAAAATTTGAGCTGGCACTATGCCTTCTTTGTCAATGTTCCAATCTGCGCCGTACTGCTGCTGCTGCTATTCGTCGGGCTTCCTCACGAAGAGCCGAAGTGGGAGTATCTGACCGATGCTGATTGGGCGGGCATTGCCGGCCTGATTCTGGGGTTGGGCGCTTTGACTGTGTTGCTTGAGGAGGGGCATCGCGAGGAATGGTTTGAATCCGCTCTTATTCGCTGGCTGGCACTCATTGCCGTTATCGGTTTCGCTTCACTCATATACGGGCAGCTGAACGCGTCGAAGCCCGTCCTGAAACTCCGCCTCCTTCTCAATCGCCAATTCGGAAGCGTTGCGGTGATGGCTCTCGCCCTGGGAATGGTCATGTATGGTTCGACCTACGTCATTCCCCAATTTCTTGCGATCATATCCGATTATAACGCTTTTCAAACCGGGCTCGTTATATTTTGGATGGGTATTCCGGCTTTTGTGCTTATGCCGATCCTGCCCTTCATGATCCGCAGACTCCACATTCGCATTGCCGTCGGTGTCGGAATGCTTCTGATGGCGGCCAGCTGTTTCGTCAGCATAAGCCTCACCGCGGAATCTGGGGGCGCCGTATTCATCGAAAGCCAGCTTATTCGGGGTGTTGGCATGATTCTGGCCATGATGTTCCTGAACCAGGCTACCGTAGCCTCGGTGGCAAAGACAGATGCTGGCGATGCCTCCGGTATTTTTAACGCCGCTCGAAATCTCGGAGGATCTTTCGCTTTGGCCGGACTGGCTTCGTTTCAGGACAAGCGGATCTGGCACCATAGCCGGCGCATGGAAGAGACGCTGAATGCCAACAGTGCTTCACTCCAGATTTATCTTGATGAACTCGCGAAAAGCTTCGGCGGGATGGAGGGTGCCATGTCGATGCTAGGCCGGACCATCCAGCGGGACGCGTTCGTAATGACCTACAATGATGTATTCTTGGTGATGGGCGTCCTGACCTTGATGACCGTTCCTTTGGTCATCTTTTTGAAGCCGCTTCCCAAGAATGTTTCCCTTTCGATGCACTGAGCCTGACATGATAAGAAAATCTGTAATATCGCTTCTCGCCTCGTTTCTGCTGGCCGGTTGTGTTGCGGGCCCAGACTACGCCGGGCCTCCAGAAGTATTCTCGGCGAACCGAAATGACGGCTTTGTCCGTGCCGGCGGTAACATCATCGATACCGAGCCCGAGCTGGCAGAGTGGTGGCTCCTTTTGAACGATCCGGAATTGACCAGGCTTATCGAGGCTGCGTTATCGGACAATCCTTCGCTTCAGGCTGCGCAAGCGCGGATTGCGCAGGCGCGGGCATCCGTGAGACAGGAGAAGGCCGGAAGATTTCCGACGCTTGGAACCCAGGCGACGGCTATTCAGGGCCGCTTGCCGGGCCTTGATATTCAGAACAGTGCCCCGCCTTCGGCGAGCGCGCCTGTTAGTCCGCAGGGACAGGCGGATGATAGCCTCAGTGTCTACAATCTCGGGCTCAACGCTAACTGGGAGCTGGATTTCGCAGGAGGAACGCAGCGACGGATCGAGGCCGGCAACGCTCAGGCCGCGGCAGCGGTTGCCAATGTGGAGGATGCCAAGGTCCAGCTGACCGCCGAAGTTGCCAATGCCTATGTCAACCTGCGCGAGGCCCAGTTTCGAGCCAAAGCGTACCGAACCGAGTGCGAGTTGCAGCAGCAAACCCTCTCGCTAACCTATCAACGGTATCAGCAAGGCGTGTTGCCCCTGTTCCCTCTCGGCAATGCAAATGCCGAGCTCGAGCTGCTCAAGTCTCAGCTCGCCGAGGCCGAAGCTGACACGGCGGTATTGCTCGATGCGCTTGCCATTCTAGCTGGACAGATCCCAGGGACAACGGACGAAGCGCTGAAACAGATCTTCGATGTTCCCCTCCCGCCGGAACAGGTCGCCGTGGGCGACCCCTCCAACCTTGTCGCACGTCGGCCCGACATCCGCGCGGCCGAACGCAGCCTGGCGGCAGCAACGGCTCGGATCGGTGTTGCGGAGGCTGCACGATTTCCGAAGCTGTCATTCATGGGAATCTTGGGACTTGGCGGAACGTCGCCAGACGATCTCTTTGATGTGAGCAATCCGTCAATTCTCGCCATTCCACAGTTGCAGTGGAACTTCCTCGATTTCGGAAGGGTCGATGCCTCGGTCGATCAGGCGAGCGCCGTCCGTGCCGAGGCAGTTGCCAACTATCGAAAGACGGTGCTTTCTGCACTTCAGGACGCCGAGCGCGCGTTGTCGCGCTTTAGCCAGCAGCGCTCTGCCCTGGTGGCGTTCGCGCAGATCAAGTCCCAGGCAGATGGCGCAGCCGATCTTGATCGACAACGATTTGCCGGCGGAGTGATCTCGCGCGCCGACCTAAATCGCACGCTTCGCAAACAGCAGCAGGCGGCAACCGACCTCGTCCGGGGAAAGGCGGCGCTCACGCTGTCATGGATCGCCCTGCAAAAATCACTCGGCCTGGGATGGCAAGTGCAAGCAAAGATTTAATGTCACCTACGAGTGTCGTTAATATGAACTCTAAGGTGCGATATCGGTTCAGAAAGAATCTCATAGGGATTTCAACTGACAATTTTATCTAACCTTAGCAAGAGTATCCTGTGCTTATTCAAACGATCTGTCGGCCGATTTGTGCGCAGCATACTCCTTGCAAGCGACCTGATATAACGCTACGGTGACGTTTACATAATGCCATTGAGGCAAGGCGCGATGTGTGGATCGGCATGGTTAAATGTGTGGGGTCAGTGGTCCCGCTTGCTGGCATGATCCGCTCGATGACGGGTTATGGGAGAGGGAGTTGCCACGGTCGATCCGCTCTCCCGACACCGGTTGGAGACTTGCTGCGATGAATGCGCGCACAGCACCGAACATCTTCGTTCGCGAAGGAGATGGCATTTCAACGTTGGTCGTTGAAGGTGACTGGACAGCGATGTCGATCGCAGGCCTTTCCGGGCATGTTCTGAGTCCCTCGAACCTCTCCTTCTCAAGCGACTTCGGAAACCTGGGAAGGATAGACAGCGCAGGCGCGCTCGCCATCCTGACTCTCGCACCCAATGCGGCATTTACCGCAGACCTGCCCGCCAATCTTGCTGATCTGTTCGCGCTGGTGGGCTCGGCCATGGCCGACCGCGATGTCCCGCCAATCAAAACTCCCCCATTTCACGTGCGTCTTGGCCAAAAAGTTTATCGAGCTGTCCAGGAAATCGGCGCAAGCGCTCGATTTCTCGGCCAACTTGAGGTGGCGCTCATGAAATCTCTTGCACATCCCAAAAGGATGCGATTGATCGCACTGGCGTCGTCAATTCAGAAGGCCGGCTTCGATGCGCTGCCACTCATAGCGATCATGACATTCTTTATCGGCGCAGTGGTGGCTCTCATAGGAAGCGATCTGCTCAAGACATTGGGTGCATCGGAACTGGTCGTCGAACTGGTTGGCATATCCGTCCTCCGCGAGTTCGGCGTCCTCATTCCCGCGATACTACTTGCCGGTCGGTCCGCTTCCACTTTCGCGGCCCAGATCGGCGCAATGCGAATGAATCAAGAGACGCAGGCAATGAAGGTGATGGGCATCGACCTGTTCGACGCGCTGGTTGTGCCACGCGTATTGGCATTGCTTGTAATTATGCCCCTCCTGGCGATTGTTGCCATGCTGGCTGGTTTGGCCGGCGGGCTTGTCGTCAGCTGGGGCATACTCGACGTGAGCCCGACATATTTCGCCGAACGACTCTCGGCTGCGGTCGATATCCGACACTTCTGGGTTGGAATGGCAAAAGTACCGGTGCTGGCCATTGTGATTGCGCTTGCCGGATGTCGCCACGGCCTTTCGGTACGCGGAGATGTTGAGGATCTGGGCGGGCGGGTGACCGTCGCCGTTGTCCAAGCGCTATTCGCAATCATCCTTCTGGATGCCGCCTTTGCAATTCTCTTCAACGTGCTCGAAATATGATTTGCGATCCGGACATCGTTATTCGGGTGGAGAATCTTAAAACCCGATTTGGCGATCACATTATCCACCAGGATTTGAACCTAGAAGTCCATCGTGGCGAGATTCTTGGTGTCGTCGGAGGGTCCGGTAGTGGAAAATCCGTCCTGATGAACACCATTTTGGGCCTGATTGCGCCTAGCCATGGGACAATCGAAATCTTTCAGAAAAAAATTGGGAGTCGCTTTGATCGTACGGAAATTGATCACCGAATTGGCGTCATGTTTCAAAATGGCGCGCTTTTTTCTTCTCTTAGTGTGCAAGAAAATGTCGAGGCTCCTCTCATCGAACATACCCGTCTTAGAGAGCCGTGGCTCGAGGCCGTGGCTCTGATGAAAATCGGCCTTGTCGGACTCGATGCCGAGGTGGGCCGGCAAATGCCCGCTGAACTTTCAGGCGGAATGCGAAAACGTGTAAGCGTAGCGAGGGCCTTGGCGCTCGATCCAGAATTGCTGTTCCTTGACGAACCCACTTCGGGCCTCGACCCGATCGCCGCCGCCGAATTTGACCAGCTGATACGGACGCTGAGCGACACGCTGGGGCTTACTGTCGTGATGGTGACCCATGATCTCGACAGCCTGTATTCCATCAGCGACCGCGTGGCCGTGGTTGCGGATCAGAAAATTGTCGAGGTTTCGCCAATCGCGGAACTTGAGAGGTCTGACCATCCTTGGATCAGGGCGTTTTTGGGAGGGCGGGCGGAGCGCGCCAAGGAAAGGAACCGTTAATGGAACGCGACGCGAACTACGGTCTGATTGGGGGCCTGACGCTGGCTCTGCTAGCGGCGGCTTTCGGCTTCATCCTCTGGCTCGGTCAATCCCAATTCGCCCGTAATTTCGACGAGTATCGGATCATTTTCGATGGTCCCGTCCGCGGTCTTAGTGAGGGAGGCGAGGTGCAGTTCAACGGAATTCCGGTGGGAGAAATCACGCGTATTAGTCTTGATCCCAGAAATCCAAACAGGGTGCTTGCAGGGGTGCGCCTGCGCGAGGATACGCCTGTGCGCGTCGATTCTACCGCCGCGACGGAGTCGCAAGGCATAACCGGCGGAAGCTACATCCAGATCAGTGCGGGGACGCCCTCTAAGCCGTTGTTGAAGGAGGTTTCCAAGGAAACGCTCCCAGTGATTAAGGCGGAAAAAAGTTCGCTACAATCCCTGATGGATGGAGGTGGCGCATTGTTGGCGGACGCTTCGCAGGCCCTGGAAAGGGTCAACCGGACCTTGTCCGACGAGAATATCGAAAATGTTTCGGCTGCTATTGCGGATGTAAGAGCTACCACGGCGGAATTGCGATCTAGTCGCGGAATGTTCAGCAAGGCTGAACAAGCGTTTGCACGCCTGGACCGGGCGGCGGCCGATATCGAGGCCGCGGCCGCATCGGCGCGCACGGCGATCGATGGCGACGGTCGCAAGACGTTTGCCGATGTCTCGGCAGCTGCTCGAGATCTTCGAGAGGGGATCGCCGAGGCGAGGGTGGTCATTCACAGGCTTGATGACGCCGCGAGTGGATTGGCGGCGCCCGACGGCTCCGGGATTGCTGCAACTTTGAAATCGCTCGATAGCGCGGCGCAGGAAATCGAGCAGCTCGCCGGCCAGCTACGACGGACCCCTCGTGAAAGGAAGCTCTCCCAATGAAAACGATCTCTGCAAGAATGTTTTTGCTGACGGGCGCGCTAATTTGCCTTTCTGGTTGCGGGAATATTCTGGGAACTGGCGGCAAATCGACGTTGTACCGGATCAGCAGCACGCCCGTACCGGAGCGTGAAATTGCACGACAGTGGATTCCGGTGTATATTACGCGACCGACGCTTCCGCCTGGGGCCGATGGAGACAGGATCCTCACGATCGAGAATCGCGAAGTCACGTATCTGGCCAAAGCACGGTGGATGAGGCCTGCGCCCGAGATGATCCGCGAGGCTATTGCCGGAAGCGTAGCGCGCAAAATCGATCACGCATATATCCCTGTCCAGAGCGTGGCTTCCGATCATTACGTCCTATCCGCACGGCTTTCTTCTTTTGCAGCCTATTACGAGCAGGGGCCCGACGCGGCCCCGATCATTCGCATCGCCGCGCAAGTGGAACTAAGCCGATCCAAAGAATCGGAACCACTGGCAGTCACGCGCATCGTCCTTGATAGGACAGCAAGCGCAAACAGCGTTTCGAGTATCGTCGAAGCCTTTGATCGCGCGAGCCTTGAAATGGCCGACAAAATCGCGAGTTGGACGGCTGCGGTGATCAATTAGCGGGTAGCCAATGGAAACTTAGGTGTTTAGTCCCAGCATGTGATGGTGTGGCTCCATATTGAAGATATCCGGCTTGGATTTCCAGAGTTCTTCGATGGCCTCATAGGGTGTCTTGAAGCGCAGTGCCTTCAACTGCTTGGCAAAGTTGTAAGCGACCAACCAGTCGCGGACATGGCGGCGCAGCTCGTTGATCGACGTGTAATGGAAAGATTTGACGGTGGCCTCCTTGATGGTGCGCACCATCCTTTCGGCCTGACCGTTGGTCCATGGGTGATAGGGTTTGGTGAGGCGTAACCGGTGTTTTCAGGCTACGACGGTCCATGGCATGAGATCACCGACGCTGTTGGCGGGATAACCGTTGGCGAGGCTGGTGAGGGTTTCGGTCAGCCATTGGTGGGGGTTGATGGTGCTGAGCTTGCAACATTCGATGAGCGTGGCGATCACCGCCCAGTTGTCGCCGCCCTCGTCGGAACCGGCAAACAGGGCATTTTTGCGATTGCGAGCCAGCGGCCTGATCGATCGTTCGACGGTATTGGAGTCGAGGTCGATGCGACCGTCATCGATGAAGCGTGAGAGGCCGTCCCAGCGGGTGAGTGCGTAGCGGATCGCTTCGCCGAGCTTGCTCTTGGCGCTGACCTGGCGGCCACGGGCGGCAAGATATTGGTGAAGATCGTCGATGATGACGCGGCTGCGTCCGGCCCGAGCGGCACGACGCTGCTCGGCCGAGAGGCCGCGCACATCGTCCTCGATGGCGTAAAGCAAGGCGATGCGGCGCAGCACCTCGGTAGCGACCGGGGATGTATCAGCCAGTTCGTAGAATTTGCGACGCACATGCGCCCAGCAGAAAGCGAGCCTGATCTGCTGGCGCCGCCGGGCGAGCGCGGCGTAGCCGCCATAGCCATCGACCTGTAGGATGCCCGCAAAATCACCAAGATGGAACTGGGGACGCTCGGCCTTGCGATCTGGCGCATAGACATAGGCGACGATCGGCGGATCGCAGCCGCCCCATGGTCGGTCGTCGCGGGCATAGGCCCAGAGCTGGCCGGTCTTGGTCCGCCCGCGTCCGGGATCGAGCACCGGGGCGGTCGTCTCGTCGGCGAACAGCCGCTCGGATCGTCGTAGCTCGTCGAGAATGTGGTCACGCAAGGGGCGCAGATACCAGGCCGCTCGCCCGACCCAGTCGGCCAAAGTGGATCGGTCGAGCCGGATGCCCTGCCGGGCGTATATCTGGGCCTGCCGGTAAAGCGGCAGGTGATCGGCATACTTGGATACCAGCACCTGGGCGATCAGTGCCTCGGTCGGAATGCCGCCCTCAATGATCCGCGCCGGCGCCGGCGCCTGCACGATCGCGCTCTCGCACGAACGGCAGCCATAACGCGGCCGCCGGGTGACCACGACGCGGAAGGTGGTCGGCACCACATCGAGGCGCTCGGCGACATCCTCGCCGATCTGGTGGAGGGCGCCGCCGCAGCAGGGGCAAGCATTGCTCTCGACGTCAACGATCTGTTCGATCCGCTCGAGATGCGCGGGCAGCGAACCGCGGTTGGTCTTGCGCACAGGATCACTGCGAGGCCGTCCGGCCTTCGCTTCGCTGGCGGCCTCGGCTTCCGCGAGCGCCGTCTCGGCATCCTCAAGGCCCAGCTGCAACTGATCCTGATCGAGCTGCTCGGAACGGCGGCCGAACCGATGACGCCGAAAAGCCTCGATGATCGCCCTCAGGCGTTCGGCTTCCGCGTCGGCACTCTCGAGCTTGCGGGCCTGTTCGAGGACGAGCGCGCGTAACGCGTCAACATCGTCCGGCAGGTCCGCTTCCATGAGCATGGGAGCAGTGAATCAGTCTGGGAACGCCCCGTCAACAGGCAATCTGCGGGGCCTGCGGGCGGCGCCCGCCATGCACCCGGCGCCAATCCAGACCCTCCAGAAGCGCGCCGAGTTGCGCTGAGGTCACACGCATCACGCCGTCCTGGATGCCCGGCCACCGGAAGCCGCCGGACTCCAGCTTCTTGGCCATCAGGCACAGGCCAGTGCCGTCCCACCAGACCAGCTTGATCCGGTCAGCACGCTTTGCCCGGAACACGTAGATCACGCCTGAATATGGGTCGCCGCCATACTCGGCGCCGACCAGCGCGGCCAGGGCGTCAGGTCCCTTGCGAAAATCCACCGGACGCGTCGCCACCATCACGCGCGCGCCAGCGCCAGGTCCGATCATCGCGTTGCCTTGAGTGCTTCAATCACCGCTGCGATCACAGCCGCATCGGCCCCGCGTCCGATCTTCACCGCCACGCCGTCAATCTCCAGCTCGACAGCACTGACTGTGGGACGCCGACGGCGACGGCCGCGCCTGGCGACAGGGGCTGGATCACCCGAAGGGAGCGGTTCGATCACCGCCGGCACGAACGCAGGCGTCGCTGGAAGCGTCAGCCCTTGGTCCTCCAGCTTCTTGCGCAGATCCCGGCGCCAAGCGAATAGTTGCGACGGAGCAAGCCCATGACGGCGCGCCACCGCGCAGGCCGTCTCCTGACCCGAATAGCTCTCCGCGACGATCGACGCCTTTACCTCAGGCGACCACTCCCGACGCTGGCCCGCACCTGTGAAAACCTCAAAACGCCGAACCACGCTGGTGCCAGCATCATCACATGTCATCATCATAGCATCAGCATCCTCCAGCCTGATCGGGCTAGCGAAAATCGACGCCACGCTTCACTCCCGCAAGGTGGCAGGGAAACACCGGTTACGGTGAGGCGATGCTCGATGCCGTTCTGCTCGCAGACACGGCCGAAGATATGGCCGATCCATCCCAGTGTGCCGCCCTGGTCACGCTGCACGAACTGCACGCCGTTGTCGGTCAGGATGGTGTGGATCCTGTAGGGAACCGTCTTGATCAGCACGCGCAGGAAGGCTGCCGCGGCGAGCTTGGTCGCCCGTCGATAGATGCGGGCGAACACCAGCTTCGAGGTGCGGTCCACCGCGACATAGAGGAATCCTTTGCCGCCTTCGTAGCGCAGTTCGGCGATATCGATGTGGAAATAGCCGATCTCGTACTTCTTGAA